>DATBMR010000043.1:0-6166 GCA_036554745.1 Binatia bacterium
AGCGCGGCGTCCAACGGTTTCTGAAAATCGGTGCCGCCGCCGGGAAAATATTCCGCAAGATCCATGATCGTTTTGCTCTCGACCTCGTAGCGATCGCGCGGATTCATATCGAGGATCTGCAGCGGCGTGTCCGCCGAAGAAAAACAAATCGAGCGGAAGAGCCGGCGCTGTTTGCGAGCGATTTCCAACAAAGTCAGGGTTACGGCCTTGGACCAGATCTCCTTGTCCCCTGACATGGACGAGCTGCCGTCGAGGCAGACGATCATCGGCCCTTTGCCTTTTTCCTCGATGCCGCGAAGCGAATATTGAATCAATTCCTGATCGAGAAAGCGCCGGTAAAAATCTTTGCGCAAGATCGGATGGTGCAGGGTCAGCAGTTCGTGCGGCAACAAGCGGTGGAGCGCATCCCCTTGCTCCACTTCAAGCAATTCCTCGTTGGAACGCTCGAAAACCTTTTTGCGCAAGGCGAGTGCGTGAAATTTCATACGGCCGACCATACGCGCAAGCTTTTTCAGTTTTTCATTGCCGGCTAGACGCCTGCCGAGCTCAAGTTTTTGCCCGGGAGGGGTGCGCTCGCCGCTACCGATGGTATTGCCCCAGGCTTCGGCCTCCTCCGCGGCATCTTCGAGCTCTTGCGCGACTTTGATCGCTTCGGCTTGCATTCGCTGAGTCGCTTGGGATTCGATCCTTTTTAAATCTTCTTTGAGCTGTTGGGTTTTCTGACGCAGCAAAGCCTCGGCGCCCTGGACTTCGCTGCTCATGCGCTCCTTCGCCTTCTGCAATGCCTCCTGCCCTTCCTCGGACATTTGATCTTCCGGAATCGTATCGGCGTTTTCGTACTCTTCGAGCTTTTGGCTCACCAACTCTTCCTGCTTTTTAATATCCCAGAGATCGCGGATGTCGCGGCGCGTGAGAAATTTTTCTTCGCGCACCAACTTGAGCAATCTTTCACCAAGGATCAACGTCGAGAGGCCGGCATGCGCATCGTTCAGTAGCGTTTGTTCGCGCAGAAAATCATATTGGGCGCCACGATGGATAGCGTGGATGAAATTTTGATTCAGCAGCGCGCTGGGGAGCACTTCGGAGTCCTTGAGATATTCGATGTTATACTTGAACAACAAACAGAAAATATCTTGCAATAACGAGCCAAAATGAGGTAGCAGCTTGCTGCCGTTTTCCTCCAAATCGCGTAGGGATGGCGACTCGGCCCGCAGATGGCCCCAAACGCGCCGATCATAGGCATCGTTACCAATCCAGAAGGTGTTTGCGGGTAGGGGTTGGAAGACCCGTTTAGGCTGCGCTTTCTTGGCGCGCTCCGGCGGCATCAGAACTGCTCCAGCATTTCTCTTTGCAGCTGTTCGATCTCGCTGCGCACCGTGTTGACCCGGTCCAGTGGTCGGCCCATGCGCTTCGCCTTGTCCATGATCTGATCGACCTTGATGAGGATGTTTCTCAGCTTGGTGTGATATTCGATCAGGGCGCGTGCGCGCTCGTCGCTGCTCTTCCCGGTTTGCAACGCCGACTCGCGAATTTCCCTCGATTCGTAGAGCAATTCGGTGATCTCCTCCTCGTAGCCGAGCAAAAGCTCGCGAATGGCGGCGCGCACTGGTTCGTGCTCCGCCGGATCCCGCCACAAGACGTGTTCGAGAAAAAGAAGATGTTTTTCGTAAACTTCTTTCTCGCCTTCGAGATAGGCATAGGCTTGCAACAGAGTGAGCGACTGGCGGTAGCGGCGGTCGGAAGCCTGAATATTTTTTTTGTTCAACTCGCGGCGGATGTCGGCGATGCTCCGATAAACATGGGAGGCGATCGTGACATCGTGGACCTCGGATTGCAGGGTCTTTAGCTCCGGCAGGGTAAGGATGGTGCGCTGCGGGGCTTTCTGGGATTCGAGCATGCGCAGAAAACGAAAGTCCTCCGCGATATAGCTGACGATGAAACGCAGTAGAAAGCGGTCGTACAGTGCGGTCAGTTCCTCTTCCTCCGGCAACTCATTGCTGGCGCCGAAGAGCGTCAGCAGGGGCACGCGCACGATGGTCTTGCCGTTATGAAACAAACGCTCGTTAATCAGAGTAAGAATTGCGTTTAATATTGATGAGTTTGCCTTGAAAATCTCATCCAAAAAAGCAATGTGAGCCTCGGGCAGCTTGCGATCGGTCACGCGCCGGTAGTCGTCCTCTTCTAGAGCCTTCAAGCTGACCGCGCCGAAAATCTCCTCCGGGGTCGTAAATCGCGTAAGCAGCCACTGAAAGTAATTGGCTCCCTCGATACGCCGGCAAAGCTCGTCAGCCAGCATGGACTTCGCGGTGCCGGGGGGACCGATAATGAGGAGATGATTTGAGGATAGCAAGGCTGAGAGCGCTCCATCGATTAACTCTCCGCGCTCGAGGAACGTTTGTTTCAGCTCTTCGCGAATGCTCTTTAGTTTTTCTTGCGGGCTCATGGTTTCGCGTTAAGGTTAGCAAACGACCAGATTGGAGACAAACAATGGACAACTCTAACACTTTTCGATATTGGAGGTAATCATTCGTTGGCGGGTATTCGCTCACGGGTGGCCGTATCAGCTCGTCCCGTTAGATGTGCCTTCCGTTAATGCGGGTAGCGCTCAGGACGCGAGGCTCGTCGAAGTCATCAAAAAGGAAGGCGGCAAGGTCGTAGTTTACGGATCGGTCGAAAACGACACGATGGATATGATTGCTGCCGCTTTCAAAAAAGAAGACCGAATGAGAGGTTGATTTTTGGCGTTCGTCATCGACCAAAGCTATGGATCGGGTATATGACGTCGTTTTAACGAATTCGGCGCCAATGGAATTCATGTTCAACGAAGCCGGATGCTGATAAAATCGAGCTCGTGGAAATGGTCAACATGGAAAAGAAAGCTTATGCCGAGAAGATGGCCGAATACAGAAAAATTTATTTCAGAAGTAGCCGGTCGAAACCTTGACTCGGGGAGCGTTTGATGAGCGAACAGACACTGGGTCGTCTTGGAGATTCTCGTGGTTGACGGCGCATGGGATGTCATTCTAATCGGCGCGGGGCAAAATAGTTTTGCCCTCGGAACTTATCTGGGCAAAGCCGGTCTCAAGACGGTCATCTGTGAAAGCCGGTTGGAAAACGGCGGCCGCCTGGCGAGTGAAGAGATCACTTTGCCTGGCTATTGGCATAACACTCTCGCTTACTATCAGGACAACCGCGACAGTTCGCCGGTTTGGAAGGAGCTTGACTGGGCTAGTGGCTATCATGCCGAGTTCGTTTCGCCTCCCGTCATATCCGCTCTCCTCTTGCGTAACGGGAGCTCTCTTTCGCAGCATCAAGCGCTCGAACCGACGGTTGCGTGCATTGGAGAATTTGCGCGCAAAGATGGGGAGATGTGGCGCGCGACCCACGACCGCTTTCATCGTCTCATCCGCGACTATTTGATTCCGTACTACCACACGCGGCCGGAGAAGGCTGCTGGCGTTTTAAGCAAGCTGCAAGCCGAACCGGATGGTAAAGATTTTTTACGTTATTGGCAGATGACCCCGCGCCGGATCGTTGACGAACTCTTTGGGAGCGATGCTATCAAGACGCTGGTACTATCGCAGATGGCGATCCCACGCGGCGTCGGACCGGATTACTCTGGCGGCGGAGTCGAAGTGTTGAAGATGATCGCCGGCGACGAGAAGCCCGAGCTGGCGCGCGGCGGCTCGCACTCAATCGCCCAAGTGTTGCAGCGCGCGTACGTTCACAACGGTGGTCAGATTCGCGCCGTGCATCATGTTGAGAGAATACTTGTCGATGATGACGGCCGAGCTGTTGGTGTGCGCTTGCGCGATGGCCGCGAGTGGAAGGCGCGCTTGGCGGTTGTTTCCAACGCCGACCCGTATTCGACCTTGATTGAAATGGTAGGCGAAGATTATTTGCCACGAACGTTTATGGAGCGCGTCAAGGACATCGAGCTTGACGAGTTCTCCTACTTCCAGGTTCATCTAGCCCTTAAGGCGCCCGTGCGCTACGCCCTTCATGAAGCCAACGACGCGGCGGTCGGACAAGCGATGAACGTGAACATGGGGCCTGAAACTCCCGACGATATTGAAGAGATGTGGAAAGAAATTCGTGCGGGCGAGTTTCCAGAGCATGCCTGTCTGCACGCGATTTGTCCGACGGCTTTCGATCCGCTGCAAGCGCCCAGAGCGAAGCACGCTGCGTCGGTTTACCTTCCAGTACCGTTTCGGCTTAAGGGCCAAAAGCCGGAGGATTGGATAAAGCTCAAGACTGGTTTCATGGATCGGGTTGTGAAAATCTGGCGGCGTTATGCCACCAATTTGACCGACGAAAATATCGAGATGAAAGTGGCGATGGATCCATTCTACATGTCGGGGCGCTGGCCGAACATGAGGCGGGGATCGGTTTGGGTCGCCCGCAAGGTCGCTACCCAAGCGGGCGAGCAGCGCCCGATCGAGCAGATCGCCAATTACCGCACGCCTATTCAAAGGCTGTACATGGTGGGTGTCGGGATGCATCCGGCGGACGCGGTGATCGCCGGTTCGGGTTATAACTGTTGGCACGTTATGAAGCAGGATCTAAACCTATAAAGAGTTTTAACGATTGGAACGACTGGAACTATGAAACCTCTGGAACGATTGGACCGATTTCGTTCCAAAGGTCCCAGCGGCCACTTTTGTCGGTAAAGAAAACTCATGGCCAAGATTTTAGAGTACGACGGCGTGGTGATCGGGGCAGGGCACAACGGCATGATCTGTGCCGCGTATCTGGCAAAATGCGGCCAAAAAATCATGGTCGTTGAGAAAAACATGGAAGTGGGCGGCGGCCTGGATTCCCACGAAGATCGCAACTATCCCGGCTTTTGGCACAATATTCACTCCGTGTTTCACCGTGGTTTGATGATGTTGCCCTGGTACAAAGACCTGGAGCTGGAAAATTTCGGGATTCACTATTACCGGCCGGATCCCGGCGTCGTGCATCATTTTCTCGACAGGACTTACCTCGGCTGGTTCGCCGAGGTGAACCGTACGGTGGCAACCATTGAGGGCTTTTCCAAAAAGGATGCGGCCTCTTTCATGGACATCTGGACGCGATGGCAGCCGGTGGTCCAGAAAATCGTGTTTACGGAGACTTATGCGGTGCCTGTGCCAATGGATGAAAAGCGCCCGCTGTTAGAGAAGATTCCTGAGGGGCGCGAATATTTGAAATACTTCGATACCACTCCGGGGGAGTTTGTCCTGCGCCATTTCGAGCACCCGCGCGTGCGCGCATTTATCGCCTTTCTCGGCGTGATGCGTGGCTACGAGCTGGACGCGCCGCAGACGGGTTATCTGATTCCGGCGATGATCGCCTGGGGCGTCAATCCGCAGCTTTGCCGCGGCACGTCGCATGCGTTGGGCGACAACCTGGCGCACATGATGTCGCACAACGGTGTCGATTACATCGAGGCCAACGGCGTCGAGCGCATTCTCGTCGAAAAAGGCCAGGCGACGGCGGTGGTGCTCGAAGACGGCACGGTGATCAAGGCACGCAAGTTCATCGCCTCCAACGTCAATCCGGTGGAGACTTTCATCAAGCTCGTCGGCAGAGAGAATCTCGATCCGAAATTCGCGGATTTGGCGTCCGGTTTTCGATTTTCCAAAACGACACCCATCTTCGCGGTCAATCTGGCCTTGAACGACCGGCCCAAATACATCACCGAAGAGAAACATCCCGAGGTCGCCGGCTCGTTCATGCACATCGTCGGCTTGGACGAGTATCAGGATCTGGTCAATCTCTTCGAGGACTGCCGCACTGGCCAATTGCCGCGCAAGCCATTCATGAACGGCGCTACGCCGTCATACCACGACCCCACTCAGGCGCCGCCGGGCAAGGCGACGGCGTTCATGTGGCAGCTCATGACCTACAATCTTTGGGGTAATCCGCTCAATTGGGATAAGGCGCGCTACGATTGGTTTTACCAACAGCTCGCTGTCTGGCAGAAGTTCGCGCCCAATCTGGACGAGAACAATATTCTTTCCACCGATTCGACGACGCCGCTCGATATCGAGCGGCATGACAGAAACATGTATTGCGGCGATTGGATGGTGGGGGAATATTCCGGTGATCAAGCATTGGAGAACCGGCCGTTCCCCGGTTGGGGACAGTACAAGACGCCGATCGCTGGCTTATTCATGTGCGG
>DATBMR010000107.1:0-4476 GCA_036554745.1 Binatia bacterium
CCTCCAAGTGAGGCTCCGCCGATCACATCGATAACAGTCGCTCGACTAAGCGAATGTCGAACTCCTTTTCGAATACTTCGTATGGAAGGAATTTGTGCACGCCATGGTGGGACGACTCGCCGAGACAAGGCACTCCGGTCAAACCCAACAACCCCTCGCGATTAGTCTCGGCCGCGAGCGAACTCTCGCTTGACATGTTGTTGAGCACATAGCCGAGCGTGCTCAAGCCCATGCAACTTGCATGTTCGAGCGTGAGCAGAAGATGATTGATCACGCCCAACTTGTTGACGCCGACCACGATCAGCGGCAGCTTCAACACGCGAGCCAAATCGGCGTACGTGTAGCTCGGCAACAACGGCACCATCAGACCACCCGCCCCTTCCACCAACGTGACGTCGTGATCGGTGGCGATCTCACCGTAAGTCGCTATCAAGTAATCTACGTCGATTTTTTGCCCGGCCCTTTCGGCGGCGATACTGGGCGCCAAAGGGTCGCTGAGCCGGTACGGGCAGATTTTCTCGATTGCCTCGGCGCAGCCGGAGGCCTCTTTGAGAAGTGCCGCGTCCTGCGGCGCGACAATTCCGTCGATCTCAGGACAACCGGTTTCCACCGGCTTCATGACGCCGACACGGTAGCCGCGTTCGCGCAGAAAAGCTGCGAGCGACGCCGCAACGAAAGTCTTGCCAACGCCGGTATCGGTGCCGGTGATAAAGATCCCTTTACCCATCGTGATAGCGAAAGTCAGTCGAACGTGAATTAAGACGATCTTCCAAGCCAATCTTCCATCAACAAGCTCGAGAGCTTTCCGTCACCGCGCAGATGGCGTCATACACCACATCGAGCAGCGCCGATAGTTCTTCGCTGGTAATCGTCAACGGCGGCATCAGGATAATGATGTCGCCCAGCGGGCGGATTAGCACGCCGCGCTTCCGCGCCTCGAGAATGACTTTGTGACCGATACGCCGTTCCGGCGCGTAATTTTTCCGTTTGGTTTTATCTTCCGCCAATTCGATGCCGACCATGTAGCCCCACTGGCGCGCGTCACTGACATGCACCAGCGGGAGGAATTTTTGTTGCAACCGATCGCGCATGAAAGCGATACCTGGCTGCATCTTGGCGATCACGTCGTCGCGCGCGAAGAGCTCCAAATTGGCGATCGCCGCCGCGCAACCGAGCGGATTGCCCGTGTAAGTATGGCCATGAAAGAAGGTTTTGAATTCCTTGTACTCCCCGAGAAAGGCCGCGAAGATTTCTTCTGTGGTGAGCGTCGCGGCGAGCGGCAGATAGCCGCCGGTGATTCCCTTGGCGAGACAAAGAATATCCGGTTTCACTCCCGCATGGTCGCACGCGAACATCTTCCCGGTGCGCCCAAAGCCGGTGGCAACTTCATCGAGCACCAACAGGATGCCGTAGCGCGTGCAAAGTTCCTCCAACGCCTGCACGTAAGCCACCGGCTGCGACCACATGCCGGCAGCGCCTTGCATCAACGGCTCCATCACGAGCGCGGCCAGTGTGCTTTTATTGGCGCCAAGCTTTTCGCGAGCCTCATTGATTGCCGCGTCGAGCGCCGCGCTTTCGCTCTTGCCGCCGTAGTAGCGAAAAACGTGCGGCGGCGTGAGGCGGAGCACGGAAAAGAGCAAGCTCTTGTGGAACCGGTGAAAGGTCTCTGAGTATCCCATGCTCATCGAGCCGACGGTGTCGCCGTGATACGATTCCGCCAGCGACGCGATCAGAGTGCGCTGCCCCTCGCCTTTGAGCTGCCGGTATTGCACGGCCATCTTGAGCGCGATCTCAACGGCGGTGGCGCCGCTGTCCGAATAGAACACCCGCCGCAAACCTTCGGGCGCGATCCGGATCAGTTTCTCCGCCAACTGAATGCCGGGAGCGTGGCTCAAACCGAGGAAAGTCGAATGGGCGATCCGTTCGAGTTGAGCGCGGATCGCTTCATCGATTTCCTTCTTGCGGTGACCGTGTACGTTGCACCAAAGCGAGGATACGCCGTCGAGAAATTTGTTGCCGTGTACGTCAATCAGAAAATGACCGTCACCGCGGCTGATGATGCACGGCTCCTCCACCACCCACTCCTGCATCTGGGTGAACGGATGCCAAAGATACCTGTGGTCGAGTTCCTTGAGGTTGTCGTAATAATTTGTCATCTCGTTGGTTTCGTCAGAGCTTTACTGCGTCCGTGGCCGTTCGCTAATCGGTTTTGCCATGAACCGAAAATTCCGACCGATTAGACATGAGTGAGTCACGAATTTTTGGGAAGCCATGCTCGCGCCGTTTGACAATCAGCACTCTTTAACGCTTCGGAACGCATTCAAAGCAGCGTCGAGATGCTCCCGCCCGTGCGTCGCCATCACAGTGATCCGCAGGCGCGAGGTCCCGGGCGGCACGGTCGGCGGACGAATGCCCTGGGCAAATATTCCTCGTTCCAGCAGTTGCTCGGAAAGTTTCATGCAGGCGCCGGCGTCACCGATGATGAGCGGCAATATAGCGCTCGCGAGCGGTCGGGTATCGAATCCCAGCGAGCGCAGTCCTTCCGACAGATGCCGGCAGTTATCCCACAAAACCGCCCGCCGCTCCGGTTCGCGTTCGACCAGATCGACGGCGGCAATCGCCATGGCCATCACCGCGGGCGGCAAAGCCGTAGTAAAGATGAAGCTCCGGCAGCGATTAATCAACAGCTCGCGCAGCGCGCGGCTACCCGCGACGTAGGCGCCAAAACCGCCGAGGGCCTTTCCCAACGTGCCCATCTGAACCGCGACGCGGTCGCTCAACCCAAGTTTCGCCACGACCCCGGCGCCATTGGCGCCGAAAAGGCCTGTCGCATGCGCCTCATCCACCATCACCATGGCGTCATGTCGCTCGGCTAGCTCGACAATCTGAGTCAAAGGGGCCTCATCGCCGTCCATGCTGAAGATCGATTCCGTGACGATCAATCTGCGCTGCGAGTTGACCGATTGCCGGAGCGCCGCTTCGAGCCGGTTGAGGTCGCCATGAGGATAAACGACGGTTTGCCCCCGCGAGAGGCGGCAGCCGTCAATGATGCTGGCATGATTGAGCGCGTCGCTGAAGATGACATCGCCTTCACCAGCCAGCGTCGAGAGGATCCCCGTGTTCAGCTGAAAACCCGAATTGAAGACCAATGCCGCCTCAGTGCCCTTGAACCGGGCGAGGCGAAATTCCAATTCCTCATGGAGCGCCATGTTTCCCGAAATCAGACGGGATGCGCCCGAACCGCAGCCGTAGCGGTCGATCGCCTCCTTCGCCGCCGCAGCTAGAGCCGGATGATTGGCCAACCCAAGATAGTTGTTCGACGAGAGATTGATCACCTGTCGGCCATCGAGCATCAGTATTGGGCCTTGATCGTTTTCTACGCGCCGCAAGCGGCGGTAAAGCGATTGGTTTTTGATCGCCAGCAACTCATCCTGGATAGTTGAAGCGGACATAGCTCGTTCAATTAGATAATATAGGGGCTGCGCCGTCGCAACACGAACCTCCGTGGCGACATCGATCATCGAAGTTCTTTTCAAAGATGCCCATTAGCTTTCGTGGGTGGCGCGCACCATGTATTCTCAAGGCGCGGGCGACAATGGGGATCAATTGGCCTAGCGAGTCGCTACTGGTTCAGTTTGGCTCGCTTCGAATCGTAGGGGGAAAGATCGCTCGCTTCCGCTCGGAATGACAATACCTGAACCACTAACCCTAATGCGACAAAAACTCTCCGCAAATAAGCTTGTGCGGCGAGGGCGGTGAGTCCGCAAGCCGTGGGCACGTGAGGGTATCGATGGTTTGAAGGGGATGAAAATATCACCGTCGGTGTGGTGGGGTTGCCGGCGGCCATCATTGACGCAGTATCTATTGCCCACGGCTATAGGACTCAGTGTCCGAGCCAACGTGAAGTTAAAGTTCGGGTTAGGGCTAACCCGCGAGTCTTCCGGAGAACTCCGGGTCAGCGGAATGAGAAAGAGGATTGCGTTAAGCGGCGGCAAGGCTGCGGAGCTTTCGCTCCACTAGCTTCATTTCGGTGACAAACCGGCGGTACTCTTTTTCTTGGTCCTCCCTCTCGGGCAACCGGTAGATGAACGAAGGGTGGATCGTGATAAAGATCGGCGGAATAGATTCGACGTCGAGAAACTTGCCGCGCTCCCGGGTAATACGGACAGTTCTTCCGGCCAACGACTGCGCGGCCGTGGCGCCCAAGCATACGACCACCTTCGGGCGAACCACTTCCATCTCTGACTCCAACCACGGCTTGCACGCAACAACCTGCCGGATCGTCGGCTTTTGATGCAGGCGCCGCTTGCCGCGCTGAATCCATTTGAAATGCTTCACGGCGTTGGTGACATAAACCTCGTCGCGTGCGATCCGCGCTTCCGCAAGCGCCTTGTCCAACAGACGACCTGCCGGTCCGACGAACGGCCGCCCCTGAAGATCTTCCATATCGCCCGGCTGCTCGCCGACCAGCATCAC
>DATBMR010000147.1:0-13958 GCA_036554745.1 Binatia bacterium
CGAAGCCGTTGCCGCTTGGCTGCTGTTCGTTCTCTATGCTATAGATTCTCCGTCTTGCACAATCGGCAGTACTACGATCGCTGACACCACTTCGCCAATGGGGCGAAAAGTGAAAGGAGTACGCTTATGGCCAAGATAGCCCTCCGCGTAAACGGTAACACGCACGTCGTTGACGCCGAGCCCGACATGCCGCTGCTCTACGCCCTGCGCAATGATTTGCGCCTCAACGGACCGAAATTCGGCTGCGGCCTGGCCCAGTGCGGCGCCTGTACCGTGATCATGGATGGCGTGGCGATCCGCTCTTGCATCACGCCGATCAGCACCGCGCAAAATAAACGGGTCACCACATTGGAAGGCTTGGGCTCCACCAAGAAAATGCACAAGATCCAGCAGGCCTTCGTTGACGAGCAGGCCCTTCAATGCGGCTACTGCATCAATGGCATGATCATGACCACCAAAGCGCTGCTCGATAAGACTCCCAAGCCGACCGATGCGCAAATCAAGCAAGCCCTCGCGGGGAATCTGTGCCGCTGCGGCACGCACACCCGCATCCTGCGCGCGGTAAAGCGAGCCTCGGGCCAGTTGGCCTAAGCCCAGAGAGGAGCGACCATAATGAAGACCGCGGAAATCTCTCGAAGACAATTTCTCAAGACCACCGGCGTTCTGGTCGTCAGTTTTAATTTGTTTTCGCCGACCCGAAGGGTGATGGCCCAATTCGCCAAGCTGCCTTCCGGCGATATCGATCCGACTTCGCTCGACTCCTGGCTGGCTATTGATCCGGATGGCACCGTGACGTTCTACACCAGCAAGGTCGAGCTCGGCACGGGCACGATCACCGCTCTGGCCCAGATCGTGGCGGAGGAATTGGACGTGCCCTTCGACAAAGTTACGATGGTTCAGGGTGACACGTCGACATCGATTGAGCAGGGGTCCACCGTCGGCAGCCGCACTATCGAAAGGGCCGGTCCGCAAATTCGCCAAGCTGCCGCGGCGGCGCGCCAGGAGCTACTGAAACTCGCTGCGGCGCGTTTGAATGCGCCGGTCGAGAAACTGACTGTGGCTGAGGGTGTTGTGAGCGTTGCGGGCGACCGCTCGAAGCAAGTTTCCTACGGCCAGTTGATCGGTGGCAAAAAATTTAACACCCGTATTACCGCCAGTGGTACCGGCTGGGATATGAAAGTTGCACCGGAGATTAAAGCCAAAAGTTCCAAAGACTATAAAGTGGTCGGCAGGTCGATCAAGCGCGTCGAGCTGCCGGCCAAAGTCACCGGTGAGCATGATTATATCCACGATGTGCGCATTCCCGGTATGCTCCACGGCCGCGTCGTTCGTCCGCCGGTAATTAATACCGAGCCCGTCCATATTGACCGCGAGTCGATTCGGGGAATTCCCGACGTGCACATGATCGTGCGCGAAGGAAAATTTGTCGGCGTGGTGGCCAAAACCGAATGGGCGGCGATCAAAGCCGCACGAATGCTCAAGGTGACATGGTCCAAACCGACCTCGAAAGTCCCCGCGACGCCTGACGAAGTGTATCGGTATTTGAAAAACACCAAGCCGGTGCGCACGTTAAAGCCGGTCGACAAAGGCGACATCGCCAACGCTTTGCGTCAAGCAAAGAAGACCTACCAGACGAGCTACCATTGGCCCTTTCAAATGCATGGCATGATCGGTCCCTCCTGCGCCATCGCCGACGTCAAAGGTGACAAAGCAACCATCTGGTCCGGGCCTCAGGGACCGTTTCGCACGCGAGGCACCATAGCCCGTCTGCTCAACATTCCTGAACAGAACGTGCGCATTATTTATCACGAAGCGTCAGGTTCCTATGGCCGCATGAGCACCGACGATGGCGCTGAAGACGCCGCATTGCTGTCGCGCGCGGCCGGCGCGCCCGTGCGCGTGCAATGGTCGCGTCAAGATGAACACGGTTGGGAACCCAAAGGACCGGCGCAACTGGACGAGGCCAAAGCCGCGGTCGACGGCGACGGCAAGCTGATGGCTTGGGATTTTGTCGACTATGGCCAACCCTGGACGGCGTCCGGCTCGACGCCTTTGCTGGCATCTTTGCAAATCGGCTTGCAGCCAACCAATCCGGGAGGGAACAACGGCACGCAAAGCGGCGGCGAAATCTATGCAGTCGCAAATCAGCGGATCATCGCACAACTTGTCAACTGGCATTTTCCCGAACCCATTCCCCTGCGCACTAGCAATTTGCGCGCGCCTGGAGATATCGCTCGTTGTTTCGCCAGCGAATCGTTAATCGATGAGATCGCGGCGGACTTGAAGGTTGATCCGGTAGAGTTTCGCTTGCGTCATTTGAGCGGCAATAAACGCGGCGGCGGCTGCCTGCAGGCCGCCGCCGACAAGGCGGGCTGGCAGAAACGCCCCTCGCCCGCTCCGGTCGCGAGCGGCAACATGGCGCAAGGTCGTGGCGTTGCCTTGACCCAGCGCGCCAACACCTACGTCGCTGTCGTCGCAGAAGTCGAAGTGAACAAAGCCACCGGTCAGGTTGCGGTCAAGCGCATCGTCTGCGCCCACGACTGTGGTCTGATGATCAATCCGGACGGAGTCGAGAATCAGGTAGAAGGCAATGTTATTCAAGGCGTCAGCCGCGCGCTGCTCGAAGAAGTCACTTTCAACGCTGACGGGGTTACCAGTCTCGACTGGGCCACCTATCCGATCTTGCGATTTCCCGATGTTCCCGCCGTCGATGTCGTGCTTATCAACCAACCGGAGATGCCGCCGCTCGGCGCCGGCGAAGGCGCCACGATTCCTCCCGCGGCGGCGATTGCCAACGCGATTTTCGACGCCGTCGGCGTGAGACTGAGCGAAGGACCATTCACGCCCAAGCGCGTGCTGGCGGCGATGCAGAAAAAAACCTGATCGTCGCCGGATCGTACACACCTGATGGCAACGTTTGAGACGATTGGCCCAACCGGTTGAGCGACAAGTTCCGAGACGATTGACGATGATCAAAACTGTGGCCGTCGATCTCGGCGGCGTGCTGTTCTCGGAAGGAAAATCCGTGGTCTCGGAAAAGTTGGCGAGAGTCCATGGCTATGATGGATGGCTCGTCGGGGCGATTTTATCTTCTCTGCAAAGTGTTTCATTGCGAAAAGGGCTCATTTCCGATGAGGATTTCTGGCAATGGGCGCAACAACAATTGCCGTCAGAATACGACAGCAAGCTAATCCAGCAGGAGTGGTATGACAGCTATATCCTTGACCCGGACGTCTATCAGCTAGTCGCAGATTTGCGAAAAAAATATTCGATCATTGCATTTTCAGGAAACATCAAGAGCCGCATAGATTTTCTCGAGAAGAAATATCACTTCCGGCAGCTGTTCGATATCGAGATTTATTCCTTTGATTTTCACCTGACCAAACCTGAGCGAGCATTCGTCGAACTGATGATTGAAAAGTCCGGCGTCCGACCGCAAGAAATCGTCTACATCGACGACAACGATACCTATGCTCAACCGGCGCGGGAGTTGGGCGTGAACGTAATCATCCACCGGCACCGGGACATCGCCGGACTACGCCATGTGCTCAGACAACATGGCGTGCATTGTTAGTAAAACCCGCGTTACAGGAAATTAATTTGACAGTTACGAGACTGGCGGCTAAGTATTCGACAAATCGGGAGGAGTTCCATGCAAACTGCAATCTCTAGCCTACTTTTTAAATCGCATTCACTCGGTAATGTGATCAATCTTGCGCGCGAACAGGGTGTCTCGTGGCTCGAGGTCTGGACCGAGCACCTATGGCGGGACGATCAAGGCGATCTGCTAAAAAGGCTTCGGCAATCCGGCTTGAGTCTATCCGTACATGGTCCGATTGGAGATCTCAACATCACGTCGAGCAACCACGGCATCAGGGAAGAATCGATTCGACAAGTCATCCAAGCGATCGAGGAGGCGGCGGCGATGGGGGCCAGTGTGATCACCGTACACCCGGGCTATCTCACGGGTCGACAGGACACGCCGGACGACATTTGGGATATGCAGATCAGTGCCTTCACGCGCTTTGCCGGCCGAGGCAAAGAACTGGGCCTAACTATTGCTATGGAGACCATGGAGAAACGCAACAAAGAAGTGGTGATTCATCCGGATATCACCAACCAGATTATTGCTGCCGTCAACATGGAAAATTTCGGGGTTACGTTCGATATCTCGCATGCACATACGGTGATGGACGTAGTCGCGTTCATTCGCGCCCTGCGGAAGATCAGCCACATCCACATCAGCGACACAAAAAACGGAAAAGTCCACGTCCTCATGGGACAGGGTGAAATCGCTTTTGAACCCGTGCTGCAAGCACTGAAAGAGAAGTATGACGGCGCGCTGGTCATAGAAGGATGGAATCCCAAGGACGAGATGGGAATGGTGCAGAAATCAACCGAGTTTCTCAATCGGCAATTGGCAAAACTGGCGGCCGTGTAAAATTTTTGACCATGAGGTGTGCAATGGAAAAATTTCTTCGACGCATGAGTTTAATCTTGATGGCTGTTGGCGGCCTGACCGTGCTGGATGCTGCGGTCGTTTTCGCCCAAGCAAAATCCCCGAATCGAGTGCTGCTCTATACTTCTGTGCCGCAGGAACTGGCGACTCAATTTGCCAATGCCTTTATGAAGAAGCGGCCGGACATCAAAGTGGAAATCTACCGCGCCGGCAGCACCGAAGTTGGCGCCAAGATCGCGGCCGAACGTGAGGTTGGCGGCATCCGCGCGGACCTACTTTGGCTTGCCGATGCGCCGGTCTATTACGATCTCAGAAAACGCGGCGAGCTCTACAGCTACATTTCCCCCCAGGCAAAGGCGATCCCCGCCGATCTCAAGGACCCGAAAGGACTTTTCACCGCAGGACGGCTGATTAACATGATCATCGCGGTTAACACTCAGGTGCTTCCGCTGAAGGATGCGCCTAAGTCGTGGAAAGAATTTCCCGATGCTGGCAAGAAGGCTGTCATGGGTAACCCGCTCTATTCCGGTTCGAATTTTGTTACGGTAGCGGCGTTTGTTAAAAGAGACGGCGATTGGTCATGGTTTGAAAAGGCCAGAGCCAAAGGCGTCGCGATTGTGCGCGGCAACTCGGATGCGGCAGCGGCTCTCGCGGGCAAAGAATTCGGCATAGCGATGACGCTCGACTATATCGTCGCGGGTTTGATCAAAAAGGGTGCGCCGCTAGCGATCGTTTGGCCTGCGGATGGGGCGATCTCGGTGCCGAGTCCGATCGCGATTATTAAGGGAACTAAGAATCCCAATGGCAGCAAGGCGTTCGTCGACTACGTGCTGTCGAAAGAAGGCCAGGAATTCTTGGTCAAACAGGAAGTGATCCCGGTGCGAGGCGACGTCAAACCACCGGCGGGACAGCCTTCGGCACAGCAGATCAAGTTCATGCCGATTCCCTATGAGTGGGCGGCCGACAACGCTCCGGCGATCCGGGAAAAATTCGAAAAAACAATGCTGCAGTAGACGGAGCCCCGTACCGAGTCTTGGGAATGAGAGCTACCCACTTTGACCGCCGCTATCTGTTGATGGCGGCGGCGGGTGTTTTTGTTCTGCTCGTCGTCATTTATCCGCTGTGGCAAGTCCTGTTTAGAAGCTTTCTCGACGCCGGTGTCCTGTCGCTAAAAAGCTATCAAAAAGTTTTTTCCTATCCGAGCTACTACCGGGCGCTGCTAAATTCGGTATGGATCTCCTGCGCAACCGGCGCCATGTGCATGGTGCTGGGAACGCTGCTCGCCTTTCTGGTCGTACGCACGAATCTTCCCGCTAAAAAAACTCTTCGGACTCTATTGGTTTTGCCGTACGCTCTGCCGTCGTTTTTTGCGGCTATTGCTTGGATCCAACTCTTGGGCCCGCAAGGGTATCTCGCTCGAATCTGGCTTGAAGTCTTGGGTTTGACCTCTGTGCCTTGGAATATCTACAGCGCCGGCGGCATCGTCTTCGTCCTAACCGTACACTACTTCATCCTAGTCTTCATTACGGTGGCGGGTGCGTTGGAGCGTATGGACGCGAGTCTTGAAGAAGCGGCGCGCGCATCGGGAGCCAGCACCTACCAAATTATGCGGCAGATAACCTTGCCTTTGGTCCTGCCAGCGATCATGGCCGGGGGCCTACTGGCATTTATCGGCGCGCTTGCCAATTTCGGCATACCGGCGCTTTTGGGGATGAGAGCTAGGTTTTTCGTCCTCACGACCAGCATCTATTACGCCTTGGCGATCCCCGATTTCGGCCTGGCCACGGCCCTTTCCAGTATGCTGGTGCTGGTAGCGCTGGTTACGATGGCGCTTCAGTTCGGCATTCAAAGGGGCGAAAGCCGCTTCACCGTCATTTCCGGTAAGGCGGTTCATCCCTCGGAGCTGAAACTCCGTTCCATCCGCTACCCGCTGTTTTTTTTGACTTCGGCAATCGTCGTGTTTATTTCAATCCTGCCGATTCTTTCCATGGTCTTGACCGCGCTGATGCGCTACTGGGGTGCTCCAATCACCAGCGCCAACTTGACGCTGCAAAACTTTGATTATGTGCTCAAGTTTGAAACGGCCCAGAGAGCCATCATGAACAGTCTGTTTCTTGGCGCGATGGCGGCCACGGTGGCTATGTTTATCGGCACGGTGATTTCCTATTTGCACGTCAAGGCGCGGCTCAAGGGCAGCCGCATGCTCGACTTTCTCGCGACAATTCCGTACGCCGTGCCCCATACGGTCATTGCCATCGCGATGATCCTCGCGTGGGCGCGACCGCCGATCAGTCTTTACGGCACTCTGTGGATCATTCTGGTAGCGTATTTGGCGGTCTATCTACCATTTGCCGTTAGGACGACGAATTCCACGCTGCAACAAGTACATGATTCACTCGAAGAGGCCGCCAAAACCTCGGGAGCGAGACTATTTCCGCGCTTGCGCGACATCATTTTGCCGTTAGCCAGGCCAGGGATGATCGCCGGCTGGATTCTAGTTTTCATGCCTGCTCTCCGCGAGCTGACCGTGTCCATTCTCTTATACGCCTATGAAACCGAGACGATTGGAGTGGTCGTTTACAATTTGCAGGATGCGGGATACCGAGAGATAGCTGCCGCTCTGGCTTCCATCGTGATGGGTCTATTGATTCTGGGTAATACGATCATCCGGAAGTTAAGCGGCGGCGTCGCCGGGTTTTGACGGTATGGAAAAGATCAGGATTTTCAATCTAGCCAAGAGGTATGGCAAGGTCGTCGCTGCCGATCAGATAACTTTTTCGGTCGGCGACAAAGAGTTTTTTTCACTGCTTGGACCAAGTGGTTGCGGCAAGAGCACGGTGCTGCGCTGTGTCGCCGGGCTAGAGGAACCCACCGAAGGAGAAATCTACATCGGCGAGACGCGCGTGAATTCAACTGCCGAACGAATCAACGTGCCCACGGAGTTCCGGCCGATCGGCATGGTGTTCCAGAACTACGCGGTATGGCCCCACATGACGGTTCGCGACAATGTTGCTTATCCATTGAAGCTCAAGAAATTGCCCAAAAAGCGCATCGAAACAAAGCTCGAAGCGGCTTTGCACACGGTCGGTCTCGAAAAGCTGGCGGATCGTTATCCCAGCCAGCTTTCCGGTGGAGAACAACAGCGGGTCGCGCTGGCGCGAGCCTTGATTAAAGAACCCGAAGTGCTTCTGCTCGATGAACCACTAAGTAATCTCGACGCGAAACTGCGAGAACACATGCGCTTCGAGCTGAAGGACTTGCAGCGCCGAACCGGTATCCCGATCCTGTACGTTACCCACGATCAAACCGAAGCGCTGGCAATGTCAGACCGACTTGCAGTAATGAACTCCGGCCGCATCGTTCAGATCGGCGTTCCCGCCGAAATCTATGCTCAACCCGTGGACCGTTTCGTCGCCGACTTCATCGGCCTGATGAACTTTGTGCCCGCCCGCATCCTTAGCCGAAGTGGCGACCAAGCCACGATTGAGTTTCTCGGCAGCCATCGTCTCAACGTTATCGATCGAAGCGGTTTGAGCGGCGCCTGTGTAGTGGCCGTACGCCCCGAGGACATATGCCTGAGCCCTGCGGGACCGATCCGGTGCCGGGTCGAGGTGAGCAACTATTCGGGACATCTGATCGATTATAAAGTCCGGGCTGACGGTGCCGTGCTGCGGGTTCAGACACCCAAGACAGCGATTTACCGGGACGGCGCAGAGCTCGGATTCACTATTGAACGCGCGATGCTTTTTGCGGCGCGCGAAAGCGAGGGGTCTGCGGCGAAAAGCTGACCTTGGCCGCGTTTCGCGACCAGCGCGTTACGTTGAACTTCCTGTCGGGAGCTCGAGCGTAGATAATTCAGCTCTGCCAAACACCCCCAATTCTTAGCTGGGCTTGTCCGGGATAGTGAGTTTCATCCCGATGTAAATATAATCGGGGTTTTTGACGACGTCCCGGTTCGCCTCGTAGATGCGCTTCCATTCGTAGGGCGACTCGTAGAACTCCAGAGCCAATCGACTAAGCGTATCGCCCCTCTTCACGATGTACTCGCGGCCGCCAAGCTTCCCGAGCGGGGCGGACGAAGCAACTTTCGCGCTGGGAGAAGGCGCTGGTTTCGCCGCCGCCTTCGCTTTGTCATCTGCCGGGGCTGGTTTTGCTTTCGATTCGACCAGCGGTGCCTTGGCGACCATCGGCTGGCTGGGCGGTGCCGCCTTAGCTACTGCGGCTGATTTGTATATCCGATCAATGAATCCCGAATCGTCCACCTGCTTCAATATGCTCAGATCGACAAATTGTTCGGGCTTGGCTGAGCGCGCGAGCTGATCCTTCGCGCCGAGCTCGCGCAAGATGATTTGTATGCCTTTGAGAGTCGGATAAGGCTTTTCCGGCACCAACGTGAGCACGATCGATTCGTAGGTGTCTTCGAGCACTTCCTTGTCGTCGGTGCGCAGATACTTTGCCAGAACTTGCAGTGTCTCCGCGCGATGGGTCTTGGCGTAGTGAATCCCCTCGACAAAAGCGTTCATGAAATCACGCGCCAGATCCGGCTTGGACTTGATCAGATTTCTGGTCGTTGCAATGCTGGTATGTTGATACTCGAGGCCGAGCATTTGCAGATCGGCGAGCATGGGGAACCCCAACTTTTTTGCGCGCAGCGACGTTGGTGCCGAAAGCATCGCTCCCTGAATCTTGCCCGCTTCCATCGCGGCGAGCAGCGCCGGCACATTTCCCAATTGAAGAACCGCCACGTCCTTGCCGGCATCCAATCCGTATTTGTCGAGCGCGTAGCGCATGGCGAAATCGGTCGCAGAGCCGTAGCGGGTGACCCCGACCGCCTTACCCTTGAATTGATCCGGCCGGCTGATGCCCCGCTCCGTGTACAGCTGAAACGTCAGAGTATTGACCACGCCGGCGATCATCACGACATCGGCGCCACGGAGATTGCTTTGAATCACCGCAGGTCCGGCTAGCGACGCAAAGCTGATGTCGCCGCCCACCAGCGCCTGTGCCGTGGTGGTGCCCGACTCGATCAAAATGGCCTGAACGTCGAGACCGTGTTTGCGGAAGAAACCTTTCTCTTGAGTCACCCACAGTGGAGCCATGTTGCCGGAGATCGAGCTATAGGCGACGTTGATTCTTACCAATGGCTTTTCGCCTGCCAGCGATAGCGGCACCCTCGCCAGGGCGAGCGCCCCGATGATCGCAGTCGCCGCCAAAACAATCCGCCGCCCGGCGTTTGTAAATATCGGTTTCATTGAAATCTCCTTCTCAGATCTCGCTAAGAGCCATGCGCGAATTGTTTTCAGGCGAATCGCCGTGGCCGTGGAGAACGGGAGGTCACCAAACTTAGGAGGTGCTGCTCCAAGCCAACTGCTGCTCAAACCATGTCAGCTTACGATCTCCGTGCATATCACTCCGTGTGTCTTAGGTAAAGACTAAAACAGCTCGTCGTCGTCTCGCCGTTGCAGAACAAAGTGGCTTGCCAAGGAAGATAACTTAAAGATAACCCTTTTCCCGGTAATATTTTTCAGCCCCCGGATGAAGCGGGAAATCCAATGGACCAGCCTCGCTGTCCGTGCACAATTGCTTCATCGACGGCGTCTCCACCGCGTCATAGGGAATTTCTTCGCGAATTCTGTCCAGCACCGCAGCTACGTGGTACGCCAACTCTTGAGGGAAATTTTCGCGCACGACGATGGGCCAGCCGCTAAAATCGACTACCGTTGTGGGCTCATCGATGCCGGCAACCCGGCCGTGATCCAGGCGCGCGCGCTTGAAACCGTACTTCTCAAGCTGCCGCAGTACGGACTCCGAATAGGACAAAAAGATCATGCCGTGTTCTACCGCCACATCGCCCCAGGAATCCATGCCCTCATCAATCACCATGTCGAGCGTACCGGAAACGATGCCTTCCCGTCGGTGTGGATTGCTCGGCCGCACCACCTCGTCAACCGTGCCGCCCCAAGCGGTGAAATCTTTTCGCGAAATGCCGTGCGCCTTCAATAAATATTTGATGGCAAAATCGACGCAGTCGTTGACCGCGATCGAGACGTTCATTCTTGGTTTTTTGGTAATCACTTCTTCCATCGAGCGCACGCCGAGGCGCGGCGACACGGCAATGACCAGACGGTCCCATGAGGGAAATACCGCAAGCGCACGCAAAGGTTGCGCCTTGCGAAACGGACCGACGCCACGCACCGCCATTGAAGGAATGATCGAGGGATTGAGCCAAACCAGGTCGAGTTTGCCGCTGGCGACTAGCTTGGCGCCGTTCAAACCGCTGCACCAGGCAGGGCTCACGCCGACGGTAAAGGGATACGGCGGCCCTGAGTGCCCCTTGCCTCCCGGCAACTCGACCATCAGGCGAATCGCGCTGGTCAGCATGGTCGGCGCGTCCTCGTATAGTCCTGCGAGGATCTTGGTCGCGATGCGCGCACGCATTAGACTCGCGCTCATCGGTTTTATGCTGCTGTCATCGTAAGCCATGACTACTGTTCTCCTTCACAAAATATCGCTTCCGGGTAATCTGAAACGCTCCCGCTGTCAACCTCATCGGTCAATTTTGTTTCGCGGTTCAGGATGAGACTGCCGGCTCTTGCCAAACATATCGTGAGTCAGGGGTGCCAATTTCGGAACTCTCTCCACCCCCGACGCACGTTATCGCCCGAACACACACTTCCTTTCCTCCGAATCGTAAACAAGCTATAAACAGACTCGGTTCGGTCATTACTTCTCTGCCGAACTTGGCGCTTTCGCGTCTTTGCCGGAGATACCTCCGATAGGAGTCACGCGACATTCGACTTCTTTACTCGCTGCGCTACCGCGACTACGCGCTTTTCTGGTTCTGTGATCTGCTCGGCTCGATCGGCCATTTTGTGCAGGAAGTCGCGCTTTTCTGGATCGCTTATGAGATCACAGAATCGGCCATGGCTTTGGGGATCTTGGGTCTTTCCAGCGCGGCTCCACGCCTGTTATTCGGCGCGCTTAGCGGCGTATTTGTCGACCGCTATTCACGCAAACTGTTGTTGATCCTGGTCCAATTCGGCTCCGCGTTGCCGCAGATCATTTTCCTTTTACTGTACGCTCTCGAAATTTTGACCTTCTGGCATCTTCTTGCACTGGAAATTCTCTCCGGATCGATTCGCGCCATCAATCCCTCGGCGGCCCAATCGATTCTCGCAGAGCTCGTGCCGCGCGGAGATTTATTGAACGCCGTATCTCTCTACACGGTAGGTTTCAACCTGGCCCGCATCGTCGGTCCGTCGCTCGGAGGAGTCATGGTGATATGGATCGGTGTGGCCGGCTGCTACGCCGTTTTCGCCGCCAGCTTGATTCTTTCCGGAGCGGGAATGATGCTGATGCGCACAACGGAACAATTCTCCGCTCCTTCAGGGCGGGACTTCTTGCGAGAGTTCCAGGACGGGTTTCGTTACGTGTGGCATGCGCCGGTCATCCTCAGCAGCATCCTTGCCGCTTACACCTTCGCGATTTTTATCGTGACTTACCAGAATTTCCTGCCAGTTTTTGCCAAAGAAATACACGACGTCGGTCCTAAAGGGTTGGGGATTCTGATGGCAGCGCCGGGTATTGGGGGCATCGCTTCGCTCACGTTGCTCGCCTCGGCCGGCGAACGCTGGGACCGCGCCATGGTGCTGTGGTTCATGACCACAGTCACCCCCATATTCCTTATCTTATTTTGCGCCTCGCCGATTTTCTCGCTCTCTGTTTTGCTTTTGGCTCTGGTAGGCGCCGGCCAAGTGAGCTTTCGCACCATCAGCCGCGTGATCATCCAGATCGAGGCACCTCGCCAGCTTATGGGCCGGGTCATGAGTGTGTTCAACTTGGATCAGGGAATGCGCGCCGTGGGCTCGATCGTGATGGGCGCCAGCGCTACGTTTTTTGGCGCCCCCCTCGGTCTGGCTGTGACTGCCGGAATTTCACTGTTGATCACGACGGTGCTTTTTTACCGTTTGTTGGGAAGGAAGAACTGAGCACACCGTGATAGCCTTGTCTTTGGCCCGCTCGGCATATATAGGCAAACCAAATCCCAAGGAGACCTGAACATGCAACTTCCTCCCATTGCCGCCACGACCATCGGCAGTTTTCCGCGCCCCGGTTGGCTCGCGCAAAATGACCGCAGTCGCGCGATCTTTCGTCTTGCGGGTGCGGCACTCAAAGAAGCGCAAGACGACGCCACCGCGTTGAGCATTCACACTCAGGAACGCATTGGCTTGGATTTGCTCTCCGACGGCGAACAACGGCGCACCGGTTTTATCAATCATATTCTCGCCGCCTTTAACGGTATCGACCTCGAGCGCGAGGCAGTGAAACAGATTTATCGCCGCCGCGAGCAGCCGCGTCCGGTGCCGCGCGTAGTCGGCAAAATCACCCGACGCGCCCCCGCCATCATTGAAGATCTTCGGTTCGCCAAAGCGCAAACAAGCAAGCCGATCAAAATGGACGTGCCGGGGCCGATGACCGTGGTCGACAGCACGCTCGATGAGTACTACAAGGACGAAGCCGCGATGGCGATGGACGTAGCTGCGGCGCTGAACGCAGAACTGCTCGACTTGCAGGCGGCGGGCTGTGACGTGCTGGAAATCGATGAACCGGCGATGACCCGCTACCATGAGAAAGTGTTCGCTTACGGAGCGCAAGCTCTCGATCGCTGCCTCGACGGTATTCATGTCCCCACTGTGGTCCATCTCTGTTACGGGTATCCCGGCGGTATGGGCCAACAACATGAGTACGAGTATCCCGAACTTTTGCAGGAGTTGATGAAGACAAGAATCAGCGGTTTTGGCGTCGAGTTTGCGCGCAGCGGCTATGATCCGGCAGTATTGGAAATCGCCAGGGGCAGGATCATCATGTTCGGCTGCGTCGATCCGAGCGATACACCCGTGCCGCCCGTTGCCAACGTCGTCGAGCGCGTGCGCAAAGCCCTGAATTATATCGAACCGAATAATCTGTGGCTGGCACCCGACTGCGGTCTGATGACGATCAAACGCGATCTTGCGAATGCCAAGGCACGCCTGCTCGTGGCAGTAGCGAACGAAGTGCGGAAGACGTTGTAGACTTTGTCTTTGGCGATTCAGAATAAACCCAGCACAAGCCCCGACGCTCTTGCTTCCTGATCCTGAGCGGAGGCATAGGATCTGTTTTATTGCGAAAGCTCATGAAGCGATTGGCCGATTCTCAATGGATCAACCACTGATTGACCGCCATGTCTGCCAAACGAACGAATAAAGCACGCGTAAAGCGCATTCCTCGCTGTCCCGAGTGCGCCAGCACGGCGGTCATTCCGGTGCTTCACGGCGTCATCACTCCGGTGCTCCAACGCGTGATCAACGCCGGCCGTGCCATCGCGGCCGATCGGGAGGAATGGGAAGGCATGACGGAGTGGTACTGCAAATCCTGCGGCTGCGACTGGGGCCGCCACTCGCGCCGCTTCAAAAAACCCGGCGGCGTCAACGCCACGCGATCGGACCGATCCTAGCCGTTC
>DATBMR010000021.1:0-28759 GCA_036554745.1 Binatia bacterium
CTCCTCGACTGGGGCTTATTTTTGGCCCAACGGCTTTTGGCCGGGCCGGTCAAAACCGTAAAAGCGCCTTGTCAGATCAAAGCGGATTGTACTAGATTGCCGAACAGACGGGTCAGGCGCACGCGCAGGTGGACTACCCGATGCAGTAAAAAAGGTGCTCCCGATGAAGCTGTTTCTCAGCGCACTCCTGCTGTGGCTTTCGGCGGTCTGGATTTCTGCCGCACCAGCGCAGACGCTCAAAGTCGGCATGACCTCGAAGACACTCTTCTATCTTCCTTTTTACGCGGCGCACAAACGAGGCTTGTACACTGCGGAAGGTTTGAAGGTGGAGCTGGTGTTGATCGGCCGCAGCGACGTGCAGTTGCAGGCCTTGCTCAGCGGAGAGATTCATTTTGCGACATTAAACTCTGACGGCGTCATTGCGGTGAACGAAAAGGGCGCCAACCTCAAGGTGATCGCCGGTGTCGACAACGCCGCGCCCTACGTGTTGGTCGGCGGCAAGGCCTATAAGACGATCAATGATCTCAAAGGAGCGCGCCTCGGTGTCTCGAGCTTGCGCGGCGGTGCCACCTCAATCCTGCTCGAATATTTGAAAAACAAAGGTCTCTATCATCCGAAAGATTACATCATGACGGTCATATCGGGCGGCACGGCGGCACGGTTAACGGCGTTGGAAACGGGCGCCATCGCCGGCGCCGTCCTCGGCGTACCGTATTCCGACATTGCCATCGATCAAGGCTTCAACCGCTTGGGTGATACTATGGAAGTGATCTCGACCTATCAGTTCAACGGCGTCACCGTAGATCCCGCCTGGGCGGAAAAGAACCGGTCGATTGTGGTCAAATTTTTAAAGGCCCATATCCGTGCGCTGCGATGGATCCACGAGCAACCGGAACAAGCGACGCAATTATTCATGAGCGAGATGGGAGTCAAGCAGCCGTACGCGCAACGGGGCATCGAGTATTTTACCAAGAATAGGATTTTTCCCACCGACGGCTCGATGACGCTCGCAGGCTTAAAGGTCAACATCCAGGTTCAATTCAGAGACGGAGTCTTGAAGGAGCCGTTGCCCGGACCGGAGCGCTACGTCGATCAGAGCTACGTGCGGCAGGCGCAAAAGGAACTCGGATTATAAAAGCGTGGTTCCAAGCGTTCCAGCAGTTCCAAAGGTTCCAGTCGTTTAAAGACGACGCTGAGAAAAGCCGTTGAAAGGAAATGGGAGGGAGGAAACGATTATGGCCATTGATGGTATGAAGGTGATCGATCTCGACAGTCATTTAGTCGGGGACCTGGAGAGTTGGCACCAAACAGTTGAGGCTAAATATCAGGAATTTTTGCCGCGCAAACTGCCGACCAAGGATGACGAGCGGAAAAAAACTCTTGTCGGCAATCGGATCATGATTGGCTCAGAGTTGGGCCGGCAGAAGGTGGAAAAGAAAGAATGGGTTACGGAGGCCGATCTAACGCCGCACGGCCGCGTGCGCAACATGGATTTGGACGGCATCGACGTAGCCGTGCTATCGCCCAACTCACCGGCGTTGGACATTCTCTGGTTCGTCGACGATCCGGAACTGGCCGCCGCCTACGCACGGGCGCAGAACAACTACATGAATTGGTACGCAGCGCAGCAGCCGGGGCGGCTCATGTGGGCCGGTGTGATCCCGCTGCAGGACCCAAAAGAAGCGATTAAGGAGTTGCACCGCTCACGCGAGCTCGGCAGCAAAGCGCTCAACGTCAAGGCGACACCGATTCCCGGCAAGGAATGGTGGGATCCGCACTTCGATCCGATTTTCGACGAGTTGGAGAAAACCAAGACGCCGATCATTTTTCATGACACAAAAACCGGCTCCCTCGGACACGAGCGCTTTGCTGAAAATTTTTTCTTTTCCCATATGGTCGGCCGGACTCTCGAAAGCATGGTTTGCCTGATGATTTACCTTTGCGGCGGTATCATGGAAAAGCACCCCGATCTGAAAATTATCTGCCTTGAAACCGGCGCCTCGCAGATGCCATGGTGGCTTTCACGCATGGACGAGCACTGGGAAAAGTTGCCGCATCTCGTGCCATGGCAGAAGCGCAAGCCGTCGGACATCTTCAATCAGAGCGTTTACGTCGGCTGCGAGCCCTTCGAAGACGGCTTGTTCGAATGGGCAGTCGAGTATTTGGGCGGCGACCGGCTTGTCCTCGCTACCGATTCGCCGCACTGGGATTCCTCGCAACCTGGCCAGGTGACCGGACCAGTGGCGCGCAGTACGAAGATTTCCCAAGAGAACAAAAGAAAAGTTTTGGGCGAGAACGCCATCAATTTGCTTGGTCTGGGCCTTTAGAAGCAGGGTACCGGAGTCGCGGAGTATGCAGTGGTGGGGTCTCTGATTCCATCACTCCAGTACTCCCAGCGACGTCTAAAGTTGGAGTGATGCGTGTGGGCACCCTAAGGTGCTCAGGACAATTGGGAAGCAGTGTTTGGTTTACAGCGGTGGTCGCCACAACGGGAGAAAGGAGCGAAGGATGCTGAGATTCATCGTGCTGTGGTTTGCATTGCCGGGGTTAATGCTGCCGATCAAAGCTCTCGAGGCGGCCTCCGCGCCATCGAAGAGCATCATTGCCCATGCGGCGGTGAACGCTCGGGTTCTGCCGCTTTGGGTAGCCAAAGATGAGGGCTTTTTCGCCAAATACGGCGTGCCAGCCGAAACGATTTTTATCCGCCAGGCGCCGACCCTGGTCGCCGCTCTGACCTCGGGAGACATTCAGATCGGCTACACTGGCGGTACCGCCGTGCTTGGATCCGCCGCGAGCGGATCGGATCTTAAGATCCTTGCCGCGTTCACCAACCGCGTCACTTACGATGTCGTGGCACGCAAGGGCATCAAGAGTCCCGAGGATCTTCGCGGAAAGATCTTCGGAGTGCAGAGTATCGGCGGCACGGTTTGGATGGGGGCGATACTCGCGCTGGAGCATTTCGGACTGGATCCTAACCGCGACAAGATTAGTTTGATTGCAGCGGGAGACCAATCCGTGTTGGCTCAGGCGCTGGTCGCCGGGACCATCGATGTCACCGTGCTTGATGGAGTGATGAGCCGGACTCTGCGACAAAACGGCTACCCCGTCCTTGCGGAACTCAGCAAGGCCAATATTCCCATCTCAAGCGTGGGGATCGTCGCCAAAGGGAGTGTGATCCAGAAGAATCCCCAGCTGTTCGAGAATCTCTTGAAAGCGATGCTGGAAAGCGAAGCTTTTATCTTCGGACCGGCCAACAAAGGACGGGCTTTGACAATCCTAAAACGTTACTTGAGAGTTAACGATCAAGAGGCCGAAGAAGGTTACAAAGATGTAATCAATGGCTTGGATCGGAAACCACACGCCAGCTTGGCGGGCCTGAGAAATGTCCAGCGGCTGATGAAAGTCCGCAATCCGGCAGTAGAGAAAGTCAAAGTGGAAGAGTTGGTCGACGACCGCTTCATGAAAAAACTCGATCAAAGCGGGTTCATCGATGAGATGTACGCGAAGTACGGAGCGAAATGAACGGGCGGGTGAAAACGCCCATCTGTTTCATTGCGCGTGACCGCCGCTCCAACGTACTAACATGGTGTGCCTCTGCTCGCGAGTCTGCTCGTGCCCCGCACCTGGGACGTTTTGACCATCTCGAAATCGACCCTTTCGCGCTCACAAAACTTTGAGCACAAGGAGCAAGAGAAATGTACATCGACGGAGATACTCATTATTGGCCACTTCGTTTCATTGAGAAGGTCAAGCATCCGGGCAAAGGCCATCTCGAAGTCGTCGACGACAAGGGCGACATGGTCCGCTACGGAGAGGTCGTTCCCGGGAAAGTTGCGACCTATTACCGTGACGGCAAAAAGGTTCACTCTTTCAAAGAAGGGCGCTGGAGTCTTCCGCTGCGCGCCGAATTCATGAAGAAGGACGGTTTTGATGTTCAAGTCTTGATTCCGGACAACCGGCCATTGATTTACGAGTGTGATGCCGAGCTAGGACGACAGCTCGCGCGGGCCTACAACGACACGGTCGCCGAGGATATTCAAGGCGACGCCCGCTTTATCGGCGTTGCGTGGATCTATCTGCCGGACATTAAGGAGTCAATCAAGGAGCTGCGCCGCGCAGTCAAGGAGCTCGGGCTCAAGGCGGTCAAGTTCAACGGCGGTTGGGGCGACGGCGATCTCGACAATGAAGTCTTGTTTCCGCTCTATGAGGAAATCGCCGATCTCAATATTCCGATTCTGCTTCACCCCGCAGCGCGCGTTTTCGAGTTACAGCATAGTCATCCATGGCTGGTCGGTGCCGAGCGCTATCAAGGGTTTCAGCATTTCCCAACGGCGCTGGGCTTCCCGCTCACGTACATGGTGAGTGCGGCGCGTTTGATCTTCAGCGGCACCTTGGATCGTTTTCCCACTTTGAAGTTGGGCTTTTTCGAAGGAGGGATCGGCTGGGTACCCTGGTTGATGCATACCTTGGACGCGCACACGCCCAAAGCGGCCACGATCTCCGTCGCCGTGCAGCAGTTTTTTGAAGGCAAGAAGGGCATCAAGAAAATGCCCAGCGAATATTTCGATCAATTTTATATCGCGTGCGTTTCCTGGGAGTCATATCTGGCTGACACCGTTAATGGCTGGCCCGAACACCAAATTATCATTGGCAGCGACTTCGACCATGGGGACGCCGTTGCCACCTGGCCGCGCACCGTCGAAGTGGTTAAGCGGATGGAGGGCTTGTCAGATTCCGACAAGGAAAAAGTGCTCGGCGGGAACGCCGTGAGGATGTTTGGGTTAAATGGCAACGGCAAGGGTTAGCTGACCTTCGTAAGGAATTCAGCCAACCGTTCTGCCGCTACGGCGGTGGGATCGGCATCCTGTCGAAAGCGCGGCCGCCTTTTCGCCAAGCCGGCATCGGCGCTAACCAGGCTGGATAAGCATTTCCCAGAGCATTCCCTGATCGCTGTCATTGTCGATCCGGTAAGAAATCTGCATCATTAGTCCTCGGAACAAAGTGCTTTTAGCTCCCGGGTGTGGTTGGCTTCCTATTCCCGAACACCGCACTGCCCATTGGTGGCTTTCCTTCACTCCGGTTGCTCAAAACCGTTTATCTTCGTGGCGGGGCATGCCATAATTGGCGGTATTTTTGTATTGAACGGAGAGCGGGCGTGCCACCTCATATTCTTCGCATCGATTGCCCGGATGAACCCGGATTAGTGCACAAAATCACCGGAGTGCTGTTTAATGCCGGGTACAATATCTCGAGCAATCAAGAATTTGTCGACCTGGATGCAAAGCATTTCTTTATGCGGACGGCGTTTGACGGACCGACCGCGCCACACCGAGTTGTGTCTTATCTGGAGCAGATCCTTCCCCAAACGGCGGTCGTCAAATTGACCGCCATTGAACGCCAACCGATCGTCATCATGGCGACGACGGAAGCCCACTGTCTGGGCGATTTGTTGATCCGGCACTATTCGGGCGAATTGCCGGCGCAAGTTCGAGCGGTAGTGAGCAATCACGAAAAATTAAAATCACTGGTAGAGCAGTTCGGCATCCCGTTTCACTTCGTCAGCCACCAGAATCTCGAGCGCACCGCGCACGAGGATCTGGTCGCCGATGTACTGGCGAATTATGCGCCGGAGTATATCGTCCTAGCGAAGTATATGCGGATCCTCTCGCCGAAATTCGTCGCTCGCTATCCTAACCGGATGATCAACATTCATCATTCGTTCTTACCGGCCTTCATCGGCGCCAAACCCTACCACCAAGCCTACGAGCGGGGGGTCAAGATCATCGGCGCGACGGCGCACATTGTCACCGACGACCTCGATACCGGACCGATCATCGCCCAGAGCGTGATTCCGGTAAATCACACCTATACGGCGGCGGCTATGGTTCAGGCTGGCAGAGACGTCGAAAAGATCGTCTTGGCGCGGGCGGTAAAACTGGTTCTCGAAGAGCGCGTGTTTCTCCACGGCAACCGAACCGTAGTTTTTGAATGAGACGGCGGATGCTCGGCCTTATCCTTCGTTAGATCATCTAAAATGAACGCTATCGCGGGCTTTCGCGCGGCCATTGGATTGACAATATCCAGAGCATTGGATAATTCTTTTTGCATAAAATTTTTCATACATTTGCTTAGGAGGCCGAAATGGCGAAGGATCTGAGGACGTTTATTGCGGAATGCGAGCGCCAGCTGCCGGGCGAGGTGATCCATATTAGCAAACAAGTGAATCCGGCGAATTACGACGTTACCGCGATCATTAAACACCTCGGTGCACAGAAGAAGTTCCCGGTCATCGTTTTCGACAATCCGCTTAACCTTAACGGCAAAGTCGGGCCGATGAAACTGGTGATGAACTGCGAGATCTCGCAAGGAAAAACTCAGATCGCGCTGGGCCTGCCGCGCAGCGCGACCCGACCGCAGATGGCCGAACGCTGCCTCGAGATGGAAGAGCACCGGGTGCCGCCGGCAATCATCAGCAAAAAAGACGCGCCGGTCAAAGAAAATATCATGGTCGGCGAGAACGTGGACCTTTATGAAATCCCGATCATGCGCCATCACGAGATGGACGGCGGTCCGTACATCGTTTTGTCCACAGTCACCAAAGACAAGAAGACCGGGATCTACAATTGCTCCTACCATCGCATGGAAGTTAAGGGCAAGAATTCCACGGCGCTCTACGCCTCGCCGCGCCACCTGTGGAAGATTTATCGCGATTACGAGTCGCGTAACGAGGAAATGCCGGTGGCCACGGTATTGGGGCATCACCCCGCTTATCATATGGGCGCCTGTTACAGCGGTCCGTTCGAGGTGAGCGAATACGAGGTTATCGGCGGCTACCTCGGCGAAGCGTTGCGCTTGTGCCCTTCAGAGACGTTCGGCGACGAGTTATTGATTCCGGCCGATGCCGAAATCGTGATCGAAGGCGTGCTCAAGCCAGGCGGGCGCGTCGTCGAAGGACCGTTCGGCGAAGCGCCGGGCTACCTGGGTCCGCAGCGCTACACGACCTGCGTTCACTATGAAGTGCGGGCGATCAACTACCGTAACGGCGCCATGTATCAGTCGGTCATCACCCCAGAAGGTGATAAACCGTGGATGGATTTGCCGCGCGAAGGCGCGTATTTGCGCCGTTGCCGCGAGGCCGTTCCCGGCGTTACGGCGGTGTGCAAGCAGGGGCGCCACGCGCACTACAATGTTTTCATCTCAATGAAAAAGATGTCCGAAGGCGATCCGGGTCGCGCCGCCGCGGCGGCGTTGACCTTCGATCACACCAAAAACGTTTTTGTGTTCGACGATGACATCGATGTGTTCAATCCGACGGACATTTTGTGGGCGATCGCGACCCGGGTGCAGCCTCATCGCCAGGTATCGATCCTGCAGCCGCTGTTCCGCGGCAATTTCCTGGATCCCTCGCTGGTCGATGAAATCAAGACCTCAGGCATGATCGTCGACGCAACCAAACCGCTCGATCGGCCATTCTCGCCGGTGTCGAAGTGCCCCGATGAAGCGATGGCGCGGATCAAGCTGGAAGATTACGTGCCCGGCGAAGTGCTGCAACATATTCCGATGGACCGGACGACCTACTGGGCGTAAGCGGTTGCGGAGCGGCAAGTCATAGATCAAGGAGTTATTCCAGAGGAGGGTCCATGGGCCAGGCGGTCGAAGTCACGTGTCCCAAATGTCAGAAAATCTTTGTCGTCAATCCCCATATGCTGGGGTCGGGAATGAACTTTCATTGCCCGTTCTGCGATCTCTATTTTCCGGAAAAGGACAGCCCCAAAATCCGTAAATAGCGGCTAACGACCGCGGCGGCAGCGAGCGCGCGGAGCCTTTTCTCTTTCCAATCTCATGACCGTAAACCAAACGTGTTCGATCGTCGGCACGAGCGCGCCTCGAGTCGATGGCATCGAGAAGGTCACCGGCAAAGCGGTTTATGCGAGCGATCTTCAGCTACCCGGCATGGCCTATGCCCGGATCCTGAGGAGCACGGTCGCTCACGCGAAGCTCGTCAAGGTTAATGCCGCCCCGGCGAAGGAACTTCCCGGGGTGGTCGCGACGCTGACCCGCGATGATATCCAAGGGTTCAATTACAAATACGGTGCGACCTACAAGGATCAGTCGATCGTCGCCGTCGATAAGGTGCGTTACGTCGGCGATCCGATCGCTGCGGTGCTGGCCGATGACCCGGCAACCGCCGAGCAGGCGCTCGAGCTGATCGAGGTGGAATACGAAGAGCTGCCGATCATCACCGACATCGAAGATGCTAGCGCGCCCGGCGCCGCTCTGGTGCACGAAGCCGGCGTGGCGCGCGCCGAGTTGCGCGGGTCGGTTTATGGAGCACCCGAACGATTCAACGGCACCAACATCTGTTACTATCTCACCTTCGGCCGGAGTGAAGTGGAAAGGGGCTTCGCCCGGGCGGATCACGTCTTCGAAGACACGTTTCGCTTTCAAAAGGTGCAGCACTATTCTCTGGAAGCGCACAATAACCTCGCGTATTACGACGGCGAAAAATTGACGGTGTGGGCGTCCTGCCAAGATCCATTCACTTTGCGCGATCATCTCGCGGGAATCTTTAAACTCCCGCTCAGCCGCGTGCGCGTCGTCGTGCCCTACGTCGGTGGCGGGTATGGCGGTAAACTTTATGTCAAAGCAGAGCCGATTTCCGCAGCTCTCAGTTGGATGACCCGGCGGCCGGTTAAACTTCAGCTATCTGTCAATGAGAGCTTCAACACCGTCACGCGCCATCCGGCGCGGGTCACGGTGAAAACCGGGGTGACGAAAGACGGCAAGCTGATCGCGCGCGACTGCCAGGTGTATATGGACACCGGAGCTTATGCCGATGCCGGGCCGCGAGTGACCCAAAAGGCGGCTTATCGCGCTCTCGGTCCCTATAAAATTCCTTACGCCAAAGTCGAAGCTTACGGAGTTTATACGAACACTGTGCCGGCGGGCGCATTTCGCGGCTTCGGTGCGCTGCAAGTGACCTGGGCCTACGAGTCTCAAATGGATATGATCGCCGAGCGCCTCGGCTTCGATCCATTGGAGTTTCGTTTGAAGAACTTGCTAAACAAGGGCGATATCTACACGGCGGGCGACACGCCTGTAGATTGCGATTTGGCAGAAGGGCTGCTCAAAGTCGCTGATGCGATCAACTGGAACGAGCGCAGCTCGCTGCCGAATCGTGGCAAAGGGATCAGTTGTTGTATCAAGGACGCGGGCGGTACCTACAAGGTTGCCGGTGCCACGGTAAAAATGTCGTCCGATGGAAGCGTCGTGCTGCTCACCGGAACGGTTGAAATCGGGCAGGGACCGAGGACAGCGCTCAGCCAGGTGGTTGCCGAAACACTTTCGTTGCCGCTGGAGCAAGTTGCGGTGGCGCAACTCGATACCGACGTAACACCCTACGATATATCGACCAGCGCGAGCAGCTCGATGGTGGTTATGGGAACCGCCGTATTGCGGGCGGCACAGGATGTCCGCCAACAACTGTTGCAGTGCGCTTCCAAGATCCTCAAACACAAGGTCGATACCCTCACGTTGCACAATGGTCAGATCGTCGTCGGTGAACGTCCGGCCATTTCATATAGTAAAGTGATTGTTGATTTTTTTGGCAGCAAGGCTGGGGAAATCATCGGCAAAGGACTATACAAGGATAAGCGCAACCCCAAGGCGGTGTTGGGGTCGACGACAACGTTCTGGGAAGTCGGTTGGGGCGGCGTTGAGGTCGAAGTCGACCCGGACACAGGGGTAGTTCGGTTACTGAACTACGTCTCAGCCTGTGACGCCGGCAAGGCGATCAATCCTGAGCAATGCATCGGCCAGGACGAGGGTGCCGTGCTCTTCGGCATTGGCCATACCTTGATGGAAGAAATGGTTTATGAGGGGGGCCAGTTGTTGAACGGTAATCTCATCGACTACCGTGTGCCCCGGTTCGACGATTTGCCGGAAAAGCTCGAGACAATTCTGATTGAAAACGGCAACGGCCCCGGCCCGTTCGGTTCGAAGGGGATCGGCGAGGGTGGATTGCTGCCAGTGGCTTCAGCCGTCGCCAATGCCGTCGCGCGCGCTGTCGGCGTGCGCATCAAGGATCTGCCGCTCACACCACCGAAGATTTGGCACGCGCTGCAAGCCAAGCAGAGCTCGGCCGGGTAACTGGGTTCCCGCCAATCGTTTCAGCCATTCACAACGTTTGCACCACGTCCGCGAGAGTCCGTAACAGCATCGAATGCGTTCCTCGGCGAGTGCGCGGGCGGGCATTGCGCACGGACTCACCGCAGGAAGGCGCGGCGGAGCAAATCAGTCGATCGGCTCGTCGTTAAAGTTCGAGCACCTGACCGCAGCTCTTGCAGGTTGTCAGCGACGGGTCGCTTTTGAGCGAATCCGTTGCGGTCCTCACCGCGTCTCCGGGATCGTCGAAGCGCACTTCCGTCTCGTAAAGTTTATTGCCGCAGTTTTCGCACGGCCAGATAAACCGATCGATTTCCTCCTTACCGCGCTGCCGTTCCACCACATAAGTCCATGAGCCATCTCCGCGCCTCGGCGAGTGGGCGGTGTTCCTGGGTAACAGGAAAATGTCGCCGGGTTGCAGCACGGCGATTTCGTGTTGGTTGTCCTTGAGGTAGTGTAGATTGAGCTCGCCTTCCAGCTGATAAAAGATCTCGTCGCCAGGATTGATATGGTAGTCCTTACGCCGATTCGGACCGCGCGTGACGAACGCAATAAAGTCCGAGTCCTGCCAGATCACCCGGCGTTGACCCCAATCGGCGCGGTTTTCGTCGATCCATTTCCGAAGATTGAAAGCTTTCAGGTGTGGAAACATACAAGACCTCCAGACGGTGCCTCACTATAGAATTGCGGGCGGCGCCGAATCAAGCTAGATGAAACTTGTGCTCACGGTTCGCAAGAGAGACTTGATCGTGAGGTCAGGCAAAGTCGGAGTCATCTCCGATACCCATGGTCTCGTGCGAGCGGAAGCTATGACGGCACTGAAAGGCTGTGAGATCATTCTTCACGCCGGCGACATCGGCAAACCCGAGGTGCTGGACTCGCTCGAAACGATCGCGCCGGTGATCGCCATTCGGGGCAATAACGATCGTGGTTCGTGGGCAAAAAAACTTCCTGACATTTTAAACTTGCGGATCAACGGCCTTGGAATTTACGTCATCCACAACGTTCACGAGCTGGAGAGCAGTCCCGGCGATGACTTTCGACTGGTGGTAAGCGGCCATTCGCACCAACCGAGCGCCATCACCCGGGGAGGAGTTCTCTATCTCAACCCGGGGAGCGCCGGACCGCGCCGGTTTAAACTGCCGGTGGCGGTGGCGCGACTCCAAGTGCGCGGCAAGAGAGTGCGCGCAAAGATCATCGAGATCAAAGCCTGACCTCGCTTGGTGATAGTCACTCGCGCTGCCGTTACGCTGAGAGGTCTTCGCGAGCTCACGAACCGCGTAGAGTTCAAAAGCAAAGATCTCTCACTGCGTTCGAGATGACCAAATCGTTATTTGGTTGTCATGCCGTAGAAGCGAGGAATCTTGCCCGCTACGATTCGGAACCAGGCCCAAACTGAACCACCCAGCGCAATTCCGATTTGATTGACTTTACTTCGCGTCGCCGGTATTCATTTTATACATACCTTTTAATCTGATCCTGAGAGATCGGAAAAGGCTGATGAACCAAATTCAAGAGCGGCTGAATAGCCTCCGAAGACCCTCCTAGGCGGATCTGGGAGGGTCTTTTTTATTCATGGCGGAGCAAAAGCAAATCGTCCTCGAGCACCGCGATCTCGGCCGGGTGATTCGCCGGATGGCACATGAGATCGTCGAAAAATGCGCAATTCCGGATGAGTTAATCTTGATAGGAATTCGCTCGCGCGGGGTGCATCTGGCGCGGCGCTTGGTTCGGGCCATGGAGGAATTCGGCAAAGTTATGCCACCGGTCGCGGCGGTCGACGTCACGCCGTTTCGCGACGACCGAGCGCCGGCGGGCACTTCGTCTGGAGGAGACATCCCGGCGTCAGTCGACGAAAGAACCGTGGTGCTGGTCGACGATGTGATTTATCGCGGGCGCACCATAAGAGCGGCGATGGAAGCGATCGAGCGTCTCGGTCGGCCCAATCGTATCTTCGTTGCGGTACTCATCGACCGGGGCGCCCGCGAGCTGCCGATTCGGGCCGACATCGTCGGAAAGAATATCGCTGCGGGCGACGGGCAGCGCGTCAATGTACGGTTGGTGGAGTCTGACGGGATCGATCAGGTAACGCTCGTCGACTGGCACGCTCCCAGCACGAGCTAAAACAACCATGCGTCATCTAATTTCCATTGCCGATCTGACCAACGAGGAAATCGAAGAGATTTTCGCGCTGGCCGACGACGCCGACAAGCTACGAGCTGACAAACCCGCCGCCGGCCGGATCATGGCGACGCTTTTCTACGAGCCCAGCACGCGGACGCGCTTGTCTTTTGAGTCGGCCATGCAACGGCTCGGCGGATCGGTGATCAGTTGCCCGGACATGAAGGCATCTTCGACCGCCAAAGGTGAAACCATCGCAGACACCGCCAAAGTGGTTTCCAGCTACGCCGATGTCCTCGTCGTACGTCACCATTGGGACGGCGCCGTGCGGGCGATGGCCGAGCAGTCCGATGTCCCGACGGTCAACGCGGGCGACGGCAGCCACGAGCACCCGACGCAAACGCTCTGTGATCTCTATACGCTGCGCAAGGAAAAGGGCGAGCTTAAAGGGCTCACCGTCGTGCTGTGCGGCGACTTGAAGAACGGCCGCACGATCCATTCGCTGGTGTACGCGCTGGCGCGCTTTGGCGCCAATGTCGTGACATTGGCGGCGACCGGCATGGCGTTGCCGCAATACGTGCTCGAACGACTGGAACGCGAATACGGCTACGGGCTGGCGCCGGTCGCGGCGGACGATCTCGGCGCGGTCATGACCGAAACCGACGCCCTCTACCTCACACCCAAGCAGCCACACCAGCTGGCGTTGTTCACCCAAGTCGATCAGGTGATCCAGGCGCGGCTCAACACGATGGCGACAGGATTGCGCTATGACGCGTTTTACATGACGCGCAAACAGAAGGAGCGCATGAGAGCCGGATCCGCCGCGACCGAGTATCCGACCATCGGCGCAAGCTTCCTGCGCGAGCAACGCTTTCAAGATACCGTCGTCATGCACCCGTTGCCGCGGGTGGACGAGCTCTCGCCCGAAGTTGATAAGGACCGGCGCGGGATCTATTTTAAGCAGGCCGCTTATGGCGTACCGGTGCGCATGGCGCTGCTTAAATTCTTATTCGACCCGCTCGGGCAAGCGAAAGCGCCGACAATACGGTCAACAGTGACGTACGAAAGCCCGGAGCCGCTCGGCCCGCAATGTCGCAACCCGAACTGTGTAACCTTGCAGGAGCCGGTCTCGGGCGCTCGGCGCTTTGAGTTGCGCCCACCTGGGCAAACCGATGCGTTGATTCTAACATGCTCCTATTGTGACCATCGGTTTAAGATCCAATTCGCCGGTAACGTGAGAGCGAAGCGGTATTACTTTTTCGATAGCGCGCTCGCCGGGACCCTGAACGATTGGCTCGGTCGCGGCGAGTTGGCGCTGTTCGATTCGATCAAGGAAGCAGAAGAGTTGGGCTATGAGCCCTTCAAAAGCGGACCACAACGGCTGGTGATGGGCGAAAAAGACATCGACCTCGCGCTTACGGAAATCAGTACACAAATTGTCCAAGACTGTCGTGATCCGGATCGCATGCTGATCCTGGGTGTGCGCAGTGCCGGCTCGCAACTCGCACAGCGCTTGGCTCTGGAGATCGCAAAGCGCTGCCAGCGCAAACCGGAAGTGGGCGAAGTCGAGATTTACGGGTCCGGAGAGGATCTTAGACGCTTATCGCCGGCCGACCCTGATGCCGGGCCGCTCAATTTGAAAGATCGCGAAGTCATCCTGGTCGATGACGTGATCTTTACCGGCCGAACGGTTAAGACCGCGCTCAGCATCATTTTCCGCTCGGCGCGACCGCAATCCGTACGGCTGGCGGTTTTGATCGACCGCGGGCACCGGGAAGTCCCGGTAAAGCCGAACTACGTGGGGAAACACATTCCGAGCTCCGAGCAGGATCGCGTACGCGTAAAGCTCCGCGAGCTCGAGCCCGACAAACGCGATCAGGTTGTGATTTACTCGATCCCTCAAGCGAGCGAAGAAGCGCGCAAGCGAGAGGGTGGGGCGGCAGCGGGAGCCGACGCAATAAGCCGATGAAAGCGATGCTTGCATTAGCCGACGGGCGAATTTTTGCAGGGACCGGGATTGGTGCGGACGGTGAAGCGGTCGGTGAAGTCGTGTTCAATACCAGCATGACCGGTTATCAAGAGATCCTCACGGATCCCTCCTATGAAGGCCAGCTGGTGGCGATGACCTATCCGGAGATCGGCAATGTCGGCATTAATGCCGACGACGTGGAGTCACGCAAACCGTTTGTCAAAGGCTTTATCGTCAAGAACTACACGGCTCGGCCAAGCAATTGGCGCGCGGCGCAACCCCTGCACGAGTACATGCGCGCCAACGGCATCGTCGGGATTCAAGGCATCGATACGCGCTCTTTGGTGCGCCACTTGCGCGACCATGGGTCGCAGGAGGGCGTCATCTCGACACAGACCGTCGATCCGCGCGAGCTGATCGCGAGAGCGCAAGCGTCGCCGGGACTAGTCGGAAAAGATCTGGTGCGCGAGGTGACCTGCGCGGTGGCGTACGATTGGAACCAGGGAATGTGGCGCCTCGACGGGGGTTATAAGGTGCGCCAATCAGCAAAGCCCAACGCCAGACGCCAAGGCAAGGGGACCTTTCGTTCACCGGCGTTTTTTGTCGTCGCCTATGACTACGGCATCAAGTTCAATATTCTGCGCAATCTGGCCGAGGCGGGTTGCCGTGTGACAGTCGTACCGGCAATGACACCGGCCGAGGACGTTCTAGCCATGCGTCCCGACGGTATTTTTCTTTCGAATGGTCCCGGCGATCCCGACGCGGTGCCCTACGCCAAGGAGAATGTCCGAAAGCTGATCGGCAAAAAGCCCATATTCGGCATTTGTCTGGGACATCAAATCATGGGGCTTGCGCTCGGCGGCAGAACCTACAAGCTCAAGTTCGGACATCACGGCGGCAACCAGCCGGTGATGGACTTGACCACGCGCAAAGTTGAAATCACCGCGCAGAACCACGGTTTTGCGGTGGACGCGGAGTCGCTCAAGGGCGCCGTCGAGGTCACCCACCTGAACCTGAACGACCACACGGTCGAGGGTTTGGCGCACCGCGAGCTGCCGATCTTTTCGGTGCAATATCATCCCGAGTCCTCGCCGGGTCCGCACGACGCCGATTATCTATTCAAGCGATTCACCGACATGATGGCGGAGCATCGAGTCGCGTAACCGCTCATGCCTAAACGGACCGACATTCAAGCGATACTGCTGATCGGCGCCGGCCCGATCATCATCGGTCAGGCGTGCGAATTCGACTATTCAGGTACGCAGGCGCTGAAAGCGCTCAAAGAAGAAGGTTACCGCGTCATTCTCGTCAACTCGAATCCTGCGACGATTATGACCGATCCGGGCTTCGCCGCTCGCACCTACATCGAGCCGATCACCACCGACGTGGTCGAAAAGATCATCGCCAAAGAAAGACCCGACGCGATTCTACCGACCCTCGGCGGCCAAACCGCTCTCAATCTCGCCATCGATCTCGCCGATCAGGGCATACTCGCGCGCTACGGCGTCGAAATGATCGGCGCCAAAATTGAATCGATCAAAAAAGCGGAAGATCGGGACCTGTTCAAAGAAGCGATGCGCCGCATCGGTCTCGATCTGCCGCGGAGCGGTTACGCGCGGAGCCTGCGCGATGCCATGCGCATTCAAAAACGGCTCAACTTTCCGGTGATCATTCGCGCCTCGCGCACCCTCGGCGGCAGCGGCGGCAATATCGCTTACACGCCGGAAGAATTCAAAGAAGTCGTGCAGGCCGGTCTAAGTATTTCACCCGTCCATGAAGTCCTGATCGAAGAATCAGTGCTCGGCTGGAAAGAGTTCGAGCTCGAAGTGATGCGCGACCACAAGGATAACGTGGTGATTATTTGCTCGATCGAGAATTTGGACCCAATGGGGGTTCATACCGGCGACTCGATTACCGTCGCACCGGCGCAGACTCTGACCGACAAGGAATACCAAATCATGCGCGATGCGGCGCGTCGAGTCATCCGGGAGATCGGCGTCGACACCGGTGGCTCGAACATTCAGTTCGCCGTCAATCCCCAAGACGGCCGCATGGTCGTCATCGAAATGAATCCGCGGGTATCACGCAGCTCGGCGCTGGCCAGCAAGGCGACCGGTTTTCCAATCGCGAAGATCGCCGCCAAACTCGCCGTCGGTTATACGCTCGACGAAATCCCTAATGACATCACCCGTGAAACTCCCGCCTGCTTTGAGCCGACGATCGATTACGTTGTGGTAAAAGTTCCGCGCTTCACTTTTGAAAAGTTCCCCCAGGCCAAGGACGTTTTGACGCCGCAGATGAAGTCGGTGGGGGAGGCCATGGCGATCGGACGAACTTTTCAGGAATCGCTGCAAAAAGCGATGCGTTCTTTGGAGACCGGCTCTTTCGGGTTTGAGCCGAAAGTGGATTTCTCGGAAGGGAAGCGAGCCTCGTCGGTAGAGCTGGTTCGGGAAAAACTCAAGCAGCCCAACGCGCAACGACTGTGGTATCTGGGAGACGCATTTCGACTCGGCCTGTCGGTCGAAGAAGTTTATCAACTATCGGCGATCGACCCGTGGTTTCTGGACAAGATCCGCGAAATGGTCAGCGCTGAGGGCGAAATCGCCGCCTTCAACGGCAAGCTTGCCGAACTCGACGCGGGCTTGCTGCGCCGCTGGAAACAGACGGGCTTCGCCGATGCACGGATCGCTAAGCTGATTGGCGTTGACGAGATGGAATTACGTAACACGCGGAAGGCCAAAGGCGTCGAGGCGGTTTTCAATTCCGTCGACACCTGCGGCGCGGAGTTTCAAGCTTTCACGCCGTATCTCTACTCGACCTACGAAGGCGAAGATGAGGCGAGACCGACGGCGCGGAAAAAGATTATGATCCTCGGCGGCGGACCGAACCGGATCGGCCAAGGGATCGAGTTCGATTATTGCTGCGTGCATGCCGCCTTCGCGCTCAGGGAAGAGGACTGTGAGACGATCATGGTCAATTGCAATCCCGAAACGGTAAGCACCGACTACGATACATCGGATAAACTCTACTTCGAACCGCTCACGTTAGAAGAGGTGCTGAACATCGTCGATCGTGAGCAGCCTGACGGCGTGATCGTTCAGTTTGGCGGGCAAACCCCGCTCAAGTTAGCGCTGCCGTTGGAGCGTGCAGGCGTGCGGATTATCGGCACCTCTCCCGACAGCATCGATCTGGCAGAGGACCGCGAGCGTTTCGCCGAGCTGCTCAAACGCCTCGATATCAAACAGCCGGATAACGGCATCGCCCGGTCGTTCGATGAAGCGGTGAAGATCGCGTCCGAGTTGGGCTATCCGGTTCTGGTCCGGCCCTCCTACGTGCTTGGCGGCCGCGCCATGCAGATCGTTTACGACGGCGACGCATTGAGGAACTACATGACCCATGCCGTGTCGGCTTCGCCGGAACATCCGGTGCTGATCGACAAGTTCCTCGACGACGCCATTGAGATCGACGTGGATGCACTCGGCGACGGTGAGGACGTTGTGATCGGTGGTATCATGGAACATATCGAACGTGCTGGCGTTCATTCCGGAGACAGTGCCTGCAGCTTGCCGCCTAAATCGATCACTGCAGAGATGCAAAATGAGATCCGCCGCCATACGATCGCTTTGGCCAAGGCGCTCAATGTCCGAGGCTTGATGAACGTACAGTTCGCCGTGCAAGGCAACAACCTCTTCGTTCTCGAGGTCAACCCGCGCGCTTCGCGTACCGTACCGTTCGTCAGCAAAGCGACCGGCGTGCCGCTGGCGAAAATCGCCGCGCGCATTATGGTCGGAAGAAAGCTCAAGGATCTGGGCGTAACGAGTGTGCAACCCAAACATGTATCGGTGAAGGAAGCGGTTTTCCCGTTCAACAAGTTTCCCGGCGTCGACACCTTGCTCGGCCCGGAAATGAAATCCACCGGTGAAGTCATGGGCATCGATGACGCGTTCGGCATCGCGTTTGCCAAAGCGCAGTTGGGGGGCGGCATGCGTCTGCCACAGGCAGGGCGGGTCTTTATCAGCGTGCGCGATGAAGATAAACCGAGCGCGAGCGCGATCGCGCGAAAACTTCATGACGTGGGATTTATCATCGTGGCGACGCGCGGCACGGCGGCGCATTTTACCGCGGGCGGGATTCCATGCGAGATCGTCAATAAGATTCAAGATGGCGCTCCGCATATCGGCGATCGCGTCAAAAAAGGCGAGATCGCTATGGTGATCAACACGCCGCAGGACGCCCACTCCCATGCGGATTCCTACCTGATCCGGCGCTACGCGTTGGATTACCAGGTACCGTACTTTACCACCATGGCTGGCGCCGCCGCCGCCGCCGAAGGGATCGAATATCTGCAGGAGCGAGAATTCGACGTCAAAGCTTTGCAAGACTACGCCGCTGCGCCGTTGCCTTAGGGTACCGTGTCATTCGCCGGTCTGCGTCCCGACAAAAAATCCGCCACCGAAAAGCGTTCCGGGGTAAACGTCAAGTTGCGGGCCCTGACCACGCCGCTGCGGTATTTGCACGGCGTCGGCCCAAAGCGCGCTGCCCAGCTCGAAACCTTCGGCCTCAAGACCATCGGAGATCTGCTCTATCACCTGCCGTTTCGCTACGAAGACCGACGCCAGATAAAAAAAATCGCCGCCGCGATTCGGGGTGAGGAAGCCAGCTTTGTCGGACGGCTCGCGGCGTTACAGCGCAAGTACGTGCCGCACCGGCGTAGCCAGATGCTGCTCGGCGTGCTGCAGGACGATACCGGCGTTATCGATTTAATTTGGTATCGCGCGCCGAAGTTTCTGAGCGATGGTCTGGCCAAAGGTCAGACTCTGCTGATTTATGGCAAAGTCGAGTCGGGCATGTACGGGCGACTCCGTGTCGTCCATCCCGATTTTGAAGTCGTCGATAATCCTGATGAGCAATTGCAACGGATCGTGCCGGTGTATGTGCATCCTGCCGGTCTGTCGTTGTCGCGGCTACGAGGCTGGGTTGCTCAAGCCCTGCGAGAGTACCGCGATTTTCTCCTCGACGGAGTCCCTGAAGAAATCCTCAAACGACAGGATCTGATCGCGCCCAGTGAGGCGCTCGCATATTTACACGAGCCGCCGTTAAACGCCGATCTCGGTCCTCTGAACCGTTCGTCATCGATGGCCCACCGAACGATCATTTTCGACGAGCTGTTCTATTTGCAGTTGGGGTTGGGTATGCGCAAACGATTGCGTTCGCGAAGCCCAGCGATTCCGTGGGGCCCGGCTCGAACCACTCTGCGCGAGCGGATGCTGGCGCTATTGCCTTTCAAACTTACCGGCGCTCAAGAGCGCGTGCTCGGCGAAATCGAGCGCGACCTGGCGGGCGGTGCGCCCATGCAGCGCCTGCTACAAGGCGATGTCGGATCAGGGAAAACGATGGTCGCCTGGTTGGCGTCCTTGACAGTCATCGACCATGGCCATCAAGCCATCTGGATGGCGCCGACGGAAATTCTCGCCGAGCAGCATTATCGTAACTTACAGAAATATGCCGATCGACTGGACATTTCAGCGGTGTTGCTGACTGCCGCCACACCGGCCAAAGAACGAACGTCGATTCTCAAACGCATCGCGGGCGGTGACATTTCATTCATTGTCGGGACCCACGCGTTGATCCAGGAGCAGGTGCATGCCCCGCTCATGGGCTTGGGCGTGGTCGATGAGCAGCACCGGTTCGGGGTCATGCAGCGCCTGTCGCTGCAGCGCCTAATCGGACCCGGCGAATTGGTCTCTACGCCCCAACCCCATATGCTGCTGATGAGCGCAACGCCGATCCCGCGCAGCCTCGCGATGGTGCTCTACGGCGACATGGAAGTGTCATTTATCGACGAATTGCCGCCGGGGAGGACTCGCGTGCAAACACGAGTGTTCAACGAGCGTGAGCGGCGCCAAGTCTATGCCGTCGTTCTCGATGAACTGAAGCGAGGTCATCAGGCATTTGTTGTGCTGCCCCTGGTTGAGGCGTCGGAGCAACTTCAGCAAGTGCGCGACGCAACGCGGATGGCGGAGCAAATGCGCAAGACGCTGTTCAAGGATTTCGGCCTCGGTTTAGTTCACGGGCGGCTCAAGGCCGAGGAGCGCGATCGGATCATGCGCGCCTTTCGCGACGGCGCGCTTAAGCTGCTGGTCGCGACGACAGTCGTCGAGGTCGGCGTCGACATCCCCAACGCGACCGTCATGGTTGTCGAGCACGCCGAACGCTTCGGCTTAGCGCAATTGCATCAGCTGCGCGGCCGGGTTGGACGAGGCGCGGCGGCCGGATATTGTCTGCTGGTCAATCGCGGCCCTGTCAGCGGCCTCGCCGCCGAGCGTTTGCGCGCCATCGAAAGAGAGCACGATGGCTTCAAGATCGCCGAGGCGGATCTGCGGTTGCGTGGGCCGGGCGAGCTTCTCGGTGCACGCCAGTCCGGTTTGGCAGATCTTCATTTCGCCAACTTGGCACGCGGCGGGCGCTTGCTAGCCGCGGCGCGGCGGGAAGCTCTGGCTTGGCTGGAGCGGGATCCAGAGCTCACGAGCAAAGCGTCCGCTGACATGAAGGCAATTCTCCGTCATCGTTAGGGAACGATCTTGCAGTTGGGGACGGTGGGGTAAACCGCTGCGAGGTGCGCCGACTAACCCCCCGGGTTGGCCGCTTTTCGAGCAAGATGGTCTAATGAGTCGCGCCAAGGCGAAACTGGGCAGGGATGCTGCGTGAACGTCACCGGAGCAGCGCAGCCCGAAAGGTCTCTCGCTGTATTCGAGATGACAAATCCCCTCAGTTTGTTGTCATCCCGTGCCCTTCGCCAGGGCCACAATGAACTCCGCGAGGAATTTTCCCAGGACGATTCGAAACGGCACGCAAACTGTACCACTCACCGACCAGCGATTCAGTTGCGCCAAACTCCATGATGCCTTATAAATTGGGGTTATCCCCGTTTTTAAGAAAGGTTTAGGAACCCTCGGGTGGAATTCCAACGCATAAAGCGGTTGCCGCCGTATGTCTTCAGCATTATCGATGGCATGAAGATGGAGGCGCGGCATCGGGGTGAGGACATCGTTGACTTCGGCATGGGGAATCCAGATTTGGCTACTCCGCCGCATGTGGTTGCCAAGCTCGTCGAAGCCGCGGGCAAGCCGCAAAACCACCGTTATTCGGTCTCGCGGGGCATTTACAAACTGCGCCTGGCGATCGTCGCCTGGTACAAACGGCGCTACCAGGTAGATCTCGATCCTGACAACGAGGCGATCGTCACCATCGGAGCCAAGGAGGGTATCTCCCACCTGGCTTGGGCTACGATCGACCCGGGTGACGTGGTGCTCTGCCCCAGTCCGACTTATCCGATTCACCAATTTGCCGTGGTGCTGGCCGGCGGCGATCTGCGCTGCGTACCGCTCACGACCAGCGAGGGGTTCTTTGGCCATCTCGAAGAGGCGATCCGGCAAACCTGGCCGAAGCCGAAAATGCTGATCATTAGCTTTCCACACAATCCGACCACCGAGGTCGTTGATGTTAGTTTCTTCGAGCACGTGGTGAAGGTTGCCAAAGAGCATGGCTTTCTCGTCGTTCACGATCTCGCCTATGCGGATTTGACCTTCGACGGTTATCAGGCACCGAGTTTCCTTCAGGTTCCGGGGGCGAAGGACGTGGGCGTGGAATTTTTCTCGTTATCAAAAAGCTACAACATGCCCGGCTGGCGGGTCGGTTTTTGCGTCGGCAACAAGGAAATCATCCACGCTCTTGCGCGGATCAAAAGCTATCTCGACTACGGCATCTTTCAGCCCATCCAAATCGCCGCCATTCAGGCGCTCAACGGCCCCCAGGACTGCGTCGAGGAGATTCGCCTGATGTACCAACGGCGCCGCGATTCGCTGATCGAGGGGCTCGAACGCGCGGGCTGGCACATTCCAAAGCCTAAAGGAACGATGTTCGTCTGGGCCGAGATTCCCGAGCCGGCGAAAAAAATGGGCTCGGTGGAATTCGCGAAATACTTGCTCCAAGAAGCTCAAGTCGCGGTTTCGCCGGGTATCGGCTTTGGCCAATACGGCGACGAACATGTGCGGTTTGCGCTGATCGAAAACGAGCACCGGACAAAGCAAGCCGTCCGAAAGATCAAGCGGGCGCTGGGCAAGCTGCTCGACTAACCGCTCATCTAAATCAAAAATCGCATGGCATCGGGCACTCCACGGCGCAAAATCGGCATCGGTCTGCTCGGATCGGGCGTGGTCGGCGAAGCAATCCAGGATATCCTCTTTCAGGATCTCAAGGGGCAGCTTGGCGCGGACATCGAACTGGAAGTCCGCAAAATCTACACGCGCAATCCCAGGCAAAAAAAATGGTTTAAAAAGCGTCCGACGCTCTTCACGGCCATTGCTGAGGAGGTGATCGACGATCCGCGAGTTGAGATCGTGATCGAAGCGCTCGGTTTTCAACATCCGTCGCAATTGCCGCGTTTCAGAGATTTTTTTCTGCGCGCTTTTCGCAACGGCAAATCCGTCGTCACATCGGACAAAGCGGTGCTGGCGCGCTATGGCAAGGAAATCTGGGCGGCAGCTAAGAAAAGCGGCCAGCAGCTTCGTTTCGAAGCTTGCGTCGGCGGCGGGATCCCGGTGATCCGTTCGTTGACCGAGAGCTTCGCGGTTGAGCAGCCGGAGGCGGTCTTTGGCATCGTCAACGGCACTTGCAACTATATACTTTCGCAGATGGAAAAAGGCGGTAAGCCTTATGCCGAAGCGCTCGCCGAGGCGCAACAAAAAGGCTATGCGGAGACCAATCCGGCTGCGGATGTGAACGGCAGCGATGCCGAAGCGAAGCTGCTGCTGCTGAGCGCGGTCGCCTTTGGTCTGCAGATTGAGCCGGGCAAGATCTGGCGCAAGGGAATCGAGGAGATTCAGGCGGTCGATTTTCGCTATGCTCAACGGATCGGCTCGAGCACGATCAAGCAGCTCGCGGTGGCGCGGCGTCATGGTCCGGTGGTCCAGATTTTTGTCGCACCGGCCTTGGTGCCCGGGGAGAACTTTTTGGCCAGTGTCGATGGCGCCACCAATGCGATCTGCTTTGCCGGCAGAAGCAGCGGCACGGGCCGTGGCCAACGCGACTGCGATTATGTCTTGGTCGGGCCGGGGGCAGGTGGCGGGCCAACGGCCGTCGCCGTACTCGGCGACGTCTGTGAGCTGGCGCGCGGCGAGCGCAAGTTTAGCGGCGTTCCTAGTCTCATTGCTCCGGGAGAGTTGAAACTCCAGCGGGAAGAGGAGATCGATCTGCCCTTCTATATTCGATTCGTGGTCAAGGACCGGGCTGGAATCGTCGGCGACATTGGCAAGACTTTCGGCCGCATGGGCGTCAACATTTCGGAGATCTGGCAGCTCAGGCATGTCGAAGAGGAGCTGCGCAGCTTAGTGGAGAGTTACCGGCTGAAGCAAAAGTCGAGGGAAATGCTTCCGTTTGTGATAACGTTGGAGCGCGCGACTTTACGCCAAGTCCGCAGGGCTCTAGATTCCATCCGTAATCGAGACTATATCTTAGTCGATCCGGTTTGGTTCCCGATTTGGGACGAGCGCTGAGGCCCGCGCGCCGTTCAAGATACAATGTTTCGCGTTGAACCTAACTGTGCACCTGGAACCGTGAACGCAAAGTAATCTCAGTCATTTCTATGGCAACTCAACCGTGAAATACATCATCCTCCAAGGCGACGGCATGGCCGACTATCCGCTCGACAGCCTCGGCGGTAAAACTCCGCTCGAAGCGGCGCGCACACCAAACATGGACTGGTTGGCGCAACGCGGCGTGTATGGCCTCGCTCACGTGATTCCGCAGGGTTTTCCACCGGGCAGCGATGTCGGCAACATGAGCATCATGGGATACGACCCGGCGGTGTATCACACCGGCCGGTCGCCGCTCGAGGCGGCGAGCATGGGCGTCGCGTTGGGACCCACCGACATCGCGTTTCGCTGCAATCTAGTGACGCTTCGCGGCAGCGGCGATAAGACGGTTATGGAGGATTTCACTTCCGGTCATATTTCCACCGAGGAAGCCGGCGAGATGATCGGCGACCTCGGCCGGCAACTCGGTGGCAACGGCATCGAATTTTTCCCCGGAGTCAGCTACCGCCATTTGATGGTCTGGCGGGGCGGTCAGGAGAAAATGGCTACCACGCCGCCGCATGACATTACCGATCAGCAGATCGCCAGCTATATGCCAAAGGGTGAGGGCGCGGACCGTTTGCTAACGATCATGAATGCATCGCAGCGGATTCTGGCGGGTCATCCGGTGAATCAGAAAAGGCGGGCCGCAGGACGCAGGCAGGCGACCAGCATTTGGCTATGGGGTCAAGGCAAGGCTCCGCAATTGCCTCCCCTGACCGAACGTTTCGGCATCAAAGGCGGTGTGATTTCGGCGGTCGATATCATTCATGGCCTTGGCGTCTATGCCGGTCTCGAGCGCATCGACGTGCCCGGGATTACTGGCTATCTGGATACGAATTACGTCGGCAAAGGCGAGTATGGCGTGCGCTCGCTGGAAAAGAACGACTTGGTTTTCATCCACGTCGAAGCGATCGACGAAGCCGGTCACATGGGGGACGTCGAGAAAAAGATTCAAGCCTTGGAAGATTTCGATGAGAAGGTTGTCGGTACGGTGCTCAGGGCAATGACGCAGCGTCATGATTATCGAATTCTCTTAATGCCCGACCATCCCACCGCTATCGCGCTCAAGACTCACGTTGCCGAGCCGGTGCCGTTTGTGTTGTTTTCGGCCGAGGCGCCGCAGGATAATGGCAACTTAGGCTATAACGAAACCGACGCAGCTAGAACCGGCATTGTCGCCAAGCAGGCTTATCGGCTAATGGAGGCGCTGATCGAAGGGAGAGCAACATGGACCGAAACCTAGCCTTGGAAGCGGTGCGCGTAACCGAAGCGGCGGCATTGAGTTGCGCTAGTTGGGTTGGACGCGGTGATGAGACCGCTGCAGACCAAGCGGCCGTAGACGCCATGCGCAAGGCGTTCGACGCCCTGGCGATCGACGGCACGGTGGTGATCGGCGAGGGCGAGCGTGACGAGGCGCCCATGCTCTATATCGGCGAAAAAGTCGGTGCCGGCGGCCCGAAAGTCGATATCGCTCTCGACCCACTTGAGGGCACGACGATTTGCGCCACCGGAGCGCCCAACGCGCTATCCGTGATTGCGATGGCCGATGGCGGCAATCTGCTGCATTGCCCCGACACTTACATGGCCAAGATCGCCGCCGGTCCGGCCGGCAAAGGGGTGGTCGACCTTGACAAATCGCCGACCGAGAACCTGCATGCGCTGGCCGAGGCCAAACGCTGCAAGGTTGAAGATCTTATGGTGATCATCTTATCGCGGCCACGTCATGAGGCGATCATCCAGGAAGTGCGCAAGGCGGGTGCGCGCATTCGTTTGATCGGCGACGGCGATGTTTCCGCCGCCATCGCCACAACCAAGCCGGAAACCGGCATAGATCTTTTGCTCGGCATCGGTGGAGCGCCTGAGGGTGTCCTGGCCGCGGCGGCATTGCGCTGCGTCGGTGGTGAGTTTCAGGGGCGCTTAGCGCCGCGTAACGAGGCAGAGATTGAACGGGCGGGAAAGATGGGCGTCACCGATATCAAAAAAAAGTTTAAGATCGACGAGCTCGCCGCCGGCGACGTCATGTTTGCCGCGACCGGGGTGACCGACGGGGATTATTTGCAAGGCGTGCATTTCTTTCCCGGCGGCGCCACCACCCAATCGGTGGTGATGCGCTCAAAGACCAAAACGATTCGAGTGATTAATGCGACGCATTACTTCGAGCACAAGCCGTCCTACTAAAACCGGCGCTGGTTCACGTCGCTAAGAGCTTGTATTCCGCCCAAGGCGGACCCGCGGAAGCAACCGTTCTCGATGGCACGTAAGAAGCCGCAACCGAACCGAACCTGGCTGCGCACGCTCCTGTGGGTGATAATGGTTCCGCTCACCGTATGGTTCGCCGCTTTCTGGGTGTGGCTCTACTGGTATGACCTTCGCTATTGGATCGCGCCCGGAGACGGATCTCCTCCGAGAAGGAAGCCGGCGCTCCAGGAGGAAAGGAGCACCAACCGCGGGCGATCTCCGACACAACCCAAGGAAACCATCTTCGAGGAGGATCGGCGGAAACTCGAAGAAATTCTAAAACAGCGCAGTTGAGCTGGCTGCTGATCGGTTGGCAACTGATGAGGCATCCACCACCGTTTGAAGGGGTGGCGTGGCGATGTCAGGCTGAGCGTTTAATGCAATGAATTTTTGGCACGAAATACCGAAGCCGATTATCGGCCTGGCACCGATGGATGGCGTCACCGACGCGTCTTTTCGCTACATTGCAGCGAAACACGGCGGTCCTGACGTGACATTGACAGAGTTCGTCAACATCCAGTCGGCGCTTTATTCGGCTGATACGCTGTTCAGGGATTTCACCTATTGCGAGCTTGAGCGCCCGGTTGTGGCACAGGTCTACGGCAAGACGCCGGAGCTTTTCTACAAGGTCGCGCACATCGTGTGCGAGCTGGGCTTCGATGGTCTCGACATCAACATGGGCTGTCCCGCAAAGAAGGTTGCCGCCGCGGGCTGCGGTGCCGCGCTGATTCGGACGCCGGAGCTGGCGCGCGCGATCATTCGGGCGGCACAAAAAGGCATCAAGGATTGGCAGGGTGGCCAGACTCTGGCCGATGTTGGTTTTAGCAACGAGGTTATTGAACCGATCGAAGGAGTTAATCGGCAGCGAGGAGCGGCGAACGATCGGCGTCGGCGGCCGCTCATTCCGTTATCCGTGAAGACCCGGCTCGGCTACGACCGAATCGTCATCGAAGACTGGTTGAGCGAGCTTTTAGACGAGAGGCCCGCTGCCATCTCACTTCACGGCCGCACTCTGGTGCAAGGCTACAAAGGCGAAGCCGATTGGAGCGCGATCGCGCGCGCGGTACGGACCGCCGAAGGATCCGGCGTGCTGATTCTTGGCAATGGTGATGTACAAGACTTGCGCGATGCCTATCGGCGCGTGTGCCAGACGGGAGTCGACGGAGTCTTGATTGGCCGCGCCGCCCAGGGCGATCCGTGGTTGTTTCGGGAAAAAGCAGCGGTCAAACAAGCGGTCCGAGGCGGTGCGGCGCTCCCCGATGCGTCGAGCGTGGGATTGGAAGAGCGGTTCAGAGTGATTATGGAACACTGCGAACATTTTGAGCGCGTGTCCGGCATGGCGAGATTTGTGGCGATGCGCAAACACCTGACCTGGTATTGCCGTCATTTTCGCGGCGCTGCCGAAATGCGCGCGCGCATGATGCAGGCGACAAACACCGCCGACGTGCGCCGCTACATAACAGAGATCATGTCAGACGAAGCGAGTGGCGCGCGTACGATTATGCCAATCGGGACGCGCCGATCTTCGAATCTTTTCCTTTCGATCTAGTGGAGCTTCATGCGAGTCATTCTAGCCTCAACTTCGCCACGCCGCCGCGAGATCTTGGCCTCACTAGGTACGCCCTTTGAAGTGGTGGCGCCGGATTTTGAAGAACAGATTTCAACGCACCTGCCGATTGATCACGAGGTTCTCCAGTTCGCGGTCGGGAAAGCGCAGTCGGTGGCGTCCAAGAATCCTGGCACCATCGTCATTGGCAGCGACACGATGATCCAGATCGATGGCAAAAAAATCGGCAAGCCGCGCAACGCCGACGATGCTCGGCGCATCTTGTGTGCCCTATCGGGCAGAACGCATACGATTTATACCAGCGTGGCGATCATCGACGGTACGGGTGGAGCCGGACTAAGGAGAGTCGAAACCGTACTGGTGACCATGCGGGATCTGGCGTCGGGTGATATCGAAAACTATTTGGCGAAAGGAGAATCGCTGGATAAGGCCGGAGCCTACTCCATCCAAGGCCAAGGACGAGGTTTGATAGCGCGGATCGAAGGTGATTACCTGGCGGCGGTCGGCATGCCGATTAAGCTTATAGCCGAGTATCTTGAAGAGCGCGGTCTAAAGCTGCGCGTGACCCACCTAAGTTCTACCGGGGCAAAACAGTCCATAATTTTCTGAATTGCTGTGTCGATCGCCGGGGACGTTAAGCTACCCTAAACCCGGCAGGGGAGCGTTCATTTTCCATAGTAACGTGACGCAGCCGGCGGTCGCCGGCAATTCCTAGCGGCAAGTGTCTGCAGCTGTGTCGCGGCGTCCGCATCCGGTACCTGTTTTAAACGATTGTCAATTCCGACAATTGATCGGCGCATAGCGACAAATTTGGTGTGGATATCTTTTCCCAGAAATGCAGATTCAGCAGAAAAATCAAAGCGTTACGATTTGGTATGCGACTTGCTCAAAAACCTCGCAAACTAAACTAGCCGGTGGTGACGTATGGAACACAATCAAAACTGGCGATGGCCCGAGAAAACTTGGTTCCGCGAGCGACTAAACGCGATCAAGGCGCGCGAAAATGAACAGCGCCAAAAATCGACAGAAAGCTCAGAGAATGCGAATGAAGTCACAGCGGCCCGT
>DATBMR010000227.1:0-4020 GCA_036554745.1 Binatia bacterium
CCCAGGTTGCAGGCTGCTCAAAAAGATCTCAGAGCCGAGGCGCGCGAAAAATCGGCGAGCGGAGGCGTACTTAGCGCGTACGTGGTAGCGAGACGATCGAGCGCAACGAAGGATATGAGTCTTTTTCAGCAGCCTGCTAGCTTTCCAATGAACTGTAGTAGTCCGCATGAGGCACGTGGATTGCTCATCTTCAGTGTGTCGTTGGAAAAGTTCCAGAACCAAGCAGTCGGAGAAGAGAGTCGAACATGGACTGGCGTTTACGCCATCAAGTCCGCTGCCATCAAGTCCGCTGGGTGATCGTGATGTTCTTTATCGCATTAACCCTGGAGCCGAGCCGCTGTGGCGTGCCGCCGATTAATGTTCGGGCCGCGGAATTTCCACCGGCAATTATCATCTCCGAGGGAAAAACCAGCCAGGGCTTCCCTTATATGTTCGGCGGTGTTAGCAGCAACGAGCGCGAGGCGCTAGAACAACGGGCTAAAAACTACAACCTGAAACTCGTCTTCGCCGAGAAAAATGGCGCTTTTCTCTCGGGCATTACCGTAGTGATGAGCGCCCCGAAAATCGGTGAATTCCTCTCGCTTGAAATCGATGGCCCTTGGTTCTTTATCCAATTGCCTCCCGGCACCTACGGAATCACAGCCAATTTTAGAGGGCAAACTAGGCAAATCAACAATCTAAATGTCCCCAAGAATAAACCCGTGCAGCACACCTTCATTTGGGATCTTGGCGAACGAGAAGCCGTAAGGCCAAACGTAGCGGCGGGTGTTGTGCGGAATGAACGGGAGGGGATTGCGGGCCGGTAGTGATCTTTCACGGGAGGCGCAACATGGCGAAAGTCATTGGCATTGACTTAGGAACTTCCAATTCCGCGGCAGCGATCGTCGAAAGCGGCAAGCCGGTAATCATTCCTTCGGCAGAAGGGGCCGGCGTCGCCTCAGGAAAGGCGTTTCCTTCTTACGTGGCCTTTACACAAGACGGTCAACGGCTGGTCGGTGAACCGGCTAAACGCCAGGCGGCGATCAACGCGGCGGGGACCATTCAGGCTGCTAAACGCAAGATGGGCACGGATTTTAAATTCAAAGTCTTTGGCAAGGAATACACGCCACAACAGATCTCAGCGTTCATCTTACAGAAGATCAAGCAAGACGCGGAAGCGTACCTCGGCGATAAAGTCGACGAGGCAGTTATTACCTGTCCAGCATATTTCGATGACAACCAGCGCACGGCGACCAAGGACGCCGGTGAGATCGCCGGTCTCAAAGTTTTGCGAATCATCAACGAGCCGACGGCCGCTTGCCTCGCCTACGGCCTGGAGAAAGCCGGAAGAGAACTAAAAATCCTGGTCTTTGATTTTGGCGGCGGCACGCTTGATGTCACCATCATGGAAATGTGGAAAGAGGGCGGTTTCAAAGTCGTGGCGACCAGCGGCGACACGCAGTTGGGCGGCACCGATATGGACCGTCTACTCATCGAGCATATCGCCAAGGAATTCAAGCGCGAGACGGGCATCGATTTAACCCATGACAATATGGCGATGCAGCGCCTGCGCGAAGCCGCGGAGAAGGCCAAGGTAGAGCTTTCCAGTACGTTGACAACCGACATCAACCTGCCCTTTATCACTGCCGACGCGACCGGACCGAAACATCTAACGATGTCGATCAACCGGGCAAAGCTCGAAGACTTGGTTCGCCCGATCATCGAAAAGTGCCGCGGGCCCCTTGAGCAGGCGCTCAATGACGCAACGGACGCCTTCAGCAAAGAGGGGACTAGATTCGGCAGTCAGGATATCGACAAGATCATCATGGTCGGCGGCCCGACGCGCATGCCGATCGTACAGAAGTTCGTCGAGGATTATTTCGGCAAGAAGATCGAACGCGGCATCGACCCCATGGAGTGCGTTGCCATGGGCGCAGCGGTTCAAGCGGCGATCATCAAAGGCGAAGTCAAAGATGTGTTGTTGCTCGACGTGACGCCGCTGTCCTTGGGCATCGAGACGTTGGGCGGTGTCAACACCACGTTGATCGAACGCAACACGACGGTGCCGACCAGAAAGAGCCAAATCTTCTCGACGGCCGCCGATAACCAAACCGCGGTGACGATTCGCGTCCTGCAGGGCGAGCGTCCGATGGCAAACGATAACGTGGAGCTGGGAAGATTCGATCTAGTCGGGATTCCGCTGGCGCCCCGCGGCGTTCCACAGATCGAGGTAGCGTTCGATATCGACACCAACGGCATCGTCCACGTTTCAGCCAAGGATTTGGGCACCGGTAAAGAACAGTCCATTCGGATCACTGCACCCAAGAAACTCTCGAAGGAAGAAATCAACAAGATGGTGAGAGAGGCGGAGCGGTTTGCTGCCGACGATGCCAAGAAAAAAGAAGAAGTGGAAACCATCAATCATGCCGACAACTTGATTTACACAACAGAAAAATCACTAAGGGACTATGGCGACAAGATCAGCCAGAAAGAGCGGGCTGAAATCGAAACCAGCGTCAATGATTTGAAACAGGCGATCAAGGACAAAAATCTCGAACGAATAAAAAAATCCATGGAAAGCCTCACGGCGGCGTCGCATAAACTCGCTGAGGCGATATACGCGCAAACTGCGCAAAAACAGCAGACAGATGCTGCGCAAGCTAGCGGGGGAGGTAGGGAAAAGGTTGTTGACGCGGAGTATGAGGAAGCCGAAGGCAGAAGATAACACTTCAAGAGGTGATTCGCCGCGAAGCTCGCGTCAGGACGGCTGAATGATGTGGGATTTGGTCCCGTCATGGCTCTGAAAATTTTCCATTGGCAGCTTACCGATCGCGCAGCGCATTAGCGCTCGAAGATCATTGAATGAAGCAATAGCGGCAATTTCCGAATGGTTCACACCGTTGGCGGCTGAGAAAATGGGCGTCGACAAAATCGCCGGCAACCAGATCTCGAGAACACGAGTTGTCGATGGAAGGGAGCGTCATCGATCCTATTACGGTCGGATTTTTGGCGAGCCTAGCCGCTGGTCTCGCTACCACTGTAGGGGCGTTGCCCGTTCTCGTGACCAAGAAAGCGTCCGATCGATTGCTCGACGCGCTGCTCGGGTTCGCCGCCGGTATCATGCTCGCGGCATCCATGTTCGGGTTGTTAGTCCCGTCATTTCGTCTTGGCGGCGTTTCAGTCACGCTCTTGGGTTTTTTGTTAGGGGTCGCGTTCCTGGACGGAGCCAACATGCTGATACCACATTGGCACAGGCTCCGGGGCTTTGAAGGCCCATCGGCCCCAATCCGTAGAATCTGGCTCTTGCTGCTGGCGATGGGCATTCACAATATTCCTGAAGGTCTCGCGGTCGGGATAAGTTTCGGGCAGGAAGACCAGACGGCCGGTCTCGTGCTTGCCATGGGCATCGCACTACAGAACATCCCCGAAGGGTTGGCGATAGCTTTCCCGATGATACGCGATGGATATAGCCGATCGCGAGCGGTGCTCTACGCCACCTGCGCCGGGCTCGTGGAACCGATGTGGGGCCTCGTCGGAGTAACCTTGGTGACGACGGCCAAGTCACTCCTGCCGGTTGGTCTGGCGTTTGCCGCGGGTGCCATGCTCTACGTCGTCTTTCAAGAAATTATTCCCGAAAGTCATCGGCGCGGATATCAGCGTGAGGCGACATTCAGCACGCTCTTTGGCATGCTCATAATGGTGATCCTAGCTTATTTTGTGTCGCCCTAAGTTCCTCCAACGGCGAGATGGCGCTCAGCGCCATGCCCCGGTGTGACTGTGGGCTGTTCGCATAATTGCGATTAGAAGTAACTGGTTTTGTCACCGTTCGGAAATTTCCGGTCGCGTACTTTGCTAAATAGCGAGTAGTTCCTGGCATGTCGATTGCGCAATCGAAACCTCGACTGAACGAATACTTCGTTTGGATTTGCACTAGGCTGAAGGAGGCAAAAATGGGCACGAAAGGGATTGAAATCGTCGGAATGGATGTGCAGCAACTGTTGAAGCTACTCAACATGGCATTCGCTGACGAATGGCTGGCTT
>DATBMR010000250.1:0-7849 GCA_036554745.1 Binatia bacterium
CGCGTCAGTGGCGTGATGTCATCAGTGGTGAGGCGATCGACGGCGCGCCACCGGCAGCGCCCAACCGCATCGCACTGGCGAACAGCTTGAAGCATTTTCCGGTGGCATTGCTTTATCACGAGGAAACCATGGGCTCAGCCCGGGCTGTTGAGGAAACTGTGGATGGAACAAGGACCCAGCAACCTGCTTGAAGGCACCCATCGCGTCATTATCGAAAACGTCTCGCCGGAGATCGATGGCGGGCGATTTCCGATTAAACGCACGCGCGGGGAGTCGGTGACGGTCGAAGCTGACATCTTCGCCGATGGCCACGAAGTCATTGCGGCAATGCTGTTGTATCGCCGCGAGCAAGAGCAAGCGTGGCGGGAGGTGTCGATGACGCCGTTGGTGAACGACCGCTGGCGCGGCACGTTCGTTGCCGGCGAGATCGGCCGTTACGTATACAGCTTGATCGCCTGGGTTGATCACTTCCAGTCCTGGCGCCGGGATCTGCGCAAAAAAGCCGACGCCGGCGCGCTCACCGATGTTGATCTACTGACCGGCGCGCCGCTGCTCGAGGAAGCGAGCAAGCGCGCCACCGGCGCGGCCGCGAAGAAGCTCGCAGAAGCGGCGAAACATCTTCGTGGCAAACACCCGGATCTAGCGGAACTACTCGCCAAAGCGCTGCACGACGAGCTCGCCGCCCTGGTGGACAAATATCCCGACCGAACTACCGCCACGCGCTACGGGAGGGAGTTAACCGTTGTGGTCGACCGTGAAAGGGCGCGGTTCAGCTCATGGTACGAAATGTTCCCGCGCTCCTGCGCGGCCAACCCCGGAGCGCACGGAACCTTCAAAGATTGCGAACGGCTGCTTTCCGACGTTGCGTCCATGGGATTCGATGTGATCTATCTGCCGCCGATTCATCCAATCGGGCGCACCCACCGCAAGGGTAAAAATAACTCAGTGACGTGCGGCCCCGAAGATCCAGGGAGTCCGTGGGCGATCGGCGCGGCCGAGGGCGGGCATAAATCGATCCATCCTGCGCTAGGCACGATTGACGATTTCAAAGGCTTCGTTCGAAAGGCTAACTCGTTGGGCCTGGAAGTCGCGCTCGATCTCGCCTACCAGTGCAGCCCCGATCACCCTTACGTCAAAGAGCATCCGCGCTGGTTTCGCTGGCGCCCGGATAACACCGTGCAGTACGCCGAAAATCCGCCGAAGAAATATCAAGATATCTATCCACTCGATTTTACCTCGGAGGAGTGGCGAGAGCTGTGGCAAGAATTACGCAGCGTTGTGCAATATTGGATCGATCAGGGGGTGCGCATTTTTCGCGTTGACAACCCCCATACCAAGTCGCTGCGATTCTGGGAGTGGCTGATCCAAGAAGTGAAAAAGAATTATCCAGACGTCGTTTTTCTCGCCGAGGCGTTCACCCGTCCGAAGGTGATGTACAACTTGGCCAAGCTCGGCTTCACCCAGTCCTACACTTATTTCACCTGGCGTAACTCCAAACCGGAACTGATCCAATACTTCCAAGAGCTAACGCAGACCGAAGTCCGCGAATACTTTCGCCCTAACCTTTGGCCGAATACGCCGGACATTCTGAGCGAATATCTACAGTTCGGCGGGCGGCCCGCGTTCATGACCCGGCTTGTGCTCGCCGCCACTCTCGGCGCCAGCTATGGCATCTACGGCCCGGCCTTTGAGCTGCTTGAAGCGCGCCCGCGAGAGCCCGGCAGCGAAGAGTATTTGGACTCAGAGAAGTACGAGATCAAGCATTGGAATCGCGACCATCCGGACAGCCTGAAGGAATTGATCGCGCGAGTGAACCAGATTCGTCGCGAGAACCCGGCGCTGCAAAGCGATCGAACCCTGCGCTTCCATGAAACCGATAACGAGCAGATCCTCTGCTATACCAAACAATCGGAGGATCTCGATAACCTGATCGCCGTAGTGGTGAATTTGGACCCCCACCACGTGCAGTCCGCCTGGGTGAGGATTCCCATCGAAGCGCTCAAGCTCGATGCCTCGGAATCTTATCAGGCGCACGACCTTTTGACCGGCGCCCGATTTCTGTGGCACGGCGAGCCAAATTACGTCCAACTCAATCCGCAGGTTACTCCCGCGCACATTTTGCGGCTGCGTCGGCGCGTCCGGCGGGAACAAGATTTTGACTATTTTATGTAAGCTATGAAACCGGCCAAAAGAACCGCTCCCGATCTTTCGCTCGGCGACGACCCGCTTTGGTATAAGGACGCGGTCATTTATGAGCTCCACGTCCGCGCGTTTGCCGACGGCAACGCCGACGGCATCGGCGATTTCCGCGGGCTCACGGAAAAACTCGATTACCTTTACGATCTCGGCGTAACGGCGCTTTGGCTTTTGCCGTTCTATCCGTCGCCATTAAAGGATGACGGGTATGACATCGCCAGCTACAGCGAGATTCATCCCGACTATGGGACGCTCAAGGACTTTAAGCTCTTCCTCAAAGAAGCGCACAGGCGCGGGTTACGCGTCATTACCGAGCTGGTCGTCAATCATACCTCGGACCAACATCCGTGGTTTCAACGGGCGCGGCGGTCGGCGGCAGGAAGCAAGGAGCGGGACTTCTATGTCTGGAGCGATAATCAGGAGCGTTACAAAGAAGCACGCATCATATTCAAAGATTTCGAGACCTCCAACTGGGCGTGGGACCCGATTGCGAAGGCTTATTACTGGCATCGCTTTTATTCGCACCAGCCGGACTTGAACTTTGCCAATCCGGCGGTCAAGCGCGCGATTTTCGATGTCGTCGACTTCTGGCTCGACATGGGTGTTGACGGCTTGCGCCTGGACGCGGTGCCTTACCTTTTCGAACGCGACGGTACCAGTTGCGAAAACCTATCGGAGACGCACCTCTTGCTACAAGAATTGCGCCGCCACGTTGACGCCAAGCACCGCAATCGAATGCTGCTCGCGGAAGCCAATCAGTGGCCGGAAGACGCGGTGAACTATTTCGGCGCGGGCGACGAATGTCACATGGCGTTTCATTTCCCACTCATGCCCCGCATTTTCATGGCGGTGCACATGGAGGATCGTTTTCCGATCGTCGATATCCTGGCACAGACCCCCGAGATTCCCGCCAACAGCCAATGGACATTGTTCTTGCGCAACCACGATGAGTTGACGCTCGAAATGGTGACCGATGAGGATCGTGACTACATGTACAAGGTCTATGCCAGCGATCCCAAGGCGCGGATCAATTTGGGCATCCGCCGCCGGCTCGCACCGCTGCTCGGAAACAATCGCCGGAAAATAGAATTGCTCAACTGTCTGCTTTTTTCGCTACCCGGAACGCCGGTTGTCTACTATGGCGACGAGATCGGTATGGGCGATAATTTTTATCTCGGCGACCGCAACGGCGTGCGCACGCCGATGCAATGGAGCGCCGATCGCAATGCGGGGTTTTCACAAGCCAATCCACAGCGCCTGTTCCTGCCGATCATTATCGACCCGGAGCATCATTACGAGGCGTTCAACGTCGAGGCGCAACAGCAAAACCTGAGCTCGACCTTGTGGTGGATGAAACGCTTGATCTTGCTGCGCAAGCGCTACCACGCGTTCGGCCGCGGCAGCACTGAATTTCTTTATCCGCAAAACCGCCGTGTGCTGGTTTTTGTGCGCCGCTTGGAAGATGAAATCATTCTGACCGTGGCCAATCTGTCTCGCTTTGTGCAGTGCGCCGAATTGGATTTATCGGAATTCAAGGGCCGGGTGCCGGTGGAGCTTTTCGGTCAGATTCCCTTTCCGCCAATCGGCGAGCTGCCGTACTTCATCACCTTGGGGCCCCACGGTTTTTATTGGTTCAAGCTGGAAAACGTGCAAGCGGCGGCGCCGACGGTCGCCGAGGAAGCGACGCTGCCGACGCTCGAAGTGTCGGGCACTTGGGAGCACAGCCTCTCGCGCGCCGGCAAGTCCGGGCTTGAAAGAATTCTGGCAGGTTATTTGAAGCGTTGCCGCTGGTTCGGCGGCAAATCGCGCAGCATGCGCTCGGTTAGTTTGACCGAAGCGATTCCGATGCCGGTTGACAGCCAACAAGCCTACTTTAGCCTGCTCGAGGTGACCTATACCGAGGGTCAGCCCGAAACCTATCTTTTGCCCCTGACATTTGCCACGGGCGAGCGCGCTGCCGAGCTGCAGCACTCATTGCCCCAAGCGGTGGTTTCGCGACTCAGGAGCAAGCGCGGCAAGGAGATGACCGAGGGTCTTATCGTCGATGCCTCGTACGACCGTGATTTTCTCAAGGGCTTGCTCGAGGCGATTGCACGCCGGCGCAGCGTGCGCGGCAAGACCTGCGAAATCTTCGCCACACCATCGAAACAATTCCGGGCGCTGCGGGGACCGTCAACCACCCCGCTGGAGCCGGCGCCGATCAAAGCGGAACAGAGCAATACATCGGTGGTGTTTGGCGAGCGCTTTATTCTCAAGATCTTCCGCCGTCTCCAGGAAGGCATCAACCCCGACCTCGAGATCGCCCGCTTCATCACCGAAAAGACCTCGTTCGAACAGGTCCCCAAACTGGCCGGAAGCGTGGAGCTGCGCCGCAGCAACAACCGCTTCGCCGCGGTCGGAATCCTGCAAAGTTGGGTGCGCAACCAGGGCGACGCGTGGCGCTATACTCTCGATCACCTCGCCGATTTTTTCGAAGCGTGCTCGCCGATCAGCGAACTGCCCGCTGATATGCGCCGTCCCGAGGGACACATCGTCGACTTTATCGAGCGCGACGTGCCGCAAGCGGCGCGTGAGCTCATTGGTCCATATCTCGCATCGGTGGCGCTGCTGGGCCAACGCACGGGAGAGTTTCACGTCGCGCTGGCTTCAGACAGTCAAGATCCTGACTTCGCGCCGGAGCCGTTCACGCCGTTCCATCGGCGCGCGGTTTACCAAAGCATGCGCACCCTGGCGGATCGTGCTCTCGCAGCACTGCGCGATCATCTTAAAAGCCTTCCCGATCAGCAGCGCGGCGACGCCGAGCGCGTGCTCGGCCTTAAGAACGAAATCTTGAGCCGCTTTCGTTACATCGTCGATCAGAAAATCACCGGCATGCGGATTCGCTGTCACGGGGATTATCATCTCGGCCAGGTGCTTTTTACCGGCAAAGATTTCGTGATCACTGATTTCGAAGGCGAGCCGGCGCAGCCGATCGGCGAACGGCGCAACAAACGCTCGCCGCTGCGCGATGTCGCGGGAATGCTGCGATCGTTCGATTATGCAGCTCTTTCAGCCCTCAAGAGCGGTGATTTCCGCTCGGAAGATTTGCCGCGGCTGGCCTTGGCATCAGATGCGTGGGTGTTTTGGGTGGCTCTCCTCTTTCTACAAAGCTATCTCAAAGCGAGTCAGAGCGGCGGCTTTCTGACCACTGCGAAAGGGGAGTTAAAGAACCTGCTGGATGTGTACTTGCTGCAGAAGGCGGTTTACGAGCTCAATTACGAGCTCAACAATCGGCCTGACTGGGTCAGCGTGCCGATTCGCGGGGTCCTCGCCATTTTACAAACCGGTCGCTCGGGCGGTTAGCCAGCTGGTCAGCCGCTTTCGCTCTTGTCGGCGGGCGGCTCGCGCGGCACTTTGCTGACCGCTACTATGACCGTGTTCGGATTGAGCTGTTGCAATGTGATATTGGCGGGATGGCGCACGTTCTGCTCGGTAATGCGCACGGTCTTGGGCTTGGCATCGACCGACGATACGTCGATTTCGACCCTGAGACGGCTCGGATCAAAAAAATAAAAGGACCGTTTGGGACCGGTAAAGGTAGCGGTCACCTCGGCCGGCTGAATTTCTTCGACGCGATAATCCGGGGGCAGATTCTGCGCGACCACCGGAATCTTGTAAATCATTTCGACGGTGCTCGATCCGGGCACCAGGACGTACCACAGTCCGATCGCCAACGCCAAGGTAACTAGTTTCGCAATCCAGTTTTGCCGCAACAGCGAAACGGAAATCACCCGCCGCTCGGCGGACGGGTACTTCTCCTGCAGAAATCCCTGCAATAGCAGACCCAACTCTTGAATGTTGGCCACCGGCCGCAGCCGGCTCGCTCGGGCCACCGAGATCGTGCCGCGCTCTTCCGAGACCGCGATGCACAGCGCGTCGCTGAGCTCAGATAGCCCGAGTGCGGCGCTGTGGCGTGTCCCGACGTTGACCAGTTGCTGGAAGTCCTTGGAGAGCGGCAAATGGGCAGCAAAGAGTGAAACCCGGTCGTTTTGGACGACCACGGCGCCGTCATGGCCCGGAGAATGCGGATCGAATATGCTTTTTAGCAGTGGCTCGCTGATTTTCGCTCCCGCTTCGATGCCGCCCATGAGGTAACGGGCGAGCGGATCTTTGCCTTCAATGACAATCAGCGCGCCGATCTTGTCCTTGGCGAGGTCATCGACGGTTTTGACCAGGATATCGGCGGTATCGGTACGCAGAGGGCGAACGCCTTTCGGGGCCAGGCTCCAGACCGCGATCCGCTCGAAAATCTGTCTCAACTCCTCCTGGAAAATCACCACGATGATGATCAAAAAAATCGCAAAAAAGCCCTGGAAGATCCACGCTGTGAGCTGCAGGTCAAGATAGCGGGCGAGAATATAAATAGCGGCAAGAATAAATATGCCGCGAATGATAAATGCCGCGCGCGTCTGCTTGAGAAAGGCCGTGGCGGTATAGAGCAGCACCGCGACAACGAGAATGTCGACGACATCGGCGATGCCGATATTAAAAAACGGCGTGAACATGATCAGTTTTGTAGATATCTCGGGATCCGCCGCCACCAACCGCGCGGCCGCGCAAAGCTATCTTCTCACTTCTCTCACCAGCGGCGTTTGGAAGCAAGCGGAACGGAAGGATTTCAGTGCGGAGCAGCGAAGCCGTTCTCTCATCGCAACGCCCGCCCAAGGAAATTACCTTCAAGTAGGAAAAAATCCTTCAAAAAAATTCCGATTTTTCATCTGGCTAAAGCAGAGTGTTGCAAAAACAATAGATTACCCACTCAAGCAACTTGGCACGTGACTTGTTTGTCATACGCGGAAAGTAGATCACACCGTGGACAAATGGGGCAGAACGGGGTGCAAGGTGGAGTGGATCACTATTAAGGTTCTATGGAGAGACTTGAATCGTAGGCCGCGTCGCTTCCGCGCGGCAGCCAACGGCGACGAAGACCAGCGTAAAGTATCCTTCCCCTCCGCTGAAGAAAAAAATGCAGAGGAAAACGTTTCCAGTGCCGAAAAAGGACGAACGTCTAATTGTGTTCTAAAAACGTCATTTACTTAGAGTAAGCCGTGGTCGCTGCTTCAGTTGGTTTGAAGAAGAATCTCCTCCTGCGTCCCGAGATGACAGAACACTTCTTTGGTTGTCACTCCGAGCGCGACGGATGCGAGGACCCATGGCACGCGTCGTGTAAGCCTTTAACCGACTTCCTGGAGCGCCGTTATACAGGGTGGTTCGATCATCGAGCAAACCGTCTGCGACACTGCTAATCGCGACTCGCTGCTATTCGAAAGAGAATACTTTTTTGAGTTCAAGTTCGAGTTAAGCGGTTCTGCTTCAATTCGGCTACGAGTCTTTCCCGTGGAGACGAAATTCCTAGGGGACATTGAGTCGGCCGGTAATCGGCGATAAGAGTCATAGATGGGGAGCGAAATGGCTGCAGCCAAAATCCTGGTCGTCGATGACGATAAAAACCTGCTGGAGCTGGCCAGAACCAGACTGGAAGCGGCGAATTACGCGGTATCGACAGCCCCCGGTGTCGAGGAGGCTTCAGCGGCGGCCGCCAAGGACGGCTTTGATTTGGCGATTGTCGATCTGCGATTGACCGATGAGGACGGCATCACACTGATGGAAAAGC
>DATBMR010000272.1:0-4791 GCA_036554745.1 Binatia bacterium
AGCTCATCGATTTCGTCGGGAACTCCGCCGCCGTACCCATCGACGAGCGTCCGGCAAATCTCGAGGATGTTGCGCGCCTTAGTTTTGTAAAAACCCACGGGATAGATTAGTGCTTCGATTTTTTTCGCCGAGAGTTGCAACATCGCTTGCGGCGTATCCGCTACAGCGAACAAGCGGTGTGAGGCCTTCGCCGTGGTCGAATCCTGCGTGCGCAGGCTGAGAATGCACGAAATGAGCACGCGAAAAGGACTCTCGTAGGTTTCGGCCATCAAAGTCACGATTGGCGTGTTCCATTTGGGCACTTCGCGCCGAAGAATTCGGATTGCCGAGTGAATGTCGCGGTCTTGCATGATGCTAGCGCCGCTTAGTCGTGCTCGTTAGCGGGCGAAAACGCCCTCTGGCTGAGGACAGGAAACCGAGTGTTCGCGAGCGACCAGTTGAAAAATGGACAAGCTTACTCGCCGGTCTACAAAGGCGCCAGGCTGTGTCCTTTGTCTCCGCTGTCAACGAGGCCCTCCGTCATGTGGCTTTCCTGCTCTATGAATATTCGGCCTAGTGTTTTCTCGGTTGATTGGCTAAATTAGGGTGGTTCTTATCAACAGATCGTGCTCTCGTCAAAAGTTTCGCTTATGCTGGCCGACAAACTCGCCAAGGTTCTGTGCTTCCGGTCGCCACACACGCTCCCGGGCAATGGCTATCGACCTGCCGCCGTGCTGGTCCCGATCCAGGAGCGAGCAGACGGGGACTATCTGGTTTTGACCAAGCGTGCCGATCACCTGCGAACGCATAAGGGCCAGATCGCTTTTCCCGGCGGGAGGGTCGACACGAGCGACGCTGACGTGACCGCCGCCGCTTTGCGAGAGTGCTATGAAGAGATCGGCGTCGGCGCCGACTGCGTGAGGGTGCTCGGCCGCCTAGATGAATTCACCGCGGGATACGGTCTCGCCGTAACGCCGGTGGTCGGTATCATTCCAGCGCATTGCAAGTTTCGCATCGATCCGGTTGAGACCACGGCCGTGGCGTCGGTGCCGATCACAGCGCTGATGCAGCCGCGGAATTTTGTGATGGACGATGGGTTATCGCCGGGCGGCCATCCGAGCTATCATTTTTATGTTAACGGCTGGGATGTCTGGGGGGTGACCGCCAGGATTATCGTGCAGTTTTTAGAGCTGGCTTACAATTTCAAACCCGAGAAATTTTAGTTCAGACGATCAGGATTGCTCGAACCTCCGTTGAGTTTTCCGGCCGTTGCCGGCATTCGCTCGACGGGACGCTCACGAGCGCTTGGCGCCGGGCGCTTTCATCAGTTCTTTGCGCGCCTGGCGCAATAAGGAGAAATCCAACACCGCCTTCGGTTGCACCGTCACCGGCTCTTTGTTTCCGGTATCCTGCATCATCCCGAAGATTTGGCGGACTTTTTCCTCGCTGATTTCGCCGTCAGCCGTGAGTATGTCCAGCGCGTGGGGGTAGGTCTTGGCTGCGACGGTGTGCGAAATGGCGAAATGAGAGGCGAGGAAGTCGATGGCGAGCTGTTTTCTTTCTCGAAACGCATAGAGCGATTTGAGACTGGCACGCACGATCCGTTTAACCTCGTCCGGCTTCGTCTTGATCTTCTGCACGGTCGTGACGAGACCGTTGGAAGACGTCGCGTCCGGCACGGACTCGCCGAGAAAGGTGAGCAAGCTCAAGCCCTTTTCGCCGGCGATCACGTTAAACGGCGGCGCAAGGACTGCGGCATCGAGAGCGCCAATCAGCAGGTTCTGCAGCGCGGTGGGTGAGAATTGGCCGGCGACATAGGAGACCTTACGATCGGGGTCAATCCCTTGACGACGAAGAAATCGCTTGAGGATAATCTGCGGCGTATCGCCGGGAAAACTGACGCCGATTTTCTTTCCTGAAAGCTGCCCCACCTGCTTGATTTCCGGGCGCGCGACCAGCCAGAACGGCGTCTTCTGATCCAGGGCAAAAATCAGCTTAAGCGGAAAACCCTGGGCCGCGGCGCGGAGCGCGGCGCCGCCGTGCGCAATATAGTCGGCACCGCCGCTTCCCAACGCGGCGATCGCCAGATCGGTCCGCATCGTCATGAATTCCAGCTCAATGCCCTCGTCGGCAAAGATGCCCTGGTCGACGCCGAAGTAAAGCGGCGCGTACATGACCGCGATGACCGGCTGTGCCAAGCGGATCTTGGGCTCCGCGGCGCACGGCCAGGCCGCCATGAGCCAAATCATCAGGAGTGCGGCGATGACGGTTCGACCAAAATCGTTTCGACTGCCGATCCGAGTCTTCATGGCTTTGTTGGCCCGGCGACAAATCTCGGCTTCAGCCAAGCGATCAGTGCCGGCAGCAGCAGCAATCCTCCGAGCATGTTCATCGTCAGAATGATCAGAAGCTGAGTCCCCATCTCGGACTGAAAACGCAACGGCGAAAAAGCCCAGAACGCGATGCTCGCCGAAATTAGAAACGCGGTGTATAGCACCGCCTTGCCGGCAGTGGCGACGCCATCGACCAGGGCCAGCTTCAGATCGCTGCGACTCTGGCGCTGATATTCTTCGATCGCGCGCGAGACAATGTAAATCCCATAATCTTCGCCGAAGCCGATGCCCAGGCTGATCACTGGCAGCGTGTTGACGTTGAGCCCGACATTCCAGTACGCCATCAGCGCCATACCGAAGGTATTGGACATCAAAACGACGCCGACAAACAGCAGACCGGCGGTGAGGGAGCGAAAGCCAACGGCGCAGAAGAGCAGCTGCGCGAGCAACATAAGACCAAGAGTGAGCTTGTCCGAGCGGGCGATCACTTCGTTGGCCGCGGCAAGCACGCCGGCATAGCCGCTGGCAAGCTTGAACTCCGCCCCCGCCAGTGGATTCGTCTCGATAAACCGGGCCGCGTGATCGATCACCTCGCGCAGCGTGTCGCCCTTGTGATCGTAAAGAAAAAACGTTACCCGGCCGTGCTGAAAATTATAATTGACCCAGCGGTCGAAATCACCGGGCTCGCTACCGTGTTCGGCGACCATCAGGATACCACCGACCTCATCGCTCGAGCGCGGCAGCAGGCCCCAACGCGGATCGTTGTAATGCAACACAGTATTGATCTGACGGGTCAGGTCCACCAGCGAGTCGCTCGAGCCAACGTTGGGCGAGCGCAGCATGTGACGTTGGAACGCTTCGATTTTTTCCAGTACCGCCGGCGCCTTCATGGTGCTTTCGGACTGCCCCTCGACGATCACATAAAGATGGTCGGTGCCCTGGAATTTGTCGTTGATGTGACTGACACTTTGATTGTAGGGCGCATCGGGCCAGAGCAGCGGGGAGCCGGGGCGCGAATCCCCGACGGTGAGAAACCGATACCAGTACAAACTCCAAACGATCACAACGGCGAAACCGGCGATGACGACAAACCGGCCTGTGGGGCCGACACAAAAACCGGCGACGGTGCGCAACGGCGCCTCGAGCCAGTGCCCCTCGCCGCCTTTCGGCAATTGGCGCGGGGTGGGAAAATAGCAGCAGAGAACAGGGTCGAGAATCACCACCGTGACGATGTTGCTCAGCACCCAAAAGCTTCCGGCAATCGCCAATTTGGTGAGAATTGGCATCGGCGCCACCAATAGGACAGTCAGGCCAATGGCGTCGGTTACGATCGAAACGCTCCCGGGCATGATCAAACCCGCCGCCGATTCGACCGCGGCCTTTTCTTTGTCGCCATGCCGTTCGAGCTCCTCGAAAAAGCGCTCGCGAAATTGGATCGAGTGACTAATGGTGCGGGCAGCGATCAAAAACGGCACTACCAGAATCAGCGGTTCAAAGTTATACCCCATGAGCGCGGTAAATCCGGTGCCCCAAATGAAGGTAATGACCGCCGAAAGCAGCGGAATCATGACGCCGTTGAGGTTGCGGTAGTAGAGAACCAAAATCGTCAGCATGCTCAGGCAGGTGAGAGCAATGATCAACGCGATCGAGCGCAAGTGATGGTAAATCCAACCGTAGAGGATCGGTTCGCCCGCGGCGAAAACCCGGACGCTGGCGTCTTCTGCGTCTTTGATCGCCTGTTGAACGCGTCGGAACAGAGCGGCGTAGTCGAGGCGCTCCTCGTGAAACGCGGCGGTGATGAGCGCTGCTTTGCCGTCCTCGGATACCAGCCGGCCGACAATGGTCGGATTGGCATAGACGGTATCGCGGAGCCGCTCGATTTCCTCGGCACTCCCCGGCACGTTCGGCCACATTACGGGTTCGACTTCAATGCCCCAAGCGGTCGCCCGCACATCTTTTACTTTCTGGCGTGCGATGGAAAATATCTGGTAATTATTCGCGCCGGGAGTTTGTTCGATCATCTCGGTGAGCTTTTTGACTTTCTCCAGCACTGCGACATTGAAGATATCGCCCTGAGTAACTTCCACCGATAGGAGAACGACATTGGCGCCGCCGAAGGTTTTCCAGAAACGGTTGTGAACGCGAATATAGGGATGATCCGTCGGCAGCAGGTCCAAAAACGCGGTGTACATCTCGATCTTGATCGAAAGATATGCGAAGCAGAGCGTCGCTGCGATGATCAGGCCTAGAATGGCGGCACGTCGTTCGACAATGATGACCGCAAGCCGTCTCATGGCGCCCGATTGTCCTTGGCCGAAGGTCGCAGATCGATCTTCAAACGCTGCCAAGTTTTTCCGCCGTCTGCCGTGCGAACTACGAGCCCGCGGTTTCCCACCATGAGGCCGAATCCGTCACTGCCGAAGGCGATGGCGTTCAGGCTGAGGCGGGGAATTTGCAAATCAGCTCGGCGCCATTGACT
>DATBMR010000050.1:0-15887 GCA_036554745.1 Binatia bacterium
TTGGAAGATTTGCGCGGCAAAGCGGTATTCTTGAATTTTTGGGCCTCGTGGTGTTTGCCCTGTCGCCAAGAAGCCCGCGATCTCGAAGCCGCGTGGCAAAAGGTCAAAGACCGGAACATGGTTTTTCTTGGTGTCGCGCTGCAAGATACCGATAAGAATTCGCGGGAGTTTTTAGAAGAGTTCAATATCACCTATGCCAACGGCCGAGATGAAGCCGGCAAGATTGGCATCGACTACGGGACGTGGGGCATACCGGAAAGCTTTTTTATCGATCCTCAGGGACGGATCACCTACAAGCATGTCGGCGGCATCCGCGCCGCCTTGGTCGTTGCCAAGCTCGAGGAAGCGGCCCAGGGCATCGTCAGCGCACAGGAAGGGCGCGGCGATTACCAGGGAGTGAAATAAGATGATGTTCCTATGCCGCCTGGCGGTGAGTTTGGCGCTGTTCTTATGGGCGATCGCTCCGCTCGATGCCGCACCCGCACCCGAAATCGAAGATCAAACTCGCGCCATCGCTACCGAGCTGCGCTGTGTCGTTTGCCAGAACCTGTCGGTCGCCGACTCGCCTTCGGAGATGGCGCAACAGATGCGTGCGGTGGTTCGTGAGCAGCTCGAGGCCGGTAAAACGCCTGAACAGGTCAAGGAGTTCTTCGTCTCGAAATACGGCGAGTGGGTCCTGCTCAAGCCCCGAACTACCGGCGTCAGTGCACTTTTGTGGATCCTGCCCTACGCCGTTCTCCTTCTGGGTGTAGCCGCGGCGCTTTGGCTGGTCAGGCGCTGGGCGGCTGTAAAAAAACCGGGCCCCGCGGCTGTACCCATCGCCGCCACGGAAATCAACGACGACGCTCTTATTGGCGATTTCGAGCGGCCCGATCCGGAAGACTCGAGCGCAAGAGCCTCCTTGCTCCGTCAACGAGCCAAGTTACAAGATGAGCTGGCCGAGCTGGATTTTGACTTTCAGTCCGGCAAGCTGTCCGAGTCCGACCACACGGCGCTAAAGCAGGAAATTGACAGAAGAGTAGCTGTTGTCTCCCAACAACTCCGTGCTCTGCCGGCCGAGCCGCCGAGCAAGCGAACGCCGCGGGAAACGATGGCGCACAAGAAAGGCACCACGGTTGGTGCCGAGCGCTCCCGTTTCCGTCGCTGGCAACTCGTGAGTGGTGCCGTCTTTCTCGTGGTTTTCGGCCTGACCCTTGGTGTCGTGTTGACCCAGTCGCTTCGACCGCGCCTCTCGGAAAACGACACCGTGACCGGCGACTTCCTCACCGGCACCCGCTCATCGAACAGTGCAGTCAGGACCGCGCTCGCCGAGGGCAAAACCGCCTTCGCCCATCGGGAGTTCCCCAAGGCAATTGAAGCCTTCAAGAAGGCGCTGGCAGCCGATCCGGACAACCCCGAAGCGCATGCTTACATGGGTTATATCTTGTTGCAGGCCGGTCATGGCGACGGCGCCTTGATGGCCTTCGATAAAGCTCTAAGCGGCGCACCGAACTTCCCCATGGCACTTTGGGGTAAAGGCATGGTGCTTTACCGGGACAAGCAAGATGTCGCCGCAGCTCGCGAAATCTTTGAAAAGCTCTTGAGCCTGGTTCCGCCCGGCGAAGAAAAAAACGAGATCACCAAAGTTCTCGCCGAAATGCCGGCGGCCGGCACCCCGACGGGACCAAGCAAGGCGCCGGCGACAAAGAGTGCAACATCCTCGACAACACAGATCAGCGGTAGGATCACCGTCGCTCCCGAGTTAAAAGCCAAAGTGAATCCCGCGGCAGTAATCTTCATTATTGCCCGCCCGGCCGGAGCGGCCTCCGGCCCGCCGCTTGCCGTCAAAAGGATCACGCAGCCAAGGTTCCCGCTCGACTACGTCTTGAGCCAGGATAACGTGATGATGCAGGGCACGCCTTTCACCGGCTCGATTGCGATCGCTGTCCGCCTCGACAATGATGGCGACCCTGTGAGCCGTGGCGCCGGTGATCTTACCGGCGATTACAAGAAAAACCCCGTGAATGTCGGCACCAAAGATGTGGATGTTGTGCTCGATCAGTTGACGCGATAGATCCGGCGACACTCCGCGGCGCTCTCAGCGTCGAAGCTACGCTCGTGCGATACTCAAGACCCGTAGCTCCTTTGGTAGATCCCGTCGGTTTTGGCCGCCATGATGAAGTCGTTTTTGTGGAGATTTTTGATCTTGTGGGTCCACCAGGTGACCGTGACTCTGCCCCATTCCGTCGTCAGCCGCGGATGATGGCCTTCTTCTTCAGCGGCGGCGCCGACGGCGTCGGTGAAAGCGATGGCATCCTTGAAGTTCTTGAACCTGAATTCGCGGTCGAGCTTGGGAATATTTTCCTCGGTGATGATTCGCCACTCAGGAATTTGCGGCTGCAAGCCTTTGATTTCGTCCGGCGTTACCGAGGGCGCGCCGACCCGACAGGCCTCGCATTTTTGTTCGGTTAGCTCTTCCATTTCAAGCCCCTTCTGTGCGGAAGATTCATTTGACCACAAAGACCGCAAGCTTCACAAAGTCACGCTTCCACAAATAATCTGCGTTCTGCTGTGATTTGTTTCAATCACCGTTCTGTACTATCCGGAGCCTGGAGCTTGGGCATCACTTCCCTGGCGAACTGCTCCATGGCCGCTTTCACCGCCGCGTGCGGCACGCTACCGATATTGAACCAGGTGAGCAGATGGGTCGCTCCGGTCCTTTGCGTCAGGTTCGTAAGTTTCTCCACGGCGAGCCGCGAGTCACCGATCACTGCGTGCTGCTCGCAAACCGCATCAAATGCGACCATGGATCCTGCAGCCGTGCGCAAGCGCGCCGGCAGCTCCACACCGCGCCGGGTTAGCCACTGTGTGTAATCCAAGCGTAAATCGCGGATAGTGTCAAAATAACTCATCACGCCAACTTCCGATCGGGCTTTGGCCTCGCTCTCAGTCGCCGCTAGATGCATGGGCACCAGCAATCCTAGCTCTCGCGCCTGTCGATCATGGCGATGCCGCTTCAATCCATCCCAATAGGCCGTTGCGTACTCAATCACCTGATCCGGCGCACGTGTGTGAATCGGCAGGAACAAGTTGATGCCCAAACGCGCCCCGACTTCGACGCCGTCCAGCGAGCTGGTCGCCATGTAAAACGGCGGCAACGGTTTCTGAACCGGCTTCGGATTCACCATGACTTCGGGGATGCGGAAAAATTTGCCCTGGTGAGTCAACTTTGGCTCACACCACGCCTTGCGAATGATATCAAGAGATTCGGCCATCAGCTCGTGGGTCGTTTGATGATCCGCACCAAAACACTCGTAAGCCCGGCTGTGCGGATGGCCGCCCCCCGCGGCGAATTCCATGCGCCCATGACTTACCAGATCAAGCATTGCGGCTTGTTCCGCGAGCTGTACCGGGTGGTGCACCGGCAAGGTGTTAACCGCAACCCCCAACCGGAGCCGCTTGGTGCGCTGGGCCAGCGACCCGAGCACGACGTACGGCGCGGATAACAGGGAAAACTTTGGCTGGCAGTGAATCTCGGCGATCCAATAGGCGTGAAACCCCAAGCGATCGGCAAGCTCCGCCTGTTCCATGAACTCCTCGAGCCGCGCGACCGGAGAAGCATCGGGAGGACACTGGATTTCCGTAAAGAGACTGACCTTCATCGTGCTATTTTTGATGCTCAATTCCTCGTCGCTCCAAAATCACAAACCGCCGCGTTTGGAGCCGCAATGCCTCCATCGATGTTCGGGAGCTTCTCAGTATCCCAACGCGTACGCGACTCTGCGCGGATCGGCTCCGGCCAACCAGCAGCCGTTTTCCCGGTCGCGGACGATGACCTTTGCGCTGCCGAAGGACCAGCGATCCACCACGGAAATGTTGTGGCCCTGCTTGCGCAACCCGTCGAGCGTCGCCGCATCGAAGCCTTCTTCCATGCGCAGCAACTCAGGCAATTGATCGCGCGGCGGTGTGCCGGGCTGATGGCTCCACCGCGGCGCTTCGACCGCGCTCTGCGGGTCCTGCTGCAGATCAATGAGTTGATGGATAATTTGAAAATTGGTTTGCGGCTGATCGTCAGCGCCAGGACTGCCGCCGACGGCAAACACCTCATCGCCGCGCAACAACATGTAGGTGTTGAGCGTGTGCGCCGGTCGTTTGCCGGGTTTCAAGGAATTGGCTTTCTGTGGATCGAGACCAAAGCTGCAGAGGCGATTGTTCATGATCACGCCGGTATCTCCGGCGATGACCCGTGATCCAAACGGCGCGAATACGCTTTGGATGAACGAGACCGCATTGCCGTCCCGATCCGCTGCGCAGAGATAGGTCGTATCGCTGCTTTGGTTCGCGACCGCTTGCGCCGGACGATTCATGATCTCGCTCATCCGCTCGCGTCGCCTGGCGGCGTATTCCTTAGAAATCAACATGGCGATCTTGGGATCGCCGAAGGCGGGATCCTCGAGATAGCGAATGCGATCTTCGAAGGCGAGTTTTTTCGCAGCAACCTGGCAATGAATCATGTCGGCTCGGCTCATGGCGCCATCGTGCATCGGCAAGGCTTCGGCGATGTTGAGCATCTCGAGCACCATAAAGCCTTGCGAAACCGGCGGTTGCTCGTAAACCACCGTATCGCGATACGTTGAGCGCAACGGTTCGAGCCACTGGCACACAACGCTCCGCAAATCTTCTTGCGAAAGCATACCGCCCTCAGCCTGAACCGTCGCGCAGATTTTCTCAGCCACCTCGCCCGCGTAAAAACCGTCGCGTCCCTTGAGCGCGATTTTTTCAAGAACGTCGCCCAGTCCTTTTTGGACGACGATCTTCCCCGGCTTCGGCGCGCCGAGCGGCTGGCGGTAGCATCGCTCGACCCATGCAAAGTCCCGGCTGAGTTCACTGACGGTTTCGGCGAATTCCTGGGAAATCGGAAAGCCTTCACGCGCGATGCGAACCGCGTCCGCCGTCAGCCGGCCCAATTCTTTGGTCCCGTACTTTCTATGCAGTTCGAGCCACCCGTCAACCGCGCCCGGCACCGCGATGCTGAGCGGGCCGAACTGCGGCACCGCTTTAAGTCCGCGGCCGTTAAAGTAGTCGATCGTCGCATTCGCGGGGGCTGGACCGCTGGAATTGACCGCCTCGACCCTACCGGTCTTTTTCATCGACACCAGAGCGAACAGATCCCCACCGGGGCCGCTGGTTTCGGGCTTCACCACCGCCGAGACGAACGCGGCAGCGAGAATGGCGTCAATGGCGTTGCCACCCTCCTGAAGAATCTTCACCCCGGCCAATGACGCAAGGACATGTCCTGAAGACACCATGCCATGCTGGCTCATGATTACCGGCCGCGCCGCTTTGGTAAAATTCATGCTCCACCCACGCCAACAATGCGTGCTGCATTACCACCGAGAATTTTTTCTTTGTCGATCGCGTTCAGTTCCAGGCCGTCGATGGCTTTCAAGCTGTTCTTGACCAGCACACAGCCCTCCTCCGGCCCATAGGGATAATTGGTTCCCAATACCATCCTGTCAGGACCGAAAAAGTCTTTGACGCAACGCAATGTCGACGCCGGATGGTCCGCCGTATCGACGTAGAATCGTCTGAAGGAGTCCAGCGGGTTTTCCTGCAAGCCGTATTTGTGGCGGATCTCTTCGGTGCGACCGCTGTAGATATTGATCGCGCGCTGGGCGAAGAAAGCCAGTACACCGCCCACGTCGGCGACCACCCAGTTGATCTCGGGGAAGCGTTCGAGCACGCGACCGTAAACCAGCCGTGTCATCGCCACCGTGCTATCGAACGCCCAGCCGAAGATTAACGTTGGCATAATATCGAGGCCAACCGCCTGCGTTGCCAGCGGCGCGGTGGGATGGATGTAGACCGGCAGCTTGTATCTCGCCAGCCGCTCGTAAATAGGAAAGAGCGCCTCGCGATCCAAGGCCTGACCATTCAAGTTGGCGAAGCAGCCGAAGCCGCGCAGTCCGAGCTCGTTAACCGACCGTTCCAATTCGTCGAGCGACGCTGTGATGTCGCTTGTAGGAAGGGTAAAAAAACCGACAAAACGCCTGGGATGCGCCCGCGCGACCGCTCCGATGGCATCGTTCGCCACGCGCGCGATCTTGACCGCATCGTCGGGAGCGAACCGATCCGCCCCTGGCGCGGGAATCGTCAGAATGTGGATATCGATACCCAGTTGATCCATATGTTGGAGCCGGCGCTCGATATTTTGCCCTTGCAGGGTCGCCGTGTTGATCCGGCTTTTGAGATTTTTGTCGTAAAAATACCTCATGCCGCTGTGTGGATCGGGTTCTTCAAGAATGACCGTCCCGTCGAGCTTCTTCATCTCGGCGAGGTAGGACTCGGGAAATAAATGAGCTTGGAAGTCGATAACCATATCGTTTCGTTCAACGTTCAAAGTTCAAGATTCGTTTCCACTGCAACCTTGAACTTACAGTGCATACAGCGCCCGGGCATTGTCGTCGAGAATCTTGTTGACCACCGGCGTCGGCACGGCGCCGTCCTCTCGAAGCTTGCGCAAGGCGAGAATTTCCGAAGACGTGTCATTGTGGCCGTAATCCGTGCCGATCACCAGCATATCGTCCCCGGCGTAGCCGAGCACATACGGCAGGTCGTCATCGGTTTGGCATGTCACCCAGATTTTGTTCCGGCGCAAGACTTGCGTCTTGTCTACGGACACGCCGCTGCGCTCGCGGCGGCGCGCGAAATCGTGAATCGCGTAGGGCACCCACTGGGAGCTCACTTCGATAAACGCCCATCGCGTCTGTGGAAACCGATGCGGGATGTCGTTGAAGATCAGCGAGTGAAAAGAGCCGACGACTGCGAGCTTGAATTTGTTAAAGCCGCATTCATCGATGAAATAGTCGTGCACGGCGAAGCTGCCGGTCGCCGAATGGACACAGATCGGCATATCCAGCCGGCCGGCCTCCTCGTAGATCGGAAAAAAATGCGCGTCGCTGATCCGCTTGTCGCCCTCGAGCCCGCGCATGAAAATGCCGCACGCACCGTGCGCTTTTGCGTAGCGTGCTTCCTCGATCGCTTTGTCCATCGACAACAGCGGCAACACCGCTACCCAGCGTAAACGGGCCGGCGCCTGCTTCCAGATGTCGATCAGCCAACGGTTATAGCTTCGCGTCACCGCCAGCTCGACCTCGGGCTTGCGCGTAAACGGCCGCAGAAAGATTGTTGGATACAGCACCTGCACGTCGACCTCAAGCGCGTCCATGTGCGCGAGCCGCGCCGTGATGTCTTCCATCTCGCGCGACTCTTTCGCCGTGTCGTGGCCGACATTGCGTGCCTTGCCGATATAAGTCCCGTCGACCAGCCAGGACTCCCCGCCCGATGTCGGGTCCTTGGGCGTGGGCACAACGCGCGGCTTCAGATCGCGCTCGGACTCAAGCATATAGTCCCAGGTATGGTTGGTCTCCAAAACATGGGCATCCGAATCGATCACGGCCATCGTCAAAATCCTCCTAGCCTGCTTCGCATTGCCACCGGCGCTGGTTCAAGTCCCGCCTTTTCGGTCTTCGAACCGACCGAGTTATTGCAACCCTGGCAGGTGTAATCGTACAGCTCGCCGTCGGGCAGCACCAACAATAATCTCTCACGCACCGGCATCGCTTTGCCGCACGTGTTGCAATACAACAAAGATGCATTGAATCGATCGAAGGAACGCTCCATACAACCGCCTCAAGCTTTGGCTTCGCCGTTATGTTCGGCCGCTTTGCTCGCTTTGGCTTCTTTGATCACTTTCTCAGCAAGGTGCGCCGGCAGCTCTTCGTAATGCGAAAACTCGACGTGAAATTCGCCGCGCCCGCTGGTAATCGAGCGCAGATCGGGAGCATATTTCAGTACCTCGGCCATCGGCACGCGTGCCTTAATCAACTGCGTGTGGCCCTCGGTGTCCATGCCAAGCACTTTACCCCGTCGGCTGTTGAGATCACCAATCACGTCTCCCATGCACTCATCGGGCACCGCAACTTCAAGGTTCATGACCGGCTCCAGCAAAACCGGCTTGGCCTTTTCGATCGCATTCTTGAATCCCATGGATGCGGCGATTTTGAACGCCATATCCGATGAATCGACGTCGTGGTACGAGCCGTCATAGAGCGTCACGCGCACGTCAACCATCGGATAGCCGGCAAGGTAGCCAGCCGCCATCGCTTCGCGCACGCCTTTTTCCACAGCGGGAATATAATTTCGCGGAATCGCGCCGCCGACGATCTGATCGACGAATTCAAAGCCTTTACCCGGCCCAAGCGGTTCGACTTTCAGCCAGGTATCGCCGTATTGACCCCTGCCACCGGTCTGCTTCTTCAGTCTTCCTTGGGCGCTGGCGCTAGCGCGGATGGTTTCTTTGTACGGCACCTTGGGCGCTTTGAGAACAACTTCTGCACCGTATTTCCGTTTCAGTTTTTCAACGATGATTTCGATATGCTGCTGACCAATACCGGAAAGAATAAACTCCCGGGTTTGCTCGTCGCGGTGCATTTCGATGGTCGGGTCCTCTTCCATCATGCGGTGCAGACCCTGGGGCAGTTTGTCCTCATCAGCCTTGCTTTTCGGCTCCAAGGCGAACGAGATGCTCGGTGAAATCCGTACTGGCCCGGCATAGCGGATCGGTGCTTTTTCATCGCATAGCGTATCACCGGTGGCGACATCCTTGGATTTTGCCGCCGCGACAATCTCCCCCGCCACCGCTTCCTTGACGGCTTCCTGCTTTTTGCCTTCCAGCCGAAACAGATGTCCGATTTTTTCTTTCACGTCACGATTGGCCACCAAGCAAGTCATGTCCGGAGCAATTTTTCCGGATAGCACCCGCATAATGGACAGTTTGCCGGCGAATGGATCGATGTTGGTCTTGAACACGTAGGCCGAAAACGGCCCATTCGGATCGACCCGACGCTTGACGACTTCGCCATTGGCAGGGTTGTGACCTTCAACCTCGCCTTCATCGAACGGCGACGGCAGATAATCGGCGACCGCGTCGAGCAACTGGCCGACGCCGATTTGACGCAGCGGCGCGCCAAAAAGAATCGGAAAGACTTTGCGCTCCCGCACCGCTTCCCGGATCGCTTTTTTTAATTCTTCGAAGCTCAATTCCTGCCCGTCCAGAAATTTTTCCAGAAGCCCGTCATCGGTCTCGGCAATGTCTTCGACCATCTTCTGACGCCACTCATCCGCGGCGCTTTTCAAGTCGGCGGGGACTTCCGCTTCGACAAACTTCCCCGTATCACCCTCATATAGACACGCCTTCATCGTGAGCAGGTCCACCACCCCTTTATAATTCGCCTCCGCGCCAATCGGCATCTGCAGATACACCCCTTTGGCTTCCAACCTTTCCAGCAGCGGCCCGATCCGTTCCGCTGCGGCACTCTGCTCATGATCCATTTTGCTGACGAAAAGGAGGCGGCTCAAGCGCTCCTCGTTGGCCCTCGCCCACAGTCGCTCAGACTCGACGCGGAGGCCGACTGCCGGATTAAGCACGAACACCGCGCCGCTACAAGCACGTATACAGTTGATCGAATCCGGCAGAAAAGCCGCATAACCGGGCATATCGATCAGTGTGATCGCATGCCTTCTCCAAGATAGGGAGTGAAATGCCGTCGAAATCGACACCTGATGCTTGACCTCTTCGGGCTCATAATCGAGTACCGAGGTGCCATCTTGAACCTTTCCTAGCCGCTGCGTCGCCCCCGCCGCAAACAACATCGCTTCCCCTAACGAGGTTTTGCCCGAGCCTCCTTGCCCTAAAATTCCCACGTTCCGAAGTTTTTCTTGCTCAGCTACAGCCATGTCGATGGGCTCCCTCCTTACGGATTTTGCTAAGTTTGAGCTCTCGCTTTCACTTCCTGGAGCGAATTTCGCTCATGGATGATGCGCAAACCGTCGAGAGTCAAAAATTCGTCCACCGCGCCGATACTGGCACACTCGGATGCCACCAACGGGGCCAAGCCGCCGGTAGCTACGACGTGCGCTTGTATGCCGAACTCGTGTTGAATCCGCCGCACGATACCGTCCACCAATCCAACATAGCCATAGAATATTCCCGCTTGTATGGAATGGATGGTATTGCGCCCGACGACTTCCTTCGGCTTGACGATTTCAATACGCGGCAACTTGGACGCGCGCTGAAATAACGCCTCCAATGAGATCGACAAACCCGGAGCAATGGCGCCGCCGATATATTCGCCTTTCTTGGAAATCAGATCGATGGTGGTCGCCGTGCCGAAGTCGACGATGATGCAAGCATCATGAAATTTTTCATAGGCGGCGATGCCGTTGACGATCCGGTCGGCGCCGACGTCTTTGGGATTCTCGTAAAGAATCGGCATGCCCGTCTTGATTCCGGGGCCGACCAGCAAAGGCGCGATATGAAAAAACTTGTCCGCCAGCTCCTGCGTCATCGTTAGCATCGGCGGCACCACACAGGATACAGCGATGGCGGAGATTTGGTCGCAGCGGTGCCCCGAGTAATCGATCAGCTGCGAGATGATCACGCCGTATTCGTCGGCGGTGCGCTCGGCCTGAGTCGCCAGGCGCCAATGGGTGATCAATTTTTTGCCTCGGTATAGACCGAGCACGATGTTGGTGTTACCGATATCGATGGCGAGCAGCATGAATTTCCGATCAACTCTTCAGCGGCATCACATCACCGGCAACGATGCTTCGTCTGCGCCCTCTCTCATCTTCAACAACAAGTGCCCCTTCGGGATCAATCCCGAGGGCGCGGCCTGTTAGCGTTCGATCACCGAGCTCGACCCGAACCTGCCGACCGCGCAAACCAAAGTGTTCTTCCCAGCGCGGCCGCAGAGCGGCGAATCCGCTCTTCTCAAGCTCTCCATAGCATCTGTCCAGGTCTTGAATCAATCTCACTAACACGGTTTCCCGAGCGACACTTTTCGCCGTCAAATCCGCGATCGAAGTCGCGCGCTCGCGCAGCGCCTCGGGCATCTCACGGATACGGTAATTAAGATTGAGGCCGATGCCGAGAATGACATATTCGACGCGTTGCGCATCGCAAGCCGCCTCGGCCAGAATGCCCGCCAGTTTCTTACCGTCAACCAGGATATCATTCGGCCACTTAATGGCGGGCGGTCGAGCAATAAAGCAACCGACCGTTTCCGCCAACGCCACCGCAGCCATCAAGGTGATCTGCGAAGCATGAACGGGCGCCAACTTCGGCCGGAGAATCACCGATAGATAGAGATTGACCAACGGCGGCGACTCCCAACGCCGCCCCCTACGGCCCCGGCCTTGGGTTTGCGACTCGGCGAGAACGACCTCGCCCTCGGCGGCACCCTCTTCGGCGAGCTGCCGCGCTTGACTATTCGTCGAATCAAGCTCGGAAAAGTAATGAAAGCGGATGCCGAGGCGGTTGCTTTCTAAACGCGCGCGGACGCGCTCGAGATCGAGCGCCACGCGGGAGCAACTGACGGACTTACTGGGGATTTCACTGGTCGACATTCATGGTTATCTTCATGTTGAAATCGACCACCGGAGCGGAATGAGTGAGCGCGCCAGACGATATGTAATCGACGCCGGTCGCCGCTACCTGCCGGATGTTTTCCAGCGTGATACCGCCGGAGGCCTCGATCGCGGCCCGCTTATCGACCAGCTTGACCGCTTCGGTCATCTGCGCAAGCGTCATGTTATCGAGCATGATCACGTCGGCGCCGGCGTCGAGCGCTTCTTGAACCTGTCTTAAGCTACTCGCTTCGACTTCCACTTTAGCCATAAAAGGCGCATGACGCCGCACCGCTTTAACCGCTTCGGCAATCGAACCGGTCGCTTCGATGTGATTGTCTTTGACCAAGGCAGCGTCGTAAAGACCGATGCGGTGGTTCATCCCGCCCCCCATGCGCACCGCGTATTTTTCCAAAGTGCGCAGCCCCGGGGTCGTCTTTCGGGTATCGAGGACCTTGCAGGGATAATCCTTGACCGCTTCGACGTACTTACGCGTCAGCGTCGCGTTACCCGACAATCGCTGAAGAAAGTTGAGCGCCGTTCGTTCGGCCAACAGCAGCGCGCGCACGGGACCGACCGCTTGCGCAACCACCGTGCCCTCTTTGACTTCCGTGCCATCTTTGACCAGCAAGCGAACTTCGACTTTCGGATCGATGAAGTAAAAAATCCGCTCGAGCAGCACCAAACCCGCGACCACCCCCGCTTTCTTTGCCCGGAACAATCCGGTTCCGCGCGCCTCCGCCGCGATCGTCGCCATTGTCGCCAAGTCGCCCGCACCGATATCTTCGTCCAACGCATCGCGAATCAAGCGCTCTATTTGAGGACTGACCAGAATATCCATTAGCTGTCCCCTCCCGCCCGCAGTTCTTCAATCTTCTGCAAGCTACTGCGTAACGTGCGAATTTTTTCCTCGAATTGAACCGCCTTTTCCTTCTCTTTCTGAATCACCTCGGCTTTGGCTTTGCTAATAAAATCGCTATTGGCGAGTTTCTTTTGCACGCGAGCAAGCTCGACTTCGATCTTGCTCACTTCCTTGGACAACCGGGTACGCTCCTCGTCCAAATTGACCGATTCGACCAGCGGCAGGTAAATCTCCATGCCGCCGACAACCGCGGTCGCGGCGCCTCTCGGACGCTCACCGCTTTGGCGAAAATCCGCGGTGCCGACGCGCGCCAAAGATCGTAGGTAGGGTTGGTGCTCGCGCAAAAAATCAAGATCGACTTCCGCACCGTGAAAAATCACCTTCACTTCCCTTCCCGGCGGACAATTCATCTCGGTACGAAGATTCCTGATGGCACGAATCACGTCCATCAAGAAAGCCATTTTCTGGTCGGTGTTGCTGTCGAACCAGCTGGGTTGCGCAACCGGGTAGGGTTGCACCATGATGCTGTCGCGGCGGTCCCCGAGCACTTGCCAGATCTCTTCGGTCACGAACGGCACGAGCGGATGGAGCAGCAACAGTATCTGATCCAGCAAATCCCGTAAGAATGTTCGACTCCGATTTGCGGTTGCTGGGTCGGAACTGGTCAGCGCGAGCTTGCTCATTTCAATGTACCAATCACAGAACTCGTGCCAAGTGAACTGGTAAAGCACGCTGGCGAAGTCATTGAAGCGGTAGGAGTCGATCGCCTGGCGCGCTTCGGCTATGGCAAAGGCGAGCCGGGCGCGAATCCAGCGCTCGGCGAAGTCGAGGTTCTCGTTGTTAAGGCAACTGCCGTTTTCGCCGCTGGGCGGATTGGCGTCCGCGCGATGCATCTGGGCAAAGCGAGCGGCATTCCATAGTTTGTTGATGAAATTTTGATAACCGGCGATGCGCTCTTCGGACAACTTGATATCCCGCCCCATGGCCGCCATGGCAGCGAGCGTCAATCGAAAGGCATCCGTGCCATACCGGTTCATAATTTCGAGCGGGTCGATTACGTTACCCTTGGACTTCGACATCTTTTGTCCCTGCTCATCGCGCACCAAGGCGTGAATGTAAACGTCGCGAAAAGGCACGTCCCCCATGAGCTTGAGCCCCATCATGATCATGCGCGCAACCCAAAAAAACAGTATGTCGAAGCCCGTCACCAGAGTCGATGTTGGATAAAACCTCTGCAAGTCTTCGGTTCGTTCCGGCCAACCTAAGGTCGAAAATGGCCAGAGTGCCGAAGAAAACCAGGTGTCGAGAACGTCAGGGTCCTGGACGAGCTCCCGACAGCCGCACTGTGGGCACTTCTCCGGCTGAGTCCTTGCGACAATCGGGGTCGCCTCCTTGTCGATTCGGTATTCACCTTCGGCTCCCTTGATTAGTTTTGCGGCGTCGCAAGCGACACAATACCAGGCAGGAATTTGATGACCCCACCAGATTTGCCGGGAGATGCACCAGTCCTTAATGTTTTCCATCCAGGCGAAATAGGAATTGCTCCAGCCTTCGGGAACGATCCGGATATTGCCCGCGCGGACCGCCCGCAGCGCGGGTTCCGCCAGAGGTTTGATGTCGACGAACCATTGCGGCGTGAGATACGGCTCAATAGCCGTCTGGCAGCGATAGCAAACCCCAACGGCGAGTCGGTACGGCTCGGTCTTTTCCAAGAAACCCTGATCCCTTAGATCCGCTATAATCAACTGTCTGGCTTCGGAGCGGTCTTTGCCGCGGTAACGCTCGATCCACTCGCCGCGCTCGCCGCGATCAACAAAAGCGGCTGCATCGATGCACGCGTCGGCATCGAAGATGCTGATTTTGTCCAAGCCGAAGCGCTCGCCGATTTCAAAATCGTTGAAATCGTGGGCGGGCGTGATTTTGAGCGCGCCGGTGCCGAATTCACGCTCGACGAAGGGATCAGCGATCAGCGGCACGATACGGCCGGTAATCGGCAAACGAATTTTTTTACCAATAAAGCGCCGGTAGCGTTCATCGTCAGGGTGTACCGCTACCGCGGTATCACCGAGCATCGTTTCGGGCCGGGTCGTCGCCACTGAAAGCGCCTCCCCAGTATCGTCGGCGAAAGGGTAGCGGATATGCCAAAGACTGCCGTCCGTTTCCTCATGGACCACTTCGATGTCGGCCAGCGCGGTCTTGCAGCGTGGGCACCAGTTAATCAACCGCTGCGCTCGATAAAGCTTCTTATCTTCCCACAGTCTTACAAAGGCCTCGCGCACCGCGCGCGACAGCCCTTGGTCCATGGTGAACCGTTCACGGCTCCAGTCACAGGAAACCCCAAGCGCTTTTAGTTGATGCAGGATGGCGTTGCCGGCTTCCTGTTTCCACCGCCAGACGGTTTCGATAAATCTCTCCCGTCCCAGCTCGAATCGACTGACACCCTTTTGCGCGAGCTGGCGCTCCACCACATTCTGGGTGGCGATGCCGGCATGGTCTGTGCCCGGCACCCAAAGCACGCCATAACCGTCCATCCGCTTAAAGCGGCACAGCACATCCTGCAGCGTATTGTTGAGTGCATGCCCCATGTGAAGGGATCCGGTCACATTGGGCGGCGGAATGACCATGGAAAAATAGCGCGTGGCTTCTTTCGCCGGTTCGAACAAACCGGATTTCATCCAATGATTGTACCATCTGGACTCAACGTCGCGGTGATTATATGCCTTGGGCAATTGCATCGTTAACTGTTCTTCCCAGCGTCTTTGTTGGGGCCGCGCAGTGGCTGCTCCTCAACCACATCGACTAGCTCGATGATGTCGTTTTTACTTTCTGTCACAGAGCTAGGGCGCGGTTCTCGCCCCTTGGTTTGCCTTGCAACGGGGGTCTGTTTTAGCTTCGGGGCGTGCGCATGCGTGTCGTTCTTCTCCTTCGTCGATGATCGAACGATATCGGCCAAAGCCTTTTTCAACGACTCTCGGTCGAACGGCGGTTTCACGCACACGAGCTTTGCCGGCGCCCGCTCGGACGACGGCCATTCAGCTCCAAGCCAAATGATCGGAATTTGCCAGCTGAGGATGGTGGCCCGTGCCCGCGCCGCGGCTGCGTCGCTTTTTATTAGCACGGCGGGATCGATCATGGCGATGTCCGCCTGCAGCGCGGCTGGTTCAGGGAGCTGATCAACCACCTGGATTTCATGTTCCGAAGCGAGTGCGAACACCAAGGCCTGCTGCAACATTTTGGCAGGCTCAACAACAAGGATTTTGCTCATGACTGTGTAGATCTGCTTCTATAACTTGACAAGACACCGACCTCAAGTTAGATAAATTTCACGATTGAGGCTCACGAGCTGCCGCGCGAAAGTGGCGGAATTGGTAGACGCGCAGGATTCAGGATCCTGTGGGGTAACACCCGTGGGGGTTCGATTCCCCCCTTTCGCACCACGCATCTATTTGCGTAGCATACAAACCCAATTTTCTCTAATATCCCCATAGTTGCTTCCGCGATTCCATCGCATTGGGGACCGGCACGGTGCCGATATCGGTGCGATCGGCGGTGCGAACGCACGGCTTACACCATCTAA
>DATBMR010000056.1:0-13358 GCA_036554745.1 Binatia bacterium
ACTTCTATACGCCGAGCTGTTGGATCATTGCTCGCGTGAGCGGACGGGTGTCGTCGAGCAAATGCTCCGCCATGGTGTAGTGATTAGCTTCCGGCTCGACCAGATATTGGACGTTCATGCCGTTTCGTTTGCAGTAGTGAAAATAGTCTTCCGACATTTGCTGCCAGCCCTTGGGCTCGGCGGCGCCCACGGCCACAACGAGCGGGCACTTGACTAGCGGTGGCGTGCGGAAGGGGCTGTTCAGCTTGGCCAGTTCCGGTGTTAATCGAACCTGTTCCTGCACGCTGATGCGCATTACGACGTCGAGGTCATAGACTCCCGAGGTCGCGACCGCCCCTTTGATAATATCCCGTGGGAGACCTTCCTGTTCCCAATCGTGCGCCAGCGCCATCGCGGTAAGGTGACCGCCTGCGGAGTGTCCGGAAACGAAAAGCTTGGACGGGTTGCTGCTATAGCGCAAGATGTTCCTGTAAGTCCACCGGATCGCCGCGCGAGTCTGCCGAACGATATCGGTTACCGTAACCTGCGGACAAAGATCGTATTCCACCAGTACGACCGTGGCGCCGCGCTTGGTGAACGTAGGCACAAAATTGCAGTTGTCTTCCTTGCTGCCGCTGCGCCAGTAACCGCCATGAATGTAAACCAACACTGGACCCCCAGGTTTATCGCCAGCGTAGATATCGAGCAGCTCGCGGGCCGAGCTGCCGTAAGCGACGTTCAACCAAGACTTGGCGCTGTCACGTACCTTACGCGCCTGGGCGGCTCTTACCTTGGCCAGCTCGGGGTATTCGGGCACGGACACACGCGGGTTGTATTGAAATTCCAGCTCGTCACGACGAAAGCCTTTGTATTCACCTTGACTCATAGGCGGTTCTCTCTCTCCATCGAAATCAGCTAACGCTCACATTGCCGACACAGTAGGGGAAATCAATTTCCGAAGTCAATGACCGGATGAGGAGCGCCTGGGCAGCGCCGACAGTTGATCGGCTCGAGCGCCAACTATCAGGTTGAATTGACTGACAAGAAAACGACCCTGTTCAAGCAAGTAAAAGATGGCCGGTGCAAGTGACTTATAACGTGGCCAGAGCGCGTCTGGCACGGTCACATGCGCATATCAAACGGTGCCGGTAACAGAGTGAAAAGTGAGAATCAGTTATGGTCAGATGACGAGTCATCGAGGGCGCGTTTCTACGCCGCGGCAGCCTTGAGTCGGAATACCATGGCGCCCCCGCATCGATGTCATTCAGACGCCTCGCACGAGCAGTGACTTTGTGATGGAGCAAAAAGGCCAAGAGCAGCCGTGCCACCGTGGATACTCTTGGCCTGCGGTGGAAAGACGATTGTTACTTTACGTGTTTGCTGACCAGCTTGGTCATCTCGAACATGCTAACGGTCTTTTTGCCGCCGAATACGGCTTTGAGTTTGTCGTCAGCATTGATGTTGGTTTTCTTCTTCTTGTCCTGGAGCCCATTTCGCTTGATATAGGCCCACAGTTTTTTCGTCAGCTCGGTGCGCGGAATCGCCTTGGTTCCGACTACAGCGCTCAGCGTGGCATCGGGCTGTACCGGTTTCATAAACGCCGCGTTCGGCTTTCGTTTCTTTTTTGCTGCTGCCATTCGTTTCCCTCCTTCAGGGGTGAAAAATTTTTCTAACTGTATAGCAGAGGCCGTTATTCAATGCCAACGTTTTTTTACTTAATTTCCCCTGAGGAGCCGGGTTTTCTCCGCCGCCAGCACGAGTTCGTCGCCTCGGTCTTCGAGGGCGACCCCGTAGTCATTCTCGGCCCGTTCGACCGATACGTAGCGCTGGCGCACGTCTTCGAGCACCATCGCTACAGGGCGCCTGTAGGGATCGCCGAGCCCGCCGCCGCCGGGGCGCAATACCCTGACGAGATCACCCTTGCGCAACCGGTGGTCGCCGAAGCGCGAGGGGAGGCTCTTTTCCTCAGCGGCGCCGGGATTGACGAGGCACGCGCCCCGACCCCCGGCTTGCCCGTCGCTAATACCGAAAGGAGCAATGGCGTGTTTATCCGTCCGCATGGAGAAGCGGACGTCGTCGGCTAGAATACGGTAGTCGCGCACGAAACCTAAGCCACCGCGCCAGGTGCCGGCGCCGCCCGAGTCAGCGACCATTTCAAACCGCTCGACGCGGGTAGGGAACTCGGATTCAATGATCTCAATCGGCGCGGTCTTACAATTGCTCAAATGAAACGCGGTGGCCGAGACGCCGTCTTTGCCGGGGCGGGCGCCGGTACCCCCGCTAAAGATTTCATAGTGAACGAAGGCGCGATCGGTCCGGCTGTCGCGTCCGCCGAGCACGAGAGCCGCGCTGCCTGAACCTCCGGCAATTCTTTTGTCGGGCGCAAACGACGCAAGCGCCTTTAATACCGCCTCCGCGACGGTGAGCGCAGTCGGCATGTAAGTATTCACTGCTCCCGGAAAACGCGGGTCGACAACGCTGCCTGGACGAAAAGTCGCATCGATCACACGGTTCAGTCCTTGATTAATCGGCAGGAAGCGATCCACCAGGGCGACCAGACAGTAAGCACAGGCGGCACGCACCAGGGGCGGGCGGATATTTGCCGGCCCCTGGGTTTGATCGCTGCTGCCGGTGAAATCGAAGTGGAGCTTATCTCCGGCTTTCTCAACTTTGACGTGGATGCGAATGGGCCGAGTGAGGTCGATGCCATCGTGATCGACAAAACTCTCGGCCTCCGACTCCCCGTTCGGCCATGCGGCGATCGTTCGGCGGATTCGGCTTTCGGTGTAGTCCGACAAGAGCTCCGTGCTTTCGAGCACAGTCGCTTTGCCATAGCGCTCCATCAATTCTGACATGCGGCGCTCACCCAAACGGGCGGCACCGACTTGGCCGCGCAGATCGCCGATCACCAGCGCCGCGGTTCTACTGTTAGCGGCGATCAAGGCTTCGATTTCTTTTACCGGTCGTAGGCGCAACATGTACTTTACCGGCGGCAGGTGGAGCCCTTCTTGATAAATCTCCCGGGCGTTACCCGAGCCGCTTCCTGGTACGGTGCCGCCGATGTCGCTCTTATGAGCCATGTTGGCGGCGAAACCAACCCACTCACCCTGGTAGAAGATCGGTGTAAGAACGCCCATATCGGGCGCATGAGGGCTGCCGCCGAGATAGGGATGATTGATGATGAAGGCGTCGCCTGCTTCGATTTCGTTCGCCGGAAATGCTTTGAGTATAGCGTCAGCGCAGGCCGGAAAAGCGCCCATGTGAAGCGGCAGAACGACATGCTGGGCGACCACTTCACCCGTGGTGTTCAAGAGCGCGCAGCTGGCGTCCTGCGACTCACGAATGATGGTCGAATAACCGGTTCGGAAAAGCGAGTTCTGCATCTCCTGGACGATGCCAGCGAGACGCGCCTGGATGACCTGCAAGGTTATTGGATCAACGGACGGCATTGGACGGCATAAACAATTAAATTGACGATCGAGGATGGAGGATGGAGTATCGCAATTCTCGATCTATACTCTATCCTCGGCGCCGCTCCGCAATATCCGCGTCTCCGTTTCATTGAGCGCAAACTCGCCGTCCACGGCGTCAATAGCGACACCAAAGAGGGTGCGCGCCTTTTCCCGGGTGACATAGCCGTTGCGCACGTCGTTAAGCACTCTTTGCGGGTCACGTTGACGCGGGTCGCCCAATCCTCCCCCACCGGGAGTCTCGAGCCGAAAGATTTCTCCCGGATGAAGCACGTGATCGGAGTAACGCGACGGGATCACCCGTTCTTCGGGGCTTCCGGGATTGAGCGTGCACAGGCCGGTCCTGCCGTCCATCCCGCCGTCGATGCCTTTGGGCGCCACTGTGTGTTTGGTCGAGCGTAGCGAAAAGCGCGCGTCATTGTCGAGCACTTCATACTCGCGCACGAAGCCCAAGCCGCCGCGGCACGCGCCAGGACCGCCGGAGTCCGGGACCAGCTCAAAACGCCTTACCCGGGTGGAAAATTCCGACTCGACAATTTCGATCGGCGCGATCTTGGCGTTTGATTGATTCACGTTGGTGCCGGAGACACCGTCCTTACCGGTCCGCGCGCCGGAGCCTCCGCCGAAGATTTCATACTGCACGTAGCTCTTACCGGTCTTGTTGCTGCGCCCGCCGATAATGATCGAGCGGCTGCTGCAGCCGTCGGCGACCTTTTTGTGCGGCGTGATCTTACTCGACGCCTCGAGCAGCGATTCCACCAGAGCATGAACGGTGGGATTGTAAGTGTTAACCGGCGCCGGAAAGCGCGGATTGACCACGCTGCCTTCGCGCACTTTGATGTCGATGCACTTGGCCAGGCCGTAATTGATCGCCAGCGCGGGATCGACCAGACAGGTCAGCAAATAGCAGCAGGCGGCGCGTACAATAGTCGGGCGGATATTGGCGGGCCCCTTGGTTTGATCTGCCGAACCGGTGAAGTCGAAGAGCAGTCGATCGCCGCGCTTGTCGATCCTTACATGCAGTCGCACCGGCTTGTTCAGTTCGATGCCATCGCTGTCAACGAAACGCTCGCCTTCCCCGGTGCCGTCGGGCCATGATGCGATTTCGGCTCGCACCTTCGCTTCCGTGAGCGCAAACAGCTGCTCGAAGGAGGCGAGGATCGTCTCCTTGCCATAGCGCTCCATCATTTCTTGAAAACGTCGTTCGCCCAGGCGCGCCGCGCCGACTTGGCCGCGCAGGTCGCCGACCACCAGCTCCGGCGTGCGGCTATTGCAGCCAAGGAGCGCTTCGATGTCTTTGCTGGTTTTGTAGGCCTGGACGTACTTGATCGGCGGGACGTGCAGACCTTCCTGGTAGACTTCGCGAGCCTGGCTCCAGCAACTCCCCGGCACCGGGCCGCCGATGTCGCTCTTGTGCGCTAGGTTGGCGGCAAAGCCGACCCATTCGCCGCTGTAGAAAATCGGCGTGAGCGCGGCCATATCCGGCGCGTGCGGGCTGCCGCCGAGGTAGGGATGGTTGGTGATAAACGCGTCGCCTTCGTGCACTTCATCGGCATGGTAGTTTTTCAAGATTCCGGCGGCGCATGCGGGAAACGCGCCCATATGGAGCGGCAGCACGACGTGTTGGGCAACCACTTCACCCTGGCGATTCAAAATCGCGCAGCTCGCGTCCTGAGACTCGCGGATGATGGTCGAATAGCCGGTACGAAACAGCGAGTTCTGCATCTCCTGCACAATGCCGGCGAGCCGGGCCTGGATGACTTGAAGGGTTACGGGATCGACCGTTGGCATAGGACCTCGGGCATCGATTGGAACGTCTGGAACTTGTGGAACGACTGCAACCTTAAAGTCACGGTTCCAATTGTTCCAGTCATTCCAACAGTTCCACTAATTAAGAAAATCACTTGTTCTCGCGAATGATGATATTTCGATATTCGTCCACCGTCGCGACCTGCTCGGGGTGAATCACGGTGGTGGTGTCCAATTGTTCGACGATGGCAGGACCGACGATCCGGTGACCGGGCTCGAGCCGGTCGCGATTGAAAATCTGTGTTGTCAACGTGCCGTGCTCGGTGCCGAAGAAGACTTTACGTTCACCGGTTTTTGCTGCTTCGACTCTGCGCCCGGTACTCTTACCGGGCGAGAGCTTGGCTTGCGGTACCAATCCCAGGGAAACCAGACGGAGACTCACCAGCTCTACCGGCTCGGTTTCGGCTTTATGTCCCGAGTTCTGTTCATGCACCGTGTCGAAACGCTGGCGCATGATCAGCAGTTCGTGTTTCGTGAGCGGCGGCATCGGACAGGGAACCGTCAATTCGTAGCCCTGGCCGGCGTAGCGCAGATCAAGATAAGGCTCGATCTTGATTTCGTGCTCTTTGAAGCCTTCCCCGTGCAAATCTTCCTTCGCCTGGTCGATCAGCTGATTGAATAAGTGATTGATCTCCGCCGGGTCGATCTCGTCCAAACCGACCAGCTTCGAACGCACATAATCGTGTTTAACGTCCGACATAAGAAGTCCGAGCGCCGAGTGAACGCCGGGCGTCAACGGGACCAGCAGCGTCGGAATGCCCAAATCGAGCGCGATGCGACCGCCGTGCATCGGGCCGCCGCCGCCGAAAGCGACCAAAGTAAAGTCGCGAATATCGTAACCGCGCGCCGAGGACACCGCCTTGATCGCTTCTTCCATTTTGACGTTGATGATTTTGAGCACGCCGTCGGCCGCTTCGAGCAACCCAAGCCGCAGCGGCTTGGCGATTTTTTGTTCGAGCAGCTTTTCCGCCTTGGCTTTGTTGAGCTTCATCCGGCCGCCGAGAAAATGATCGGGATCCAACACTCCGGTGACCATGTTGGCATCGGTGATGGTAATGTTTTCGCCGCCTCGGTCATAGCAAACTGGCCCCGGATCGGCCCCGGCGCTGTCCGGACCAACCTGTAATCCACCGACGGCGTCGATCCTTGCGATGGTACCGCCCCCCGCGCTGACGGTGTGAATGTCGAGCATCGGTAGGGCGATCGGCCGCATGTTGATCTTGCCTTGGGTGGTGATGACCGGATTACCCTGGTGAATCAGCGCGACGTCGCAGCTGGTGCCACCCATGTCAAAGGTGATGATGTTGTTGATACCGACACGCTCGCAGGTGCCCATGGATGCGATGACGCCGCCGGCGGGGCCGGAGAGCACAGTGGTGACCGGCCTCTCTGCCGAGCCTTTGAACGTTGAAACGCCGCCGTTCGATTGCATGATGTAGAGCTTCGGTGTGGTGACGCCAACCTCGCGCATACGCGTCTCGAGTCGGCTTAAGTAGCTTGCCATGACCGGCTGAATGTAGGCGTTGATCACGGTCGTACTGAGCCGGTAAAATTCGCGGATCTGCGGCAGGACTTCGTACGAAAGCGAAAGTCGCCCTTCGGTAAACTCTTCGGCGAAGATTTCCTTGATCTTCAGCTCGTGAGTGGGATTCAAAAATGAAAACAGGAAACAGGCAGCGACCGAACTGACGCCCTTTTTTTTGAGCCGGCGCACCGCTGCGCGAGCAGCTTCAACGTCAATCGGCTGGAGCACGTTGCCGCGAAAATCGACGCGCTCGGGAATCTCCTCGGTGTAATAGGGCGGCGCGAGCAGCCGTGGCTTTTCGAAAAAAAGATCGTAGGTGGCGGGTCCATAGCCGCGGGTTTGCTCCATGACTTCGTAAATGCCGCGAAAGCCCTGGGTGACCAGCAAGCCCGTCTTGGCGCCTTTTTCTTCAAGGAGCGCATTGGTGCCGACGGTGGTTCCGTGGCAGAAAAAGGAAACATCGGCGGCCGCTACACCTTGGTCAATCAGCTCCTTGAGCCCGTTGAGCACGGCTTGAAACGGCTCTTGGGGCGTCGATGGCACTTTGGTGATGGTGATTTCACCGCTGTCTTCGTTGAAAAATACAAAGTCGGAAAACGTTCCGCCGGTGTCTACGGTCACTCGGTACTTGGGCATAGCTTTTTTCGTCTATCATTAAACATATAGCGCTTCAATTCACGCCTGCACGTCGGGCTGGCAGAGCTACGTCGTTGTAAGTGAAAGTTTCGCGGCGCATTATCGTGCGTTCACTAACCGAGAAGTTCCGGACGGAAAAACTCTGGAACGATTTGCAACGGTTGGAACGAGTGAGCGTCTTGCATTCAGCTTACGGTGACCGAGCTGCCGTACTCCCCACTTGAATCAATGCTCATCTCACGTCTCGCTCACGACGGCAGAGAAACAGCGATCATGAATGTAAGATTTTACGGCCGCTCGCGCTGGGGCTTTAATAGACTTTTTTGCTTTGGTAAGTTAGTCAGTTTGATTGATGGGATATCTCACCGAACAGATCGCCGATGAAGTAGGGCGGCTCACCCAGGAGCGAGGACGGCAATATTACGTTCGCGGCGCGGTCACCCAGATCGATGGCGATGGCAGGTCCGTAAACGCGGTTGTACAAGGGACGCTTCGCTACACGGTCGAAATTATGAGCATCGACGATTTTCTGGATTACTCCTGTAGCTGTCCCTATTTTGAGCGGGATCTGGAGCCTTGCAAGCATATCTGGGCAACCTGTTTGGCGGCTGAAAAGAGAGGTTACCTCAGAAAAGATCAAGAACGCGCTCGCTTCCAGCCTGTCCATGAGTTGTTTCCGAGCAAACGCGCCAGGCCCACGCTTATCAGAAAGCCCCCGCCGACCGGCTGGCAAGAACAACTTGCGCCGGTCCTCAGTTCACTGGCAACGGCGGAGTACAGGTCACGATTCTCGCAGCCGGCAGAACGGGAATTTATCTATCTCATCGATGCTGAGGGCACGCTCTCGGTTGATCGCGTGGTCCTCGAAGTTGCCCAACGCCAGCGCCTGGTCAACGGCGCCTGGGGCAAGTTGAAAACAAAAAAGCTTGCACTAAGCGAAATTGACGAAATTACCGATGCCGCAGACCGACGGATTTTGGCGATTCTTTTCGGCTCACGTCAAGATTTGAGTCACCTTCACTCATCCTATTTTCGCGATTCGACGTATCCGAACTTCGTTCTGCCTGCGCCTCTGTGGGATGTCGCACTGCCGCTTATATGCGCCACCCATCGTTGTGTGCTGCGACAGTCGATGAACGATCGCGAGACACCGCCGCTTCAATGGGACGGAGGAGCGCCGTGGGATTTTCACTTAAAAGTGGAACCGGACCGGGATGGCAAGAACTATTCCGTAAGCGGCGCGCTGCGCCGCGACCAAGCCGAGATGAGCTTGGTAGAGCCCTGCCTGCTCGTGCCCGGCGGTTTGGTGTTTTATGAAGATCGGGTGGCACGGCTCAACGATCACGGCGCTTTCCAATGGATCCTTCTGCTAAAAGAGCGGAAGAGTTTGTCTATTCCCAGGGCAGAGGGGGAGTCGTTTCTCGCCGAAGTGCTGCGCTTTGCGCGCCGGCCGCAATTGTCGTTACCCGAGGATCTCGCATTCGAGGAAATCGCGCCGCGACCAAAGCCCAGTTTAGTGGTCAAACCCGGCCCGAGCCACCCGTTTCGCCATCCCCGGCTGTTGGGCAAACTTTCATTCGACTACGCCGGCCAAAGAATTCCTTACGATCAACGCGGCAGCAGCGTGTACCAGAAGAACCAGCGCCGGGTCATTCGGCGCGACCTGAGCTTTGAGACCGCCGCACGCAGACGGCTCACCCAGTTAGGGTTTCGTAGTGCCAATCGGTACGACGACGGCGACACGGAGTTGTACGGCGATCAACTGCCCAAAGTCGTGCGCGCGCTAACCAGCGAAGGCTGGCAGGTGGAGGCGCAGGGTAAGCTCTATCGAACCGCGGCAGCGCTCAAGGTCGAGGTCAAATCGGGAGTCGATTGGTTCGAACTCGAAGGTAGCGTGCTATTCGGCGACACTAAAGTTTCCCTGCCGCGGCTGTTGCGAGCGATCAGGCAAGGCGAATCGTTGATCAAACTCGACGACGGCACGCTTGGCGTGCTTCCCGAAGAGTGGATCAAGAAGTATGGTCTGCTTGCCGGACTGGGCACGATCAAAGCTGAACAACTGCGTTTCACGCGGCCGCAGGCCGGATTGCTCGATGCCTTGCTCAGTTCCGAACCGGGTGTGTCCTTTGATGCGAACTTCGCGCGCGTGCGCCAGGAGTTGGCTGATTTTAGCGGTGTCGCGTCAGCGGATCCTCCTCCGCAGTTTGCCGGCGAGTTGCGCGGCTATCAACGCGAGGGACTCGGGTGGTTATTTTTCCTGCAACGATTCGGTTTCGGCGGCTGCCTGGCGGATGACATGGGATTGGGTAAGACGATTCAAGTGTTAGCGCTGCTTGAAGCGCGCCGGGCGGGAAGATCCGCCGATGATGGCGATTCACCGCGTCCGTCGCTCGTGGTTGTGCCGCGTTCGCTGATCTTTCATTGGAAACGAGAGGCTGCACGGTTCGCGCCGAACTTGGCGATCCTCGATCACTCCGGCGCTGCCCGACACAAGCCGGGAGACCATTTCGCGGATTACGACCTTGTCCTTACCACGTACGGCACGCTGACGCGTGACGCGATCCATTTTAAAGAGCAGCGGTTCGACTATTGTATTCTCGACGAAGCCCAAGCGATCAAGAACGCCGGTACGCTCTCGGCGAAGGCGGTGCGCTTGCTGCACGCCGATCACCGTCTCGCCATGAGTGGGACGCCGGTGGAAAATCACTTGGGCGAGCTATGGAGCCTGTTCGAGTTTCTCAATCCTGGCATGCTCGGGAGCGCTTCGGTTTTCACCAATGTCGGGCGCAATCCCGACGAGCGGACGCGCGCCCTGTTGGCCAGAGCGCTCAGGCCGTTTATCCTGCGCCGGACCAAGGGACAGGTCGCTACGGAGCTGCCGGAAAAAACCGAACAAACGATTTACTGCGACCTCGAAGCTAAAGAACGGAAACTCTATGACGAGCTGCGTGATTTCTACCGGTCACGCCTGCTCAAGAATGACACTGCGGCAACCGACGGCCGGTATAAAATCCAAGTCCTGGAAGCCTTGCTGCGCTTGCGTCAGGCGGCATGCCATCCCGGATTGATTGACAAGAAAAGAATCGCTGAGCCGAGCGCCAAAATCGACACACTATTGGCCCAGCTCGATCAGGTGCTCGAAGAGAATCATAAGGTCCTGGTATTTTCGCAATTCACCAGCTTGCTCGCAATCGTGCGCAGCCGGCTGGATACTGCGAATGTTCCGTACGCCTATCTCGACGGCCGCACGCGCGATCGCGAGGCGCGCGTGGAGCAGTTCCAACATGATCCCGACGTAAAATTGTTCTTGATCAGCTTGAAAGCCGGTGGGCTGGGATTGAATCTCCACGCCGCCGAGTACGTTTACCTGCTCGATCCCTGGTGGAATCCGGCGGTGGAAGCGCAGGCGATCGACCGCGCACATCGCATCGGCCAGACGCGCCACGTGTTTGCCTATCGTTTGATTGCGCGCGACACGGTAGAAGAAAAAGTGCTGGCGCTGCAGCAATCCAAGCGCGACCTTGCCGACGCCATTATCAGCGCCGACAACAGCCTGATGCGCGATCTTTCCAGGGAAGATTTAGAGTTGCTCCTGTCGTAACGATCGCCAGAAACGCGCATCGGTGCGTCAGTTGACATCCGAGCGCGCTTGCCGGTAAGCTCGACCAAGTTTGTAAAACAAGCGGAGGAGGTTCGATGGCCTACGATATTCTCATCAAGGGCGGACGGATTTATGACGGTAGCGGGCTGCCTTCTTATATTGGCGACGTGGCGGTGCAAGATGGCCGTATTGTCGACACCGGCCGCATCAGCGGCAGCGCCAAGCGCGTCATCCATGCCGACGGCCTGGCGGTGTCACCTGGATTTATCGATTTTCACACGCACCTCGATGCCCAGCTGTTATGGGATCCTCTGGCGACCTCGTCCTGTTTTCACGGTGTAACCACCGTCATTCCTGGCAATTGCGCGTTGTCCTTGGCGCCTTGTAAAGAACAGGATCGCGAGACAATCCTCAAAAGCTTTGAGCGCGTCGAAGCCATCACCCTGCCGGCCTTAAAGGCCGGGGTGAAGTGGGGCTTTACCACATTTGGCCAGTATCTCGACGCGCTGCGCGGCAATCTCGGGGTCAACGTGGCGGCGCTCGTAGGCCACTGCGCGCTCCGCCAGTTCGTCATGGGGGATGCCTCGCTGGAGCGCGCGGCAACGCCGGCCGAAATTGACCAGATGAAAGAAGTTCTCAAAGCCAGCGTGCGCGCGGGCGCCGCCGGCTTCTCGACCAACCAAAATCCTGTCCACATGTACGCCGACGGAACGCCGATCCAAAGCCGTTTCGCGACCAATCAAGAGATTGTCGAACTCGCTTCCGCGCTGGGTGAGATTAACCAAGGTGCGGTGCAGATCTCCCGCGGCTCGCTCGGTGTCTCGGTGCCGATACCGGAGAGCCTGAAGTTGTTCGAAGAAATTTCGTCGCAATCGGGCCGTCCGGTGATCTGGCAGAGCATCGCCCATCGCTGGGACAAGCCCAATGAGTGGCGCGTGCTCTTGGACGCGGCGAAGGAAACCATCGATCGAGGTGTCCAGTCCTATCCGCTGTGTAACGCGCGCCTGTTCAACAACCGGCTGACAATGAAAAACGCTCAGGTGTTTGACGATCTGCCGACCTGGAAAGCGATTCTGTTTCTGCCGCTCGAAGCGCGTATCGCGGCGATCAAGGACCTCGAGACGCGCAAGAAGATGCATTACGAAGCCGTCGAAGAGACGAAATCGTCGCGCTTCTCACGGCGCTGGGATCTGGTGTATCTGATCAATGCGGTCAAGCCGGAGAACAAGCGCCTCGAAAAGAAGAGCGTGGCGGAGATCGCCAAGATCCGCGGCCAGGACGTGATCGACACTTTTCTCGATCTGTCGCTCGCGGAAGGCCTCGACACCGAGTTTCAGACCTCCAGCACCAACGGCGACGAGAGTGCCGTGGCGGAGATTATCCGCAGCCCGTACGTGCTGGTTGGCCAGTCCGACGCCGGCGCGCACTTGATCTACGATGCCGGCTTCGGCTACGCCACGCGCCTGCTCGGTTACTGGGTGCGCGAGAAGCAGATCATGAGTCTGGAGGAGGGTGTGCGCAAGCTCACTTTCATGGTCGCGTCGATCTTCGGTTTGCAGGGCCGCGGCCTGCTCAGGTCCGGCATGGCGGCGGACTTGTGCGTGTTCGATCCCGCGACGATTCGCGAATGCGATCCGGAGATGGTGCAGGACCTGCCCGGCAACGAGAAGCGTTTCATTCAAAAAGCCAACGGCATCGAGATGACCATCGTCAATGGTCAAGCGCTGGTCGAAAAGGGCGACCACACCGGCGCGCTGCCCGGTGCCGTGCTCGGCGGCAGCAATGGCAGCGCGCTGCAGGCGGCAGCGTAGGATCACGGAATATCTCGCCGCAAAGCATGTTCGAAGCATCGTCGAAGGAGCGCCAAGGCGTAAGTTCGGAAAGGATTAGTTCACCCCAAGGACGAAGCTCACCAAGTTAAAAGAAAAATGTAATGACGATAACTTCCGAACTTCGTGTGCTTCTGTGAGATTGAATTTTTGTAAGCAAGGAACTTGCGCAGGCCGCGCAATTCTTGAACTATAGTAATAGAAAAAAAGAATTTTGGTTCGTAGGGGCGGGTTTGAAACCCGCCCTTTGAGTTTGAACGCCGTTCTCGGCGAGGTGAAGAATGGCCGCCACCGAGAAAATTGCCCGGTTCGTCGTAGACACCGACTACGAGGACCTACCGTGTGACGCGGTGGAGAAAGCCAAGCGAACGGCACTGGATTGCATGGGCGCCGCCCTTGCCGGCGTTACCGAGCCGGTTAGCGAAACCATCACAGGTTACGTAACCAAGGTCGGCGGCCCGCCCCAGTCGTCCGTATTCGGCGCCGTTCTCAAAGTTTTGGTTCAGGAT
>DATBMR010000010.1:0-29780 GCA_036554745.1 Binatia bacterium
GGGCCACCGCCCCATCCTCTCCGTGGTGACAATAACCTAGCGGCTGGGCCTGAAAGTGATCGTTCCGCTCCTATGCCCGCGATCTCCAGGGCTCGGCCATCGGTCGCTTCGTGGTTACTTAATTGTGGACTCCTTAGTAAGATGAACTACCGAGGCACAGGCTTGACAGCGATCCGATACTCAGCCTAACGTCGAGACCAGCCAACTTTCCGCGCGAATGAGGAGGCGCACGATGGCCAATCAGCTTACGATCATCGATGCCGACGCCCATGTGATCGAGACCGAGCGCACCTGGGATTATCTCCCGCCTTCCGAGCAGAAATTTCGGCCCAAGCTTTATTCGTCGCCCACCGATCCGACTCGACAATACTGGGTGATCGACGACAAAATCGCCGGTTTCCGCTTTTTAACTTTGAACGAGCGTGAGCTTCACGAATTCGCTCAGCGCGCCGGCAGAAATTTTGAGACTCCGCAAGCTGCGCGCGAGCTCGATGACGTTGCCTTGCGACTCAAACACATGGACGAATTGGGCATCGACATCCAGGTGTTGCACAACACGTTTTGGATCGAACGAGTCACGACCCGATCCGACGCCGAGGTCGCGCTCTGCCGCAGCTGGAATCGCTGGCTCGCTGATATCTCGAAGAAAAGCCGAGGACGATTACTATACTCGTGCGTCGTGCCCGCGATGAATATCGATGCGGCCATCGAGGAAGTGAAGTTCGCCAAGGAAAACGGTGGCGCGGCGGTGTGCATGCGACCATTGGAAGGCGAACGGCATTTGTCAGACTCATATTATTATCCGCTGTACCAGGCCGCCAGCGATCGCGACATGCCGATCGCCGTGCACATCGCCAACGGCAATCCCGAGAACGCCGATCTTTATAGGCTGGCCCCCGCGGGCCGCTTCGCGCAGTTCCGTGTTCCAACGGTCACGGCTTGCTATGACGTCATCATGAGCGAGCTGCACGATAGCTTTCCGAAGCTACGCTGGGGATTCATCGAAGCTTCGGCTCAGTGGGTGCCGTGGATCTACCGCGAAGCTGCGATTCGCTACCGCGTAGCCGGTCGAACGTTTCCGAAAAACGTTTTTGAGGAATTCAACATCTTCGTCACCTGCCAGACCAATGACGACGTGCCATACGTCGTACGCTACTGCGGCGAAGACCGCCTCGTGATCGGCACCGACTACGGACATACCGATCCGTCCAGTGCGGTGACTGCGCTGAACGAGTTCCAACGCATGGAAGGCATTGATCCGGCCGTGAAGGAAAAGATACTGTCGCACAACGCCAAGGTGCTTTACGGGCTATCATCGGAGCCGATGGTGGGAGCGTAAGGCTCCGATTTCCGCAGCTAACCGCAGCGGTAAGGTCACGTCTTTTGGCGTGTCCTCAGCCTCCTTCCGGGGAAACGAGATGGCGTCCGGGCTAGAAAACCGTCCGATGCATTTCGCAGTCGCTCAATGACGGATCATTGGCGTGTGGCGTTATCTTTCCCGTCATTGCAAAACCGAAACGCTCGTAGAACCTGATGGCAGGGGTGTTGTTAGACGTTACCAACAATTCCATCACGCGGACATTTTGAGTGCGCGCCCATTCGAGTATTTTATGTACCAGCGCTGCGCCGACCCCGGCTCGGCGATGCGTCGGTGCCACCCACATCGAAACCAAATAGGCGTGTGCTTCATCTTGTTCATCTCGAAATGCAGCCACAATCCCGCAAGCGACGGTTCCATCCATCGCCAGGTACGCGACGGATCGGTCTCGCGACCATCGAGTCGCCCGTTCCATCCATTCGGCATCACTAAGCCGGGACTCTTTGTCGTAAGTCGAACTGAAAGCGCTCGGTGTATCTTGCAATGCCCGCAGGCGGATATCTTTCAGCGTCTTGGCGTCGCGCTGGCTCAGCGCTTCGATCGTGATCATGGCATACCGCCCCTCAGGAACGGCGGAGAGATGGAAAATCGCCGACCCCGGTCACGAGAGCCCGTAAAGCCTGCGTGGATTGTCACAGAGAATTTTCTCGATGGCTGACGGAGCGACGTCTTCGCGGGCGCGCATATGCTTTACGAATTCCGGCTCTTTGGATGGATCGTTGTGGCCGTAGTCGGAGCCAATGACGAGGTGGTCTTCGCCGATATAATTCAACAGGTGAGGCAACTCCTCGTCGGCTTCGCAGGCAACCCAGAAACGATAGTCGCGAAACAGATCCTGGGGATTTTTTGTTTTTAAATCCGCGCGCACCGAACGGCGTAGCACGTGAACAATATACGGCACCCAACTCGCGGCCGCTTCGATGAAGCCCCAGCGAAGCCTGGGAAACTGCTCCGGAATTCGGTTGGCCACCAGGTCCCGGAACGCCACGACCGGCAAGACCCGATTGTGCGCAAAGGTATGATTGCGCTCGACATCAAAGAGTTGCATCAAATAGCGGCTTCCCGAGCCGGTATGAATGCAAATGGTGAGGTCGAGCCTCTCCGCTTGCGCGTAGATCGGAGCGAAGTACGGGTTGTCGAGGGTGAGATCGCCTTCCATGCCGCGGAAAAAGATTCCGACTGCCCCCTGCTCTTTCGCCCATTGCATCAGTTGTAGTGAAGCTTCGCGATCGCGTAACGGCAGAATCGCGACCCATTTGAGCCGTCCGGGCTCCTTCGAGCAGGCATCGGCGACAAAGCGGTTGTAAGCGCGGCACAGGGTGACCTCGAGCTTTGGATCGTCGGTCAAGTAGACCAGAAACAGCGTCGGGTAGATGACCTGCATGTCGACGCCGAGCTTGTCCATGTCTTTCAGCCGCGCCAGTGGATCGGTCAGCTCGCGCACCCCAAGATGGATGTCTCCCCTTCCCGATTCTTTCTTCTGCGCCGACGGTGTGATCAAACTGAAGCTGGCCTTGCCTGCCGGTTTGGGAAAAATTTCCCCGTCGATCAGCCAAAAAGCGTTGCGTTCTTTGTACCAGGTGTCATCCGGGATTTTCACCAACACGGGGCGACGCGGATACATCTCCTCCTCGATCAAACTCCACATCGCCTCTGATTCGGCGATGTGCGTATCAGCATCGAAAACTCCTGGCATTGCTTGCTCCTAAAATCTGTTCAAGTAGTTCAAATCGTCGAATACCAAGTGCTAGCGTTTGAAATTTTCGATAAAGCCGCTCTTCTTGATTTCATCGAGTACACTGGAATCCAGCAACCGCAGACTCTCCGGTGTCTGGCCTTTCGCCTTGGGATTGGTCGCAACCAGCTGAGACAAGATGAATTCCAAACCCTTACGGTCGGGCATGACCATCACGCCGTCACCGTATTTCGCCAGATAATAATTGTAACTGAGGTTCGCGTCCTCGCCGTCGACACGAATGTATTTCTTGATGAGCTGCAAGCCGAGCGCCTTGTCGTTCTTTACCGTGAAATACCCCTCGATGATCGACTTCATGGCGTTGACGATCTTGGCCCGGTTCGCGGCCAGGTAACTCCGCCTGACAATGAAACAGTTCTGCGGGAACGGCACGCCGCTCTCCGCTAGGTCGATGAGGGAATTCATCTTGTGATCGCGAAGCCCTATCGTGGTCATGGGCTCGGATAACAGCGTCCCGTGGATGGTTCCATTCGACAAGGCAGCGAAGCGGGTCAGGTTGCCGCCAACTTGAACAATCGTGACGTCCTTCGCATTCAGGCCGATTTTTTCCAAAGCCACCTGCGTCGCGTAGTCAGAGGCAGAGCCGAAGCGGCTGATGGCGATGCGCTTGCCCTTCAAGTCTTCCGGCCGTTTGATCTCGGGCCGGACGAGCAACTTGTTTGGAATAAAATTGATGCCGCCAGCGATAATCGTCGTATCGGCGCCCTGCAAATTGGCGGTGATCGCCAGCGCCCCGGTGGTGAATACGACCTGCACCTCGTTTGCAAGCAGCGCTTGCATCGCGGGCGTGCCGCTTTCCAAAGCCAGATATTCGCCATCGAGGCCATATTTCTGAAAAATTCGCTTTTCGTAAGCGGCCCACGCTACCGCATGGATCGCCGTCGAAAAACCTCCGCTGGCGACACGAAATTTCTGCTGCGCCTCTGTGCCTACCGCCTGAGCAATGATGAGGATTGTCGCTAATATCAGCGGACGAAAACACTTCACATTGTTTACTCCTTTCCTTGTGACCTCACTAGCCATATCAGCGGCACAAACGAACTGTCAACGAGACACGGTTTGATCAGGAAGACAATTCGAACGTAACAACAGCGATTACCGGTGAGTCGTTGGAACCGGTTTATTCGGCGATCGTGAGCCATGCTACAGCTGTGTAAGTCGGCGGGAACTCTCTCGGTCGCCCCGTTCTGGACCGCCGCCGTCAATTGTCTCACAACATTGAATCTTGCGTCGACAAAAGCTATGTTCGGCTTCATGAAAAAACAGCTGGTTCTCAACGTCAACGGCGAAGAGCACGCTGTCGAGTTCGAGTCAAATCGCCTGCTGCTGCAAGTTCTGCGCGACCATCTCGGCCTGACCGGCACCAAGGAAGGCTGCAGCATCGGTGTGTGCGGCGCTTGCAGCGTCATCGTAGACGGCCGGCTCGTCAGCTCCTGCTTGACACTGGCGGCAAGTTGCGCAGGAAAGAAGATCGAAACCGTCGAAGGTCTCGCCAAGGATGGTAAGCTCCATCCGCTGCAACAAGCGTTCATCGAATACGGCGGTTTTCAATGCGGCATTTGCACGCCAGGCCAGATCATGGCGGCCAAGGCGCTGCTCGACGAAAACCCCCGCCCGAGCGAAGAAGAAGTCAAAGAGTGGATGTCGGGAAATCTGTGCCGTTGCACCGGCTATTACAAGATCCTTGAATCCGTCATGGCGGTGGTGAACGGCAAGATCGATCCCGATTACAAGTTTCGCCAGCGTGAAACTACGGCGAAGATTCAGAGCCTGGATGTCTACAAGCCAGTCGCTAAAACGACTTGATCCGTCGTCGAGGGCGGATCAAGTCGCCCGAAACGAAGTAAAGGACCTGTTTATAGGAAAAAGAGAAGAAATCTTCGCGCAAAGTCGCAAAAGCCCAACGTTTAGGAATTAAAAAATAATCATACTTTGCGCCTTCGCGCCTTGGCGGGAGAAATCCGACAATAGTTTGCGAGAGTAGTAGAGATGGCCAAAGCAGAAAAGTTTTCGGTAGTAGGTAAACGCGTACAGCGCGTCGAAGGGTTCGACAAGGTAACCGGCGCCTCTCAATACATTGCGGACATTTTCCTTCCGGGAATGCTGGTGGGAAAAGTTCTGCGCAGTCCCTATCCCCATGCGCGGATCCGCCATATCGATACCAGTACAGCAGAGAAACTTCCCGGCGTGCGCGCCGTCGTGACGGCCGAAGACACGATCAAGCGACCTTGGGGAGCGTTTTTTGCCGATCAATATATTCTTTCTGTCGGCAAGACCCGCTACGTCGGCGAGGAAGTCGCGGCCGTCGCCGCCATCGACCCCGATATTGCCGAAGAGGCGATCGATCTCATCGAAGTGGATTGGGAGCCGCTTCCCGGCGTGTTCGATGCCGAAGAAGCTATGAAAGACGGCGCCCCTTTGGTCCACGACGACAAGCCGAACAACATCGCCATGCAGTTAGATCTCGAACGCGGCAACGTTGCGGCCGCCTTCGCCGACTCCGATGTCATTGTCGAAGACACCTTTACCAGCACGCCCCAGTGGCATTGCTCCATCGAAACCATCGGCAGCGTGGCCGAATATGCGCCCAGCGGCAAGTACACGATCTACATGAACACTCAGACTTTGTTTAATGCACGCTACCGCATCGCCACCGCATTGGGGGTGCCGGAGACCGACGTGCGGATCATCCAGAGCGCAGTCGGCGGCGGCTTCGGCGGCAAATCCTGCGACGACAATAATGCCTTGGTTGCCGCCGTGCTGGCAAAAAAAGCCCGCAAGCCGGTCAAGTTGATCAACACTCGCGAAGAAGAATTTCTCGCCGGCTGCCGCCCGCGCGTTTTCATGAAAATCCACGTCAAGATCGGTTTCAAAAAAGACGGCCGCATTCGCGGCAAGGAGCTGAAAGTCATCGCGGACAATGGCGCTTATTCGGCCAAGGCACCGGCGATCACCGGCGTCGCCGCCATGCGCCACGACACCTGCTATAAGTACTCTGACGTCAAGATCGACGCCAAGCTGGTCTACACCAACAAGATTCCGACCGGAGCCTTTCGCGGCTTCGGCAACCCTTCGGCGGAATGGGCGGTCGAGCAGACCATCGATCTCGGCGCGCATGCTCTCGGCATCGATCCGGTCGAAATCGCCCGCATCAACGCCGCCGACACCGGCTACGTATCGCCGCATGGCAATCGCGTGACGAGCTGTGAGCTCAAGCAGTGTCTCGACATGGTCGAGAAGATGATCGACTGGAAGGGTAAACGGGCTAACAAACAGCCAAATACCGGATTGGGATTGGCGTGCACGGTCCATGTCAGCGGCAAGCGGCACTTCGGCGATTACGATGGCAGCTCGGCGACGATCAAAATCAACGAAGACGGCAAAGCGCTGATCTTGAGCGGCGAAGGCGAGTGCGGCCAGGGTGTCCACACCGCCATGTGCCAGATCGCCGCCGAAGAACTCGGCGTGCCGGTCGAGGACGTGGAGATCTCCCGGGCCGACACCGATCTCACGACTTTCTGTCTCGGCGCTTTCGCCAGCCGGCTTACCTACGTGAGCGGCAACGCGGTGAAGAACGCCGCCGCCAATGTGAAACAGCAACTCTTCGAGCAGGCGGCCGAAATGCTTGAAGCCAACCCTCAGGACCTTACCTCGCGCGACGGCCGGATCTTTGTCAAAGGGGCGGAAGGCAAGTCCGTCACCGTCGCCGATGTCGCCCGGGCGCGGCTGTTCCGCCACAACGGTGCCCCGATCGTCGGCTCCGGCAGCTTCGACGCCGATTCGGTGCTGCCTGACAGCACCCGCTTCGGCAATGAGTCGGGCGCTTATAATTATGGCGCTCAGGCGGCGCATGTGCATGTCGATCCGGAAACCGGTCAAGTCAAGATCCTTCAATTTGCGGTCGCCTCGGATTGTGGCACCGTGATCTATCCTTTGGGTGCCGAAGGCCAGGTCGAAGGCGGGCTGGCCCAGGGCATCGGTTATGCCCTCACCGAAGGGCTGCAGCTTGATGAAGGCCGGCCGATCAACCCGAATTTTTCCGACTACCGTATCCCATCCATGCGCGACATGCCGCCGCTCCAACATGCGTTCGCTGACTCCTATGAACCGACCGGCCCGTTCGGCGCCAAGGGCTTGGGCGAGCTCAACATGGATCCGACGGCGGCGGTGATCAACAATGCAATCTTCGATGCCGTCGGCGTGCGCGTTAAAACCTTGCCGATCACCCCGGAAAAGATTCTGCGCGCATTGCGGGAGAAAGCGAAGGAAAGGTGAGCGAAAGACGGCGCGCGAATTCCACTGGCGGCTGGCAGCCTCGCAGCGGTGGGCGTTTCATAAGACGATTTTCCTGCGCTGCTTACTGCTGACCGCTCACTGCTCTCTGGAGATGAGATGATCCGCTTCGATTATCAGGAACCGACGTCTCTCAAAAAGGCTTTCGCTTTGATGGAGAAGTACGGCGAAGACGCACGGGTTATCGCCGGCGGTACGTCCCTGCTCATCATGATGCGCCAACGCCTGTTGATGCCGAAGCTGGTGATCGGTCTGGGGCGAATCCCGAAATTCGACCGCATCACTTATAACTCGAAGGACGGGCTTCGCATCGGCGCCGGCGCGCGCCATCGCGACATCGAACTTTCCCCCGCCGTTCGGAAGCACTATCCGCTGCTACGAGAGACGTTTCGCAAAGTCGCCCAGCCGCGCATTCGCAACATGGGTACGGTGGGAGGCAATCTCGCGGCCGGCGACCCGCTCACCGATCCGGGTGCCAGTTTGATCGCTCTCGACGCGGAGGTGACGCTGACCAGCAGTAAGGGGCAACGGACCCTGCCGCTCGACGAATTCTTCATCGACTACTATCAGACCGCCTTGGAGCCCGGTGAGTTGCTGACTGAGATTCATGTTCCGCCGACTCGGCGGCCGGGCTGGTCCCATATCAAGTTCACTCCGCGCAGCATCGAGGATTTCGCGACGGTCGGCGTCGCACTGACGTTAAGTGCGAGTCACGGCACGTGCGACGATGTCCGGATCGGTCTCAATTCGGTGGGCTCGACGATCGTCCATGCGCGCAAAGCAGAGGAAGTATTGCGCGGCAAACCGATCAGCGATGCCGCTCTGCGAGAAATGGGCGACGTCGCGTCAAGCGAATGTGATCCCAGCGACGACAACCGCGGTTCCGCCGAGTATAAGCGCGAAATGGTTAAAGTCTTAGTGCGCCGGGCCGCGGAAGAAGCACTGGGACGCGCGAGTTGACCCGTGCTATTTACGGGGTTATTGCTAAAAAACCTATGAGACTAACCATACGGGTAACGATTAACGGCCGGCTCTACGAAGAAGACGTCGAACCGCGCATGCTATTGGCTCATTTTCTCCGTGAAAAGATCGGACTCACTGGCACCCACATCGGATGCGTGATCGGCGAATGCGGCGCGTGCTCGGTGCTGCTCGACGACAAAGTCGTGAAATCGTGTCTGCATCTGGCGGTCCAGGCAGATGGTCGCGAAGTGACGACCATTGAAGGATTGGCGAAGAACGGCGAACTCAACCCGGTTCAGGAAGCGTTCGTGAAGCATTACGCTTTTCAGTGCGGTTACTGCACACCGGGAATGATCATGACCAGCTACGCGTTTCTCCAGGACAATCCCAACCCGTCGGAAGACGACATTCGCAAAGCGCTCGCCGGCAATTTGTGCATGTGCACCGGTTACGTGCAGATCGTCGAGGCGGTGAAAGAAGCGGCGGAGAAACGAACTGCCGCGCGGGGATGAGAATGGCTCCGCGTTCAGATTGCCTACGCGGGCGTAGCTTCTGATCCCGTTCGGGTCCCGCCTGATGCATGCGGGAATGACGGATTCGGGAGTGGCCATCACACAACGCAGCGAGCCAGCGAACCGAACCTATACTCCGGATCCCTCCCGGTCACAACATGAGAAAGTTAATGGGTGAATGAACTATGGCTGACAAAAAATTCATCGGCGTGCGTGCTCGCAGCAAAGAAGGACCGCGCCACGTCACTGGACGCGGTCTTTACACGGATGATTTCATCTTGCCCGGCATGCTTCAGGCGATGATTTTACGAAGTCCCCATGCGCACGCGAAGATCAATTCGGTGGATCCTTCGGAAGCATTGAAAAGCCCAAACGTCATGGCGGTGGTCACGCCTCAGGATGTCAAGCAGCTTACAAAGCCGTTCAAACCGGGACGCTACGCCGCCGGTCTCAAGCGGCCTATTGACGAGTACGCCGGGGCGGTTGAAAAAGTCCGCTACGTCGGCGAACCCATCGGTGCCGTAGCGGCGCGCGATCGCGGCTCGGCGGAAGACGCACTGGAATTGATTCAGGTCGATTATGAGCCACTGCGCGCCGTCGTCGATGTGCGCGAGGCGATCAAACCATCGTCTGCGACTTTGTTCGATGAACTCGGCACCAATCTCGCCTGGACGGGCTCCTTGCAGTATGGCGATATCGATGCAGCGTTCGAGTCGGCTGATCGGGTGGTGAAGGAAAGCTTAAAGATCCACCGCTACAGCTCGACGCCGCTCGAACCGTTTGTCGTCATCGCGTCGTATGACGCGGCAAGCAAACGATTGACCGTCTGGGTAACCGCGCAAGTTCCAGAAGTGATTTACGACGGCCTTCGCGAAGCGCTCGGCCTGCAGGATATCCGCGTGATCATACCTGACGTAGGCGGAGGCTTTGGCCAGAAAATTCACTTGATCCGCAAATATGTCGTGCTGGTGTCGCTGCTCGCCATGAAAACCGGCCGGCCGGTCAAATGGGTCGAAGATCGCAGCGAGCATATGATGGCCGGAGGTCATGCCTGCGCCCAAGAATTCGAGTGTGAGGCGGCCGTGAAAAACGACGGCACCGTGCTAGCTTTGCGTTTTAACGAATACGATGATGTTGGCGGTTCGATCAGCACGCTGACGATTCACTTCACGAACAAACTGAACAATCTGTCGAACACCTACCGCACTCCGGCCATTCACATGATCGGCAATGCCGTGGTCACAAACAAATGCCCGGTCGTTCCCAATCGCGGCATCGGCAAACCGGGCATGTGCTACATCTGGGAACGGATGATGGACCGAGTGGCCCAGGCATTAAACTTGAGTCCGATCGAAGTGCGGCGGAAAAACCTAATTCAACCGAACGAAATGCCTTACCGCACCATCAGCGGCAACGTGTATGACAGCGGCGACTATCCAGCCCTGCTCTCGACCCTGCTCGAGAAAATCGAGTACGACAAATTGCGCGAAGAGCAGAACAAGGCACGGCAACAAGGCAAACTCATGGGCATCGGCATCGTCATTGGCGTCGAGCCGGGCGGCCGCAACGCCGCCCGCGACATGGCGATCTTTCCCGAGATGAAAGAGCCGCCCGGTTCGGGAGGCGTCAACGGCGCCAAAATCAAGTTGGAAAAGAACGGCACCCTGTCGCTTCATTTGGGTTCGCCCAACTGTGGCCAGGCTCATGAAACCACCACGGCTCAAGTCGCCGCGGAGATTCTCGGTTCGACGCCGGACAAGATCAGCACCAGTATTCCCTTCGACAGCGACCTTTCTGCCTGGGGCGTTGCCGCAGCCAACAGCGGTAACAACTTTCATCTGTACGACATCGGCGCGATCCACGGCGCCGCCATCCGGTTGAGAGAAAAAATTCTCAAACTCGCGGCGTTCAATCTGAAGGTGGAGCCCTCCGAGTTAACCATCGAAGACAGTGTCGTAAAGGTACCCGGCGCGGCCGCTAAACAAGTCACCTTCGCCGAACTTGGCCGCATTGCCTACAACAACCAGCATCTCATTCCCGACGATATGGAAGCCGGACTGGAAGCAACGTTCTATTACACGTTTCCCCATGCTAAACCGAATATTGTGCCCGGCGCCGACCGCCGGGTGCGTGCGCAGTTTACCTTTTCCGCGGGCGCGCACGCGGCTGTCGTCGAAGTCGATAAGAATACCGGCACCGTCCATGTGCTGCGCTACCTTATCGTCGGCGACAACGGGACAGTGATCAATCCCGATGTTGTTAACGGTCAGGTATACGGCTCTGCTGCGCACGGCATCGCGGTGGCCCTGGGCGAAGGCTTCATGTACAGCGCCGAGGGTCAGCCGTTGACCATTACCTATCTCGATTACGGCAAGTGCTCGACTGCTGAGACGCCGCGCGTCGAAGTGGTTCACCGCCCGTCACCGTCGCCCTTTACTGCTTTAGGGCAAAAGGCTGCCGGCGAAGGCGCCGCAATCCCTTCTCCTGCCGCCATTGCCAGCGCCGTCGAAGACGCGCTCGAACCATTCGGCGTAAAAGTCCGCGACTTGCCGTTGACGCCGGAGACGGTCTGGCGCCTCGCGAATCGCAACCCTGAAAGTGAGCGGAGGTCCTACTAAAAATGATTCCCGGTTCGTTCGAGTATTACGCGCCACGCTCGCTCGGCGACGCGGTCAAGTTTCTTTCATCTCATAAAGACGATGCCAAGATTCTTTCGGGTGGACAAAGCCTCTTGCCGCTGATGAAAATGCGTTTGTCGAAGCCGGCTTTTATCGTCGATATCGGCCGCATTGCCGGCCTCGACACGATCACCGAAGAAGGCGACAGCCTCCTGGTCGGCGGCTTGGTGACGCACGCGCAGATGGAGCACTCCGGTCTCCTAAAAACAAAATGTCCGCTCTTGCCCCAGACCGCCACGACCATCGCCGATGTCCAGGTGCGCAACCGCGGCACGATCGGCGGCAGTGTCGCTCACGCCGATCCGGCCGGTGATATCCCCGCTGCGGTTTTGGCGCTCGACGCCGAAATCAAATGCGTCGGACCCAACGGCGAGCGCTGGATCAAATGCGCAGATTTTTTTCTCGGCTTGTTGATGAGCGTGCTCGAGCCGGATGAAATCGTCACGGCGATCCGAGTGCCGGTCACCGGCGGTGACAAGACCGCCTATCTTAAGGCGGCACCGAGATCATCCGGCTTTGCGGTTGTCGGCGTGGCCGTGCGCCTATCGCTGGACGCTTCCGGCACGTGCACGCGGGCCGCGATCGCCATCACCGGCGTGACCGACAAAGCCTATCGCGCCGAGCGGGTCGAACAGATGCTCACAGGCAAAAAACCAGAAGGATCGGTGATCGACCAAGCCGCCGCCGAGGCGACGCGCAACGTCGAGGTCGTCGAAGACATCAACGGCTCGACGGAATACCGCAAGCACCTGGCTGGGGTTTACGTTGCGCGCGCGCTCAATGAGGCGATCAGTCGATAAACCGATGCGCCTAACAAGAACTGGATGCTGTGACGCAAGGACAAGCCGCATGTTGTGACCGTAACGTCGGCCACAGGCGACAAGGCCCCCACCGAGGTGGAGGCCTGTCACTGCTCATCAAAGTCGGGTGAAAACTTCTAAACTTCTTTCGACTTGATTGTGTAACTAAAACCTTTCGGATCGAGACTGTCTTTTCGCCCGTTCGCGGTTTCGCCCTGCGGATACATCAAGTAGCCAATCTCGGGTCCGTTGGAGTTCGGCAGACGTAAGTCGTGCGCGTAGTTGTACGGGAGCCAGTTCATCTCCCAAGCGCCGAACAGTTTGGCGCGAGCTTTTTTCACCTTGGGATCGTCAAGCGGCAGCGGCGCCCCCGGCGCATTTTCTTCCAAAACCACTTTTCGAACATCCGCTGGGTCGACGGGGAGCCAGCCGTATCCATTCAAATACACCTCCGCGCGACAGTGCTGGGCGCCGCTGATATCGTCCGCTTTGCCGAGGCTCTTGAACTCGGCGGAATTCGCGACGCGAATGCCGTATACGTCGCGCGCGGGTAAACCGGCTGCACGAGCCAGGCCAACATACAAGGCGTTCAAATCAGCGCACTTGCCGCCGAGATATCCGGTACGAAGCATGGTCGAGATATCACCGATACCGCAGCCTTTGACTTTCGGATCGCGAAACGTGTTATCGACGATCCACTCGTAAATTGCTCTGGCCTTATCCACGTCGCTTTTCATACCCATCACGATGCCTTTTGAAGTGGCTCCAACGATGCCGTCGGTTCTGATCAGCTTCGATGGCCTACGGAAGTGATCGAGCACCGCTTTACTTTCCCTCGGCGGCGATTTCGGCTTACTGTCCAGGTCCACTTCCCGATCCCGCGTCGTGAAGCGGCTTTTGATTTCCAAGACCGGCGCCTTCTCGCCCGCCGGCCATTCCGCATACACCAACCCCGTGCCGTACTTGTCGTACGACAGCGCTCGTACGCTTTTGTAGTTGCCGCTCCAACTATCCGGTTCGCGTTTGAAGTAATCGGTGGGCGTGGTTAACGGCACCGGAACCCACGCACGAACCGCACCTACTGGATCCGTCACCTCGAGACGGGTGATGACCTCGAAGGTGCGCCACTTCGCGCTATCTTGCGCTCCCGCTTGACTGGCAAATTTTGGCAGCCCGCCAAGCGCCAAGCCAGCTGAAACCGTCAGACCTCGCGTCAGGAACGATCTGCGATCCATAGCTCCTCCCTAATCACTGGATAGGATTTTTCAATGGGGTAAATATATCGATTCACTTCACTTTGTCAATTAACGTTCTCATAATTATTCTGTGAAACGCGGCGACCAAACGGAGCGCAGAAACTCGACCGCAAACGAATTAGATTAATGGGAGATGTCAACGTGCGCTTAGAAACGCGAGCACTTCCGCAGGATGAGCCTCGGCCTTTTTCACGGTAGCCCAATGTTTAATCACCTCGCCTTTCGGCCCGATGATGACCGTAGAACGAATCGTGCCTTCGACCTCCTTGCCGTACATCATCTTCTTGCCGAAGGCGCCGTACTTTTTCATGACCTCGGCATTGGGATCCGAAAGCAGTGTGAACGGCAATTTGTAACTGCCGGCAAATTTCTTGTGGGATTCGATACTGTCCTTGCTAACGCCTAGCACCACCACGTCCGACTTCTTCAACTTCGGCGTCAGATCGCGAAAGCTGCACGCCTCTTTCGTGCAGCCCGGCGTGTTGTCCTTTGGATAAAAATAAATCACGACAGTCTTGCCTTGGTAATCCTCGAGCGAATGCTTTTTGCCGTCGCTGCCCTCAAGGCTGAATGTCGGCGCCTTCTTCCCCTCCAAGCTTGCCATGCTGCAGTTCCTCCCTTATCAATCGCTATTCGCTGACGGTCACGCCGCGCCAGAAAGCGACGTAGTCTCTGATCGACTTGGCGGCTTGCTTGGGTTCGGGATAATACCACGCCGCGTCCGCGTTGGACTTGGCGCCGACTTGAACGTGATAGTAGCTCGCCACGCCTTTCCAATGACAAGTGGTGTGCTTGTCGCTCGGTGCCAAAAACTGCTGTTTTACGGAATCCGGCGGGAAATAATGATTGCCCTCGACGACGATGGTTTGATCGGATTCCGCCAGCACGGTTCCCTCCCAAATCGCCTTCATGAAATCCTCCTTGCCGCTGTGGCTATGATGAAACACAGCGGAATTTCGCGAATACGTAGGGATAGTGTGCCTGATACCAGTTGCGAAAACTCGGCCGCAGGAGATTCGCGTCGGTCGCCCAGGACGCCCCCTTCAGAACAAAATGCTTCCCGTCGAAAAAATCGCGCGAATAATCCGGGTAGCTCTCGATGTAAGGTGAAAAACCTGCAAAGGGCGCAAACGGCGTGTCGGTCAATTCCCAGCCGTTACCGATCAATTCACGCACGCCCCACCGGCTGGCTCCCGCCGGCCACGACCCGACCGGTAACGGCGACCATGAAGCGAAGTCGAAGTTGCCATGCTGAGCCGTCGGCGCTGTATGACCCCACGGATAAACCGACTCGCATCCATCCGGTCCATAGTATGCGGCGCGATGGAACTCGGCTTCAGTCGGAAGTCTCTTGCCGAGCCAATTTGCATACGCGCGCGCTTCCGCAAGACTCACGTAGACCGGCCAACTAGCGACATCCTTTAGCGCCAACGTGTCGAACATGCTGCGATAAAACCAGTTGCCGCCGTGCCGATACCAGGATGCCGGATGGCTTTTATTTTCCAATTGTTTCCAGCGCCAATCTTCCGGTCGCCAAAACCGCGTGTCGTCATAAGCGCCCGACGCGACGAACTCGAAGTAATCCCCGTTCGTCACCGGGAGCGAATCGATGGCGAAAGCCGGCACGTCAACCACGGTCTCTGCGAATTCGTTGTCCCAGCCGAAATCCACCGCACCGAATTGCGCACCGAGGCGCGCCCTTCCAGCCGGAATGGTTATGGCTCGCGAGTCGGGTGCGGCTTTAAACGAATACCGAGGCGTGAAGTTGGGCCGGCGCTTGAGCTCGAGCGGAAACTGCTGCAGCATGTACATCAAAGTTTCCTGGTGCATGAACTCATGTTCCAGCACCATTTCAAATGCGCGTCCGTTCTGCACCATTAGCCTGGTCGAATCGGCTTGGCCGAGGGCTTCCACCGATTCCAGCAACGCGCCCCGCACCTTGTCGCGATACATCAGTGTGTCAGCCAATTTCGGCCACTCTTCGGGAACCTCCGGATGCCAGTGGCATTCCCCGGTGTCAACGTCAGGATCGATGCCGCGGCAAAACAATTCGTCGAAGTACGGACTGAACGATTTCCACTGCAAAATCGTGCCGCAAATCTGATGCCAGGAGAACGCCGGCAAATGGCCGACATAAAAAATGAACGGATGCCGCCAGACGATCGGCACCGCGCCCAATTCGCTGCCCGGTACGATCGCGAAGATTTGATCGGTGCGCGCCCAGGCGGAGATGAATCGCTCTCGAAGACGTTCGATTTGATCGTCGCGTTTTAGGGAAAGCGCCATAGCAAAATTCCGAAGTGAATTGATAAAAACTATATACTAAATAGGCAATCCCTATGTAAGAGGCTCGGGTATTTTTTTCGAATCCCCGGCGAGGTCGGACGCTGGTTCAGGAATTCCCATTACAACGAGACCTTAGCGATCTCGTCGTCGCGGCGAGCCAAATTTTCACAAAACGTCACCAGAATCCAAACGTTGCCGTTTCCGGCCAACATCCGGAATAGTTCAAGATTGCTTCAAGAAATCGCGGAAGGCTTGCGCGATCGGGTGCAGCGGGCGACGGCGGTGATACAGCTCGTAAATGTCGCGCTCCATTCTCAGGCCGCGGATCGGTACTGCAACCAATCTGCCTTCTTCCAACTCATGTTGGATGGAAATGCGCGATAAGATCGAGATACCGAATCCGGCCAGCAGAGCGACTTTGACCGCTTCGGTGCTGCCGAGCTCCATCGAAACGTTTAGCAGGTTATTGGAAGAGCGCCGGCCCTTGGTCAATAGCTGGAGAAACGAATCCAGCGTGCCGGAGCCGTGCTCCCTCGAGATAAACTTTTCCGAGCGCAGGTCGCTCAGCTGGACGAATTTACGCTTGCTCCAGGGGTGGTTCTTCGGCACCGCGAGCACCATTTCATCGTGCCAGATCTTTTTGAAACAAAGCCGCAGGTCGTCGCTTTTGAAGCCGACGTAGCCCAGCTCAACCTTGCCGTCCAACACATCCTCGACGATGCCGGCGGAATCGCGGATGCGCAGGATTGGCTTGACCTCGGGGAACTTTTTGGTGAAGGCGCCGAGTTTTTGCGGCAGCAGGTATTCCCCGGGTATATTGCTGCCGCCGACCCACAGCTCGCCGCTCAGCGTGCCGTGAAACTGCTCGACAGCGGCCGTGGTTTCCCGCTTCAAAGCGAGCAGCGTCTTCGCGCGTTCCGCCAGGAGCTCGCCCAATGGGGTCAGGCTCACCCTGCCCGGAACGCGATAGAAAAGTTTCCCGTGCAACGCTTCTTCCAGCTCGTGAACATGGGCACTGACGGTAGGTTGACGTACGGAGAGCAGCTCCGCCGCTTGGGAAAAACTTTTCAGCTCGGCGACCCAGTAAAAAATCTCCAGCTTGCGCAGGTCAAGCTCGGCTTTTACTTTGCCCATCAGGAAAAGGACTGATCGTGCGGCGCGGGAGCGCTATTCAGAGTGGAATCTCGCTTTAAAAGTTGTCTGATCGAAATTCCCCACGCGGGGACAATGCTTCCGGGAGAGCGGCGGAGCGGGCACCCCGTCGCCCCCCGGCGCAAGAAACTTACTTCTTTAAGAATTCCAAGACTTCGGCCGGATGCGCTTCCGCATTGGCGACCGGAATCCAGTGTTTCTTGACGGTACCGTCGGGTCCGATCAAAGCGGTGGAACGAATCGGTCCCTCAACGGTTTCGCCCTGGGCATTTTTTCGCGGGCCCCAGGCACCATAGGTCTTCATGACCTCGGCTTGCGGATCGGATAGAAGGACGAAGGGCAAATTGAACTTAGCGATAAATTGATTATGCGACTCGATGCTGTCTCTACTGACGCCGACAACAACGGTATTGGCTTGCGTTACGGTTTGAATCGCGTCGCGGAACCCGCACGCTTCCTTGGTTCAGCCAGGGGTATCGTCCTTGGGATAAAACCAAAGGATGACGTTCTTTCCCGTGTAGTCGGACAACGAATGCCGTTCACCGTCGCTGCCGGCCAAAGTAAACGCCGGAGCTCTTTGCCCCTCGAGATTAGCCATGGTGACCTCCGTAATTTTTGTGTGTCCAATGTCTATCACACCCGGGAAGTAGCAAGCAATCTGCGACCGTGCAGGTTACCGTGTTCGCTCTGGGATTGCCGGTACGATATACGATACAACACGGAAGCCATACATTGTCATCGGCGCCAGCACTCGTTATGATTGCCGATGATGAAGGCTTCGCCACTAATTAATCTTCACCGGTCCAACGGTGCCGTACTCGCCGAGCGCGACGGTTGGCTGTTACCCGCGCACTTCGGTAATCCGGCCGCCGAGTATGATGCCGTGCGCAGGGCCGCCGGTTTGATCGACTTTTCGCACCGCGGGTTGCTGCAATTCACCGGCCCCGACCGTTTGTCTTTCCTCCAGGGCATGTTGTCCAATGATGTGCGGGCGCTGAAACCTTTTGACGGCCAGTACGCCGCGCTGCTGACCCAGCAGGGAAAAGTCCTCGCCGACGTCCGCGTGCTCTGCGCGATGAACTCTCTCTATTTGGATTTTTGGGAAAATCTGCAGGAGAAAATTCTCGCCCATCTCAATCGTTACTTGATCGCCGACGAGGTCGAGATCGCCGCTCGCTCGCAGGAATACGCCATTCTCTCGCTCCAAGGGCCGGCGTCCCAAGCGGTGCTGCAAAAGGTCACGGGTGCTGGCGCCGACCTGCCAACGCTGTCCAAGCAGCATGCCATGGTCGCCATTGAAGGCGCAGCCGCATGCCTTGTCTACGATAGCCATACCGGCGAAGCCGGATACGATTTGATCGCACCGATCGCAAGCCTGCCAGCCATCGCCGCCAAGCTTACCGACATCGGTAAACAATTTGCCGTGTCCTGGGTCGGGGAAGACGCACTGAACGTCCTGCGCCTGGAAGCGGGAATCCCGCGCTACGGCGTCGACTTTGGCGAGGACAATTTGCTACTCGAAGTCGGCATCGATAACGCCGTGAGTTTCACCAAAGGCTGTTATCTCGGGCAGGAAGTCGTCGAGCGCATCCGCTCGCGCGGTCATGTCAACAGAAAATTGTGCGGCTTGGTGATCGACGGTGCCCAGGCGGTTGATCCCGGCGACATCGTTCAAGTGGAATCCAGAGTCGTTGGGCGGATCACCAGCTCGGTCATTTCTCCTCGATTGCAGCGGCCGATCGCTTTGGGCTACCTGCACAGGGATTTTTGCGCGCCCGACACAGCGGTTGCGATTGGCCGCTCGCTGCGCCACGCGACGGTCGCGGCCTTGCCGTTCCTGCAGTCCTCTTGAATCACGACTTCAAGTTCGTATATTAGGCGGAACTTTCGCGCCGAAAAGGAAAGGAAGCAGCATGGCGAATTTTGTTAAAGTTTGTAAAACGAGCGACGTAAAGGCGGGGTGCGGCAAGAGCATCGAAATCGACGGCAAGGCGATCGGCGTATTCAATGTCGCCGGCCAATTCTATGCGATCAATGACGTGTGCGGCCACCGTGGCGGGCCTTTAGGGGAAGGCGAGTTGGAGGGAACGACCGTGATCTGCCCATGGCATGGTTGGCGCTACAATGTGACCACGGGCGAAAACGAGTTGCTGCCGAGTCTACCGACTCAGAAGTATGACGTCAGAGTCGAAGAGGATGACGTGCTGGTCGATCTTTCGTGATGCAGCACGGCGAGCGCCCCAGCGCCAGGTCGCTCCGAGACGCTGGCTTTTTTCTTTCTTAGATCCTTACGGCCTAAAATGGAAACTAATGTAGTCGTTGAGCGCGTCCCGGGTGCTCTCGAAGGCCAGATCATGCCACGGCACCTCCTTCAGCGAGAAGATGCCGGCTTCGACAGACTCATCGGCGGCGGCGAGTTCGCCGCCGATCACTTCCGCGGTATAAACCACGATCACGTTGGGGGAACGAGGGTAAGAGTAAACGTTGAGCAAGGCTCCCAGTCGGACGTCTAATTGCGATTCCTCCTTGGTCTCGCGGATCGCGGCATCTTGAACGCTCTCGCCGCGATCGACGTAGCCTCCGGGAAACACCCACTTGCCGAGCGCGGGCTCAACTCCGCGCTTGAGTAACACGATGCCGCCGTCCAAGGTAAAGACGGTTCCGGCGACAACCTTCGGATCTTGGTAAAAGATAAAAGTGCAGGCCTGACAAACCAATCGTTTGGGCTCGTTGGTCTTGACTGTGCGATGACGCAAATCGCCGCCGCAACGGGGGCAAAAGCGGTATTCTAGCTGGCCGTGGGAATGGCCGTGATGATGTCGATGGGGGTCTGATGCCATACTTTTCTTTTAGCTCATATTTGATTGAAAAAAAAGATGATTTCTGCAATCGTGAATCATGCTTCGGACGGTGATATTCGATTTCAACGGCATTATCGTTGACGACGAGCCGATCCATTTTAAGCTCTTCCAAAAAGTCCTCGGCGAAGAAGGCATCCTACTGACCGAGCAGGACTATTACGCTCGCTACCTTGGCTTCGATGACCGCGGCGCATTCACGGCTGGGTTTCGCGACAGTGGGCGGCCGCTCGATGATGCCAAGCTCCGGCAACTCGTCGAGCGTAAGGCAGTTTACTATCAGGACGCTATTCGGAACCACGCATCGATTTTTCCAGGCGCGAAGAGGCTGATTTCGACGCTTGCCGAGACCCACCCTCTGGCGGTCGCGTCCGGCGCTTTGCGCAATGAGATCAAAACGATTCTAAAAACCGCCGGCCTGCTGCATTATTTCACGATCATCGTGAGCGCTGAGGACGTCAGGCAAGGGAAACCGGAGCCTGAAATCTTTTTGAAGGTGCTCGCGGCGCTCAACGAGCTAGAGCACAACAACCGCATTGAGGCCACCGAGTGCGTCGTCATCGAAGATTCCAAGGAAGGCATTCGCGGCGCGCGGCGCGCCGGCATGAAGTGTCTCGCGGTCACCAATTCACATCCTGCGGAGCTGCTTGGCGACGCCGATGCGGTAGTCAGTAGCCTTGTGCAAGTCACGCTGCCGTTTCTCGAAAAACTCTGCGAGTAAAAGCCGCAGGCTTATCCCGCCAAGCCGCCAGCACGTTAATTCTCAGATTCCTAACAAAACGCTGCAGACAAACAGGATGGGTCGAGCAAACTACTCTGACTCCGTCCGCTCAGCGCCGCCGCGGTGAAAGCGGTCGTTCAGATTCACCGATAGGGACTGCGCTGGGGCCGAACGGTGATTTCGACCGGGCAGCAATTCGGCGGCGAAGTGAGGATGTAATGAACCGCCTGGGCGACATCATCGGCTTGGATCATCTTGCTTCTGTCAAGCTGCCGTGTGGGCGGGATGAGCGGCGTATCGACAAACCCCGGAAGGATCACGGCGACCTTGATGCCGTGCTCCCGCACTTCCTCGTAAAGCGATTGGGTAAATCCTATCAGACCGAATTTGCTCGCTGCGTAGGCTGCCCCGTTCGCTTCGCCGGTTTTGCCGGATACCGAGCCGATGTTGATCACCGCCCCTGCGCTTTTTGCGAGCATATCGGGCAACAGCCGTTTGGCGAGCAGCATCGGCGCGCGCAAGTTGAGGCGCAGAGTCTGATCCAAATCGTCCACGTCGATTTTCGCCACCGGGGCCCGCCTGCCCCAGCCAGCGTTGTTGATCAGAATATCCACCGGACCGTAAGCCCGCCGCCCTTCAACGGCGAGAGCGTCGAGTGCTTCGTCGCTTGTGAGATCAGCAGGAATCGCCGTTGAGTGGCCACCGGCCTGTTCGATTTCCCGACGGACATCTTCGAGCTGTGCCAGCGTGCGCGCGGACAAAACCACACGGCAGCCCGATTTTGCCAGCGAGAGGGCGATCGCTCGGCCGATTCCTCTACCGCCACCGGTGACAAGGGCGACTTTGCCTTGCAATTCCATGCGCCAATGTCAATGGACTGTCGGCGCCGGTTCGGCTCGCGGCGGCGGTTGCGCCACTGACGAGCCATGGTGGTGAATCATCCGCCAGCCATCGCCGCCCTTGCGGAAAACGTTCGTGGTCAGGATCACGGCGGCGACGGCTTGTCCTTCCAGCGAACTACTGAGGTTTTCGTACAGCGTGATCCACGCGATCTCACCGCGCACTTCAATGGTGACGTCGGTCAAGCGAAAGCTGATCTGCGGTGTGTTTTCAAAAATTCGCCGCCAGCTCTCCATCACCGGAGCCCAGCCGCGCAGAATACGCCAGCCTGGATGGCCGCACTGGATTTCGTAGTCCTTTGCCCAGACCGCCTCCATCTGTTGGATGTCGAGCTTTTCAAAGGCGCGATAAAAATCTTCGTTGGTTTGCGCGACCGCTCGCTCTTCCGAATTCATAATTACGTTAATGATGAGGTTTAGGCGTCACGAACACGAGCGTCACCAGCCGCTGCTGGCCACGGTTGGCAACACCGTGGTTTTGTCCCGCCGGGGCCAGCGCAATCTCTCCGGCACCGAGTTCCCGCTCCTCGTCGCCGACCTTGAAGACACCGCGTCCTTCGATCACGTAATAGATCTTATCTTGTCCGCTGTGTGTGTGTGGGCTCTGTTCCTGCCCGGGCTCAAAACAATAGGTGTCGCAAAAGAATCTGTCGGTTTCGAAGATCCCGTTCTTTTTCATCTTCTCCGGCGAGAATTGGATCGCTTCGGAAATTTTCTTGAAGTTGCTCATCCTGCCTGCTCCTCTGTCCATAACCTCCGGGTCGCCGTCCGGTTGCGGCCCAATACATTGCGTCTCTGCCGCTGATACTAACACAGGGGTGCGGCATGCAAAAGCCAAGTGATTTTGCTATCAGTGACGAATGGACTCGGTCCTGGTTCGGTATCACGAAATCGCTCTGAAGAAGGGCAACCGCCGTTATTTCACGGAACTGCTCAAGCGCAATCTGCTCGCCGCGGTAAACGATCTGGGCCCTAAGGAAGTGCGCAGCTTGCCCGCCCGCGTTCTACTGACGTTTAAAACTGATGTCGATCAGACGATCGTTAGCCAACGCCTCGCTGCCGTATTTGGCGTGGCGAATTTCTCTATCGTCGAGCGCACCTCTCGCGATATGGACGTTTTGTGTGAGCGAGTCTTGGACTCGCTGAACGGCAGTCGCTACGCTTCCTTTCGCATCGAAACCCAGCGGGGCGATAAAACTTTCCACCTCACCTCACCGGAAATCAATCGGCAGCTTGGCGCCGCCGTCAAGCAAAAATCCGGCGCGCGGGTGGATCTAGAAAACGCCGAGCTCACGATAACTGTCGAAATACTGCCGCATGACGCGTTTTTTGGTTTTAACAAAATGCCCGGCGCCGGCGGTCTACCGGTGGGCGCAAGCGGGCGGGTCGTCTCTCTTATTTCCGGCGGCATCGATTCTCCGGTTGCAGCCTATCGCATGATGCAGCGCGGTTGCCGGTTGATCTTCGTGCACTTTCACAGCGCGCCGTTTCAGGACAAGACTTCCCAGGAAAAGGTCCGTCAACTCGTCACATGGCTCACGCGTTACCAATTCGTCTCGCGCCTTTATCTCGTGCGGTTCGGCGAGATTCAGCGCCAGATCGTTGCCGCAGTGGGTAGGCCGTTGCGGGTTGTGCTTTATCGGCGCATGATGCTGCGGATCGCCGAGGCGATCGCACGCAAAGAGAAGGCCAAGGCGCTCGTAACCGGCGAAAGTCTCGCTCAAGTGGCGTCGCAAACGCTCGACAACATGGCGGTGATCCAGCAGGCGGCGCGCTTGCCTATTTTGCGGCCGCTGGTCGGCATGGACAAGCAAGAGATCATCGATCACGCGCGGCGTATTGGCACCTACGAGATCTCTTCGATTCCCGATCAGGATTGCTGTCAGCTTTTCGTGCCAAAACACCCGGCAACCAAGGCGCGCTTCAGGGATGTCGAAGCCGATGAGCTGAAGCTCGACGTCCAGGAGCTGCTGCGCTACGGACTCGACAACGCCGCCTGCGAAGAGTTTAACTTCCCTGTCTAAATCCGAACTGGTGTGAGGATACGACTCTGAGAGCGCCGCTTTGCGTCGTTAGCGGCGCCCGATCCGTTTGCCGGCGCCTCAATACTTCGACAAAACAGACAGCAACCTCCGCGCACCGGCTGGCGGTTGTACTTTTCCCGAAAGAATCTCTCGCGCATCGACGGACTTACCGTAATACGCCGCGTTCGCCGCATCGCGAGTGCGCAGCACTGTACCCTCCAGGGAAACACCGGCAAAAAGTCCCTGGCTCCGGCTGTAGGTGTACATAGCCGCCTGCCATCCGAAGCTGGCCTCGGCGGTCCGTCCGACCGGACCCGCCGCTACACCCATGGCGCCTCCCAGCGTGACGTTACCGCCCTTGGCAAATGCTTCCACTGCAGCCGGAGTATTGAGAACAATCACCAGCTCGGAGACTTCAACCCCAGCCTGAAAGCCGAAGCCCAGGCCGCCTGTGCCGATCGCAGAAGGGCCGCTCCAACCACTTTCTGTTCGTTGCACGACAATTCCGCTGCCACCTCTGACGCTACCGATGAACCCCGCCCTGGTGAGGTTAAGAATGGCCAAACCTCTAGCAGCACGCATCACCGCAGGTGGGATGCCCGCTTCGGGAATCGCTTCGAACCGTTCGATAATCGCCGCAGCTTGGTCGACATCCGCCTGCATCGCATCTCGAGGCTCAACCGTAGCGCACGCGCTGAATAGAGCCGTTACAGCGAAAAAAATAGTTGCTCTCAACATGACACCTTCCTCTTTCCGCCGACAGTGTATCCAGATCAGATCCGATCTTTTACGATTAAGCCGGCTGAGTAATGAAATGTTTGGAACGCGCTTTTCTTTCCAATCGTCAATAAAGCCGCTGGCTTTCTATAAAACCAAAAATCAGGTCGTCGGCCAAGTTGTCGAGCCGGGCGGCACACCGTTAAACGTAGTGCTGAATTCTTTGCAGGCTCGGCGGGAAAAACAAATCCTCAGGGTTCGGTTTGTTTTTGATCATTCCCTGCTCGAACTCGTAACGGATGACCGCTTCTAAAGCCTTGCGGTTGTCCTCCAGATTGTAGGGCCACGGGTCCGGACCGAAAATCTCACGCTGCTCGCGCATCAGGTCCTGCACCCATACGAGCGCGAAGCTCCGCGGGTCACTGTTGCGCGCGTAGCAGATCTCTTTGGCCTTTTGAAACGCTTGCACCAGGGTGATAGCGGCCCAGGGATGTCTCTCCAGGATCGGATTTTTGACGACCATGGTATGCATGATCGGAAAGCAGCCGCCGTTTTTGTAATACTCGATCTCCGCTTGCTTCGGGTTGGGAAAAAGCAACGCGACTTTGGGATTGCCGTTGCGAATTGACGGCAGGGTCTCGGGGTAAAGCGCGGCTTCCAACTCACCGTCGAGCAGCATCCGGTCCACGTTCTTGCCCTGCGGCACGTGCTTTACCTTCATCCAGGCGGCGGGCTCGAAGGGAATGTCCTCTTCTTCTTGGCACCACCATTCGATGGTTCCCAAATCGACGCCGTAGTGATCCTGCAAAATGCCGCGCATCCACAAGCCTGCGCTGTTTTGTAGCGTGTCCAGAGCGACTCTTTTGCCGTTCAGGTCGGACGGTTTCTCAATGCCGCAGCCGGTGCGCTTCACCATGTACTGATGGCGAAAGCGGCGGTGGGGAAACACCGGGATGGCATTGTAGTTGCAGCCGCGGTCGCGTGCCACGAGATATCCGACCAAAGATAACTCGCAAACGTCAAACTCTTCGTGACGCAGCATTCTGCCGTGGCGCTCGGGCGACGGCATGGTCAAGACATTAAGATCGATCCCCTGGGGTTGGATCTCACCATTGATCAACGGACGCAAGAAATCATAATCACCGCAGGCAAGCGTGAGCTTCAACTTCGCCATTCATTCTCCCTTGACGTGTTGTCGATATAGGTCCGGCGTATCGATATCGACCAGGATACCCGCCTGATCGGTTTCGACCTCCAGCGTATCGTCCCGATGGGCGTGCACTACCGTCTTGGCACCTTCACTGAGCGGTGCGGCAAGCAACTCGGCAAAGAGTTCGCGCGAAAAAATCACTGGATGGCCGCGCTTGCCCCGGCATTGCGGGACGACAATGAGTTTCTTCGATCGATAGAAAAGCTCAATCATCTCATCCACTAGCGCAGGCACAATATAGGGATGATCGACCAGATGCACAAGCATGCCATCGCAGTCGGGATCGGACTGCAAGCGCCGCAGCGCGACTTGCAGCGACGATAATTGCCCGAGCTTGTAATCCGGATTGACGAGAACTTCGTCGGGAAGGTGTTCGATCTGCCGCCGCAATTCAGCGGCGTCATGGCCAAGGACGACGATCACCTTACCGACCCGGGTTTGTTTCAGCGCCGCGACGATTTTTTCGACGAAGGTTTGACCGTCGATCGGCAACAGCGCCTTGGGCCGTCCCATGCGGCTCGATTCACCCGCGGAAAGAACGACGGCAATGATCATGGGAAACGAAATGGGGTGTCGGAGTAAAGGAGTATTGGAGTGTTGGGTTTAATCATCACTCCATTAGTCCATCACTGCCGTACTCCAGGGATAGGTCACGCTACTTATATACGCTGTCGATAAAACCGCTTTTCTGTAGCTCCCTTACAAGGCTATCGTCGACGAAATCCTCAATTTTCAAAGTCGCTCCGGGCTTGCGCGCAAGCGCCGCCTTGATTTGCGTCTCGGTCCCCTCTCGGGTCACCAGTGGGACCTTGTCATAGAGCTTCGCAACCGCTTGATAGGATCCTTCCAGATAATCCGGGTTGGTTTGCCGGCTGTATTTGGCGATGATCCTTTTGGTTTCCTCTTTGCGGGTCTTGAAAAAGTGAGTGGCTTCGACGAGCGCCATCAAGACTTTCTTCACCGTGTCTCTGTTCTTTTCTAGATAAACCTTGGTGGTCGTCGCACAGATAAACGGAAACTCGAAACGTTGCTTAAAATCGGCGGTGCTGATCAGGATCCGATGAGGCATGCCTTTGGCCAGATGAATGATACCCGGAGGGGAGGGAAACCCGGCGATCGCGCCGCTACGAAACGCGGACGCTCTTTCGGTTGCGCCGCCGACTTGCAGGATCGGCACATCCTTCACCGGTTCCAGACCAACCGCTTTGACCAATACGCGCGCTGCGATGTCCGAGGCACTGCCGACGCGGCTGATCCCGATGTTCTTCCCCTTGAGATCCTCGGCCTTCTTGATCGACTCGTGGACGACCAGCTCGTAGGGAAGACTGTTGAGATAGCAAGCGACCATCACGAGATTGGCGCCACCGACAACCGCATTGGCGACACCACCGCCCGACGCGTTGCCGATCGGGACATCGCCCGCCAAAATACTCGAAACGGCTGTCGTGGTGCTCGGAATATAGATGAGATCCACGTCGAGCCCATGCTTCTTAAAAAAGCCCGCCTCGTGCGCCGTGTACCAGGTACCATTGCTGGCGTCAATCGAGCTGTAGGCAATCTTGAAGCGCTCCTGAGCGCTTGCGCCTCCCGTTTCTAGCAAGACCGCGGCGACGAGAGCCGCGAATCCTAGCGCAAAGCTTGGTGTCGTTCTCATAATCACTCCTGATGGGCCTGGTTTTGTTTGTTGTGCGTCATTACCCATCCCATTATTGAATGAACGTTTGGAGAGAACAAAAAAGATTCGATGTTTTGAGCGAAGCAGCCGAACGGGGGAATCATCTTGCGGTAACCGGTTGAGAGGCTATCTTGTCGAGCCAGTACGGCCCAATTGGCTCATTGCTCGGCGGGTAATGCCATGCATTCCCCTGCCGGCAGCTCGACCCATACCGGATCGCCGCGCCGGACTTGCGTAGTGTAACGCTGGTGAGTCTGCAACGTGTTCTTGCCGAGCTCGACGGTGCAGTCGACGTATTCGCCCAGGAACATGGCCGCACCGATCTTGCCTTCGAGCAGGTTCGCGGCGACCGTCGGTTTTTTCTGGTTCAAGTAAATGCTCTCGGGACGAACCACGACGACAACCTTGCTGCCAACGCCCAAACCCTCAAGCACCTGGCAGGAAATCTCGCCGTCGTCGGTACGCACAGATCCCATGCCTTCATGGTCCAACTTGACGATTTCACCATTCAACTGGTTCGTCGAGCCGATAAAGTTGGCGACGAATTTACTCTTGGGCTGGAGGTAAACTTCCCGTGGCGGACCTTCCTGAATAATCACGCCGGCATTCATGACGGCGATGACGTTGGACATAGAGAGCGCCTCGATCTGATCGTGGGTGACGTACAGAGTCGTGATGCGCAACCGGCGCTGCAGCTCGCGCAGCTCGAAACGCATGCGCTCGCGCAGCTTGGCATCCAGATTGCTCAAGGGTTCGTCGAGCAGTAACACCTGCGGTTGCCGCACCAGCGCGCGCGCCAGCGCGAGACGCTGCTGCTGGCCGCCGGACAATTGCGTCGCCATGCGGTCTTCATAACCGTCCAGCTCCACCTGGCTAAGGGCATTCTTCACTTTTGTTTTGACATCGCTGCTGCTGAAGCGTTGTTTACCGACGCGCAACGGGAACGCGACATTCTCGAAAACCGTCATATGAGGCCAGATTGCGTAGCTTTGAAAGACCATGCCGATGGGACGGCGATAAGCGGGTACGAAGGTGCCGTCGCTGGCGGAAAACACCTTGTTGCCGGCCACGACAATCTCTCCACTGTCGGCCTTCTCCAAGCCAGCGATACAGCGTAGCGTCGTCGTCTTGCCGCAGCCCGAGGGACCCAGCAGTGTATAAAAGCGGCCGTCTTCGACGGTGAACGACACATCGTTGACGGCTTTTACTCCGGCATTACTGCCGTCCGCAAAAATTTTAACCAGTGACTTAATCTCGATCACAACTGGCCCCTCAAGCTCAGGTCTGAATACCTATACGGCCGGTGAATTTATAGAAGACCGCAACGATCGAAAGCAAGGTGGCGATCATCAACATGCCGATGGCCGCGACGATGGTCACCTGCCCTTGCTCAAACATTGTAAACAATAGAATCGACAAGACCCGGCTCTCGCCGGTCGCGAGCAGCACCGACGTCGAAAACTCCCGGAAGGACACGATGCAGATATAGATCCAGCCGGCGACCAGGCCCGGACGCAGCAACGGCAAGGTCACGCGTTTGAAGCTCTCCCACCAGGACGCACCGGAAGCCGAAGCGGCCTCTTCTAACTCGCTGTGGATTTGCAGGATCGAACCTGAGGCGGCGCGCATTCCGTAAGGGATATAGCGCGTCACGTAGGCGATCAAAAGAACCCAGATCGTGCCGTAGATCGGCAGCGGGAAAGCAACGTACAACAGAATCAGCGCCATGCCCATGACGATGCCCGGAATCGTGATCGGCACGAAGGCGAGGAAATCGAGCACCCAAGATCCCGGCACCCGGCTCTTGTAAACGATCCACGCCACCAGCGAGGTGAGCACCATCGCTACCGTCGCTGTCATGGTCGCCAGGATCACGCTATTTTGCATCGCATCCCAGAAGGGTCGAAAACCCCAGAGATAGCGATAATTGTCGAGACTCAACTTATTCAGGGCATCCCAACCGGGGGTGGCGAAAAACGGCAAAAACGACGCCCAAAACAGCACCAGAAACGGCAACAAGACGACGAAAACGAAATAGGTCATCAGAAAGGTGAACCCTGCCCAACGCCAGGCGCCAAGGTCAAATTGCCGCGGCCGAAACGCCTTGCCGGTAACCGTTTGAAATTTTTTACCTTCTCGCGTCGAGCGCGTGTACATCCAAACGCCGACAGCGCTCAGGAGCAGCAGGCCGACCGCCAGCGCCCCGCCGCGGCCATAGTCCGGCGGATACTCGTTGAACGCCAGATAGATTTCGCTGGTGTACACATAGATGCGCGCAGGAATGCCGATCAGCGCCGGCGTTTCGAAGGATTCCAGGGTGCGCACAAAAAGGATCAACAAGACCGAAGCCGCCGTCGGCATCAGCAGGCGCAGCGTAATGCGCCGGAGAGTTTGCCAGGTTCCGGCTCCCGACATCATTGCCGACTCTTCCAGAGAAGGATCCATCGATTTAAAAGCCGCAACCATGAGCAGAAACGCCAAGGGAACCTGGCCGACCGAATGGACCCAGATCATCCCGGGTAAAGAGAACACGTTGAACGGCGGCGATTCCAGGCCGAACAGATACATCAAAAAGACGTTGAGATAGCCGAACTTCGGGCTT
>DATBMR010000053.1:0-4139 GCA_036554745.1 Binatia bacterium
GGATTTCTTTCTGGAATCGTTCCCCACCAGCTCCCGGCACAGCCGGGTAAGTTCCGGCACGGCCACCGAAGTGTCGGCGGTCATCGGCACGTCGACCGCCTGTAACGCCTGGTAATCGTTGGCCCAAGAATGAACCAGCATGTCGTTCATCGAAATACTGATAATTTTCACTGCGGGGGAGGTGACGTATTCCGAAAAGCGCGTTTGCTTGCTGACGGTCGTAAGCGAGCCGAACAGATCCGCCACGTCGAGAGCTAAAATGACGTCCGCTTTTTGCAGGATCTCGCGCGCGCCGTCGGTAGCATCGAGCGGATGAACCGAAGGGAAGTTGAAACGCGCACCCTTGTCGACGACCGGGAGCGCCAACGTTTCGGCCAGCTCGACTAGCGCATCCACCGCTTTCGGATTGCGGCCGAGCTGATCCGCCACAATCAACGGCGTTTGGGCGTTGACCAGCATCTCCGCGGCCTTGCGCAATGCTTCCGGATTCGCCTGCGCCGGCGCCGGCGCCGCATAGCGGATCACGTCCGGGATATCCAGGGCGGCCGTGAGCGCGTCTTCCTGAATGTCGGCATCGTAATTGATATAGATCGGCGCCATCGGATCGGTGGTCGCGATACGATAACCGCGAATGAACGAGTCTGGCACGTCGGCTAGGGAATAGGGCTGGTCATCCCATTTGACGTAGTCACGCACTTGGTTGCCCTGGACCAGCGCCGTGTGGATCCAGTCGATTCGTGGACGGCGGCGCTTGGAATTCATCGGACCGGTACCGCCGAGTACCATGATCGGCACGCGGTCGATATAGGCGTTGAAAATCGCCATGCTGGCGTGCTGCAAACCGACCATGTTGTGTGTGATCGCGATCATCGGCTTGTTCTTCGCTTTGGCGTAGCCGTGTGCGATCGCGACTGAGATCTCTTCATGGTGGCAAAAGATTACCTCGGGCTTGTAGTTGCCCCCGTAGTTGACGATGGAGTCGTGAATGCCGCGAAAAGTGGCGCCCGGGTTAAAGGCGGCATATTCGATATCGAAAGCCTTCATCAAATCAACGACGACATCAGAGCCGTATTGCGGTTGTTTCTTCTCTACTCGGGACACTTGTCGAATCCTCCCTCAATTTTTGTTGTGCACTCCATAGCAAGAATCCGGCGCTATGGCTAGGGTTGGCTAAGAATGACGACTCTCAGAATCAAGCCGCAACAGACCTTGCTGATAAAAAAGCTCCAGGGTCGCCTGTAAATCGCCCTCACGCGCACCGCTGGCCGATGCTTTTCCCGTCTCCAGAGCGGCGATCGCCTCGAGAACCTTTTGCGCCGCCGGCGCCATGAACGAGCTCATGCCGTGATAATTAAAAGTGCGCTTGAGCTCGTCCATCTCTTCGGCGCGCCGCCCGGCGTGAATCCTCAGGCCGACGATGCTTGACGAAACCTTGTTGATCAAACCCGGGAAACTCTGCTCATACTGGGCGGTAAGTTCGTTAAGCAGCCCGAACCGCTGCGCCCCCATAAATAATTCACAGAATAGAGCTTGCAGCCCTTTGGTCAGTCCGGCATAGACGACCTTGAAGGCCGAGGCCTGACTAGTACGGGGTCCGAGGACCTTGATCGGAATATTGAACGGTTCCAAAGCTTGCAGGATGCTCGCCTTCGGTCCGGAGACGTAGACGACCGTCCCTTGACCCATCTTTGCGGCCGACCCAATGATGCAGCCGTCGACAAACTCCACTCCCGCCGGTGCCAGTACCGTTGCGATTTCATCGGCCGTCATCGGCGAGATCGCGTTGGCATCGAGGAACAGGAGATCGTTGCGCCGGGTGTCCTTCGCCGCCGCGGCGACATTTTCCGCCACCCGTTTTGCCGCAAACGGAACGACGATCGATACAATCAGTTCCGCTGCTTGAACCAGCTCGGCCATCGAAGTCACGGATTTGACGCCGGCATTTGCGGCCCGCTTGCGGCTTACCTCGCCGCGGTCCTTGTCGTAGGTGAGCACTTCGACGCCGTGACTCTTTAACAGCTTGGCCCAGTGAAAGCCCATCTCGCCGATACTCATGATGCCGATTTTTTTGAAGGTCACAGTTCGCTCCTTACGTGGATTGACAGCCAGACGGGCGGCCGTGGTCTGGACGTCTCCTGATATGACACACCGATCGGCCTTTTAAAAGCGCGCGTGTTCAGTGACCGTTGTGATTATGAGCTCGATCAACTCAACCTAAACAGCCTTTTGGCGTTGCGCTCCAGGATATTTGTTTTGTCATCGTCGCTGATCTTTGCCGCTTTGATCTCATCGATGGTCGTGCAATGCTCATAGCTCGCCGGATGAGAGTAAAACAGGCTACCGAAAATCAATCGTGACGAGCCCACCGCCTCTACGAACTGGCGAATAAAACCCGCGCCACGCACGTGGGCGGTGTCGAAGAGGATATTCTTAGTCCGCTTGGCGATGTCGATCGCGAGCTGGCTGTTCGTGTTGGTAGTCAACGCATCGAGGGAGACGAACATAAGTTCGGGAAATTCCCGCGCGAGCCGCTCCAAGCGCCACACCGCCTCTAGATTCGACTCTGCGTTGGTGTGGATAAAGGGCACGAGCCCGAGCTCCCTGACCTTTTTCAGCAACGGCCGCATCAGCGGATGATCTACCGCGACCCCCTGGAAACGATTGTGCCACACCACGCCTTCGAGCTTGAGCTCGTGCTTGATGCGCTCGAGCTCTCCCAACGAGCGTGCGCCGTGTAACGGTTCGACGATGCCGCATGCTGCCGGAAACCGTACGGGATCGCGCCGGCGATACGCGGCCACTGTGTCGTTGCAGCGCATTGTGTCCTTGATACCGTCCGCTTGAATATACCCTGTCGCTGCCAGGATAACCGCCATCGAGACGCCGTTAGCATCCATGATGCGTAACCGATTGGCATAGTCACGCTCCTGCCAATCCTCGCCTTCCTGTACGCTTCCTCCGGTCAACGATCCGAGATGGTGATGAATGTCGAAGATCTCCATAGGTTCTCGCTCAACTGAAAGCGCTTACAACGATCTAGTCTATGACAGTAAGGACACAAACTTGGTCTGCTAGGGGATCGATCGCGGCTGCTAAGAATCACGGCTCAGTTGATGGCTTCGTTGCCTGAGGGTTTGCTTGCTGTTGCCGCTGCCCGATCTGCTCGCCTCTCGCCAGCTGCTCGTACTTCAAATCAATCCGCTTGTCCATCGCGGCATAGATCTTCGCCCAATCCTGCGTCATAGTCAGACCTTACACTCTGAAAAGTTCTAGGGCACGGGCGCATGCTTCCCGCTTAACAGGACGCCGCCGCCGGAAACCGCGTTTTCGATTTTTAACTTGTGATAAGTGAGCCACATCTCTGCGGCTAGAGCCCACACGACTTTGACCTTCAGGTCGCGCTCGAGATAGTCGATCGCGGGCGCGGCGTCCCAACCTCCTCCGTTGATATAAATCGCGTCCACCGGCGACATAGTCGCCAGCGCCTTCTTGCAATGGCGATAGACATCCGTGTGCGAAACTTCGTCCAACGCCAAAAGCGAGGTCGTATAGAGTCCCGAGCTTTGGCCCGTCGCACTCAAGCCTGGCATCAGCTCAGATTCGATGCCGAAGCGTGAAAAATAGTTGGCGATCGCCTGGTTGAGTTCACGGCCGTAGTAAGTCGCCACCGCCACCTTACGCGCGCCGAGCGCCTGCAACGCGATCGCGTGCGGCTCCATCGGCGTCACCACCGGTAGGCCGATTTTTTCCGACAGTTCGGCCGCCCACTGCCGCTCAAAATCCAGACCCTTGAGCAGAAACGGCGGCGTCCCGCTGACCGAGATGATATCGCAGCCGACCTCCTTGAGCTGCACCGCGAGTTCTTCCGCTTTTTTGAACCCTTCGAGAAAGCTCTCCCGCCGCTCGCTGCGAAAGCCGATAAACGTCGGTACGATCTCGACGCCTTCAGGCGCATGTTGGTACCAATAGGCAAATGATTTGCCGCGATGGGTGGGCTTAATCAAACCGATACGCGCGCGCCACGCAACCATTTTACAGCCTCCGCACGGTTTTGAGCCTGTGTTTAGTAGGAGCAAACGTTCATCCATCGCGCTACCATCGTGGGCCAAGGATGTCAAAGGTAAAACGACCGACGCACA
>DATBMR010000057.1:0-16501 GCA_036554745.1 Binatia bacterium
GAAAAATCCTCGGTTCGATCACGCTGACGTTTGCTTACACATCATTTGGAGCCTCGTGAGGATTTTTAATGCTCGACAATCTGCAGGCCGTGACCGTCCGGGTCGCGGGCGAGAAATCCTTTCCTAAAGCCGAAGCTCTTGTCGGAAATGAGGGCGACGCCGGGCGAGATTAGTTGTGCCGACGTGCGCCGCAGTTTCCTTTCAGCGATTGCCGCGTCGGCGGTCGCGAGCGTGGTTTGCCAGTGCCAGATATCATTGGCACGGGTGTCTTTCGGCGCGGCACGGCCGTCGCGCGGCGCAAGATATTCCAGAAACTCTATGCCCGGGCCGCCCGATGCGCGAAGACCCGTGATATGCAGCCGGGCGCCCGCGACGTTGTTCAAGTGTTCCTGCTCGTTGCCGTAGTTCAGGCTTTCACCGGCAACACGCAAACCCAGCAGATCGCGATAGAACTGTAAGCCGCGCGCCGTATTCGAAACCACCATGGCGGTGTGATCGATACCCAAAAAAAGCTTGTCACTCGCTTGCTGCCAGCGCGGATCGCCCTTGCCCGGGGGAAAATAGATGAGTTCCAGATGATGGCCGTCGGGATCTTTGAAATAAAAGGCGCGAATGCCTGCGGCCGCTTGGTTGCTTGGCGGAATCGTCTGGGGCGCCGTGGAAGCATGCCGCACCTTGTGAGCGCGCAATTGCCGGTAGGCTTTATCCATGTCGCTGACGACGATGGCGATGTGCTGAAATGCGTGATCGTTGCTGCGCCAACCGGCGGGAATGGGGCGTCCCTCGGGCGCGAGATAGTGGGTCAGCTCGATTGTCTCGTCACCGAGCTTCATGCGCACCACGCGTACGCGCAAACCGAAGACTCCCTGAAGTTTTTCGTATTCGCGACCATGCACTTCGACATCACTAATCTTTTCAAAGCTCAAAATCTTGTTGAAGAACTCGATCGATCGATCCATATCGGCGACCGTCATGCCGACAGCCTCAACCGAATTGGTCAATTGCGCAAACGCGCCGTTCGTCGAGCTCGCGATCATGCCGGCGAGGACGAACACGAGTATCCCTGATTTGCCGCGCCGTTCGCTCACCCTCATGCCGCTTTCTACTTCATCCTTTCGATGATGTGCTGTCCCACGCGCAGCGCGTTGGCGATAATCGTCAACGCCGGGTTCACCGCCCCACTGGAGACGAAGAAGCTGCCGTCGACGACATAAAGGTTATCCAGGTCGTGTGCTTTGCAGTTCACGTCCAGCGCGCTTGTTTTGGGATCGTTGCCGAAGCGTACGGTGCCCACCTGATGGGCGACGCCGGCGAGCGGGATCCTCTGACCGACGAACAGATTGCGCGCGAACAGACCTTCATGGCAGTCGTGGCCGTGAACCTTGCAGCGAGTCTGTTGCTGCATGAGTTCCTCGAGCTTGGCGCTCAAACGCTTATGGCCTTCCTCATTATTCGGTTTGTAGCTAAGAACAATCCGGCCTTCGGCGTCGACCGTGACGCGATTATTGGGATCGGGCAAATCCTCGGAGGTAAGCCAGAAGTCAAGCGAGTGCTTCGCCATCAAATCGAGCGTCCAGCGCGGCGCGAGCGCCGGCGCGCCGCCTTTGAGAGTCTCGCCGTCGAGCTTACCGACGAACGAGATGTGGCCCATCGGATAGTTCCAGCCGGGCGCGCCGAAGTAAAAATCATTGAGCGAAAGCGATTTTTGAAAGATCGTCGGATTGGGACATTTCGCTAGTGCCATCAACACGGAATTCGTGTGCCCCATATAGTGGCGTCCGACGGCGTCGGAGCTATTGCCCAGGCCGCGCGGGTGCTTGTCGTTGGCCGACCGCAGCAACAGCGCTGCCGAATTGATCGCCCCGCAGGACGAGACCACGATGTCCGCGGAGAGTTCTTCACGCCTCCCTTGGTGGCGGACGACGAGTTTTGCAACTCTCCGGCCCGAGCTGTCAGTCTCCAGCTTCTCGACATAGGCATCGGTCATCAACGAAACGTTGGCATGCCGCAGCGCAGGCTCGACCGCGCAAACTTGGGCGTCCGCTTTAGCATAGAGTAGACAAGGAAAGCCGTCGCAGGTGTTGCAGCGGATACATTTGCTCGCGCCGGGATTTTGTTCGTCGAGCATGACGCCGAGCGGCGTGTGAAACGGGTGCAGGCCCAGGTTCTCGAAGTCGTCGGCGAGCTGTTGCAATCGGGGCTCGTGGCTGACGGCGGGGTGAGGATAGGGCGCGCTGCGGCGGGGCTCATAGGGGTCTTCGCCGGCATTACCATGTACGTGATAGAGCTGCTCGGCTTCAGTGTAATAGGGCTCCAGCTCGTCATAGGAAATCGGCCAGGCAGGAGACAGGCCGCCGTGATGTTTGATCGCGCCGAAATCTTCTTTGCGCAAACGAAACAGCGCGGCGCCGAAAAACTTGGTGTTGCCGCCGACGCAGTAATTGGTGTGCGGATGCAGCTCTTGGCCGTTTTTGTCGCGCCATTTTTCTTTGGTCTGATACTTACCATCGAGATTGACGGCGCGCGGGCTCCAGTTGTCTTTTTCGCGCGGCACATAGCCGCCGCGTTCGAGGATGAGGATCTTCTTGCCGGTGGGCGCAAGCTTGTGGGCCAGCGTGCCGCCGCCGGCGCCGCTGCCGATAATAATGACATCGTAAGCATCGCTCTGCGCCATCATTTTTTCCTCCGCCGTCGACGACATGAGTTTTTACTCTACCGCTGGCTTAGATGCACGCGATTTTTGGAACGTTGCAAAAGGGTTGGTGGGCGATTCGTGGTTCGCGCCAACCAAGGTCGTGGATCGACATCGCCGGCCGCCGGTTAAGCGGAGCCAACCGAAATGACAAATGGACTTTGAGCCACGAAGTGATGCTTTATCAACTGTTCGGCGCTGCTAGCGGGGCGATCGCGAAGTTGACGCCGAAGCGGCGGCACCAGATGGTCACGTTTTTGTAGTTGTGCAGCTCGACGTCGGCTGGAATGTCATAATTTTGATCGCCCTTGTTACCTTTCATCGAACCCAAGTCAACGAATCCGACTTGCTCGAGCGCATCATTGCCTTTTTCGACGTCGGCCGCAGTTAGATAGACGCGGACGTCCGGGCCGTTGGACGTTTCGAACTCGGTAAGTCTCAACGTCCGCCTGCCGTCGGCTAATTGGTAGATCGCCGCGAAACCTTTGGTTTCATGCGCTAAACCTTTGAAGTTACCTCCACTTACAACCATCGGCGTTTTGTCGATCGACGCCATCGCCGCCGCGCCGGGAAATTCTTCGTTCACGGTTTTGTCGATAAACAACAACTCCGGGCGAAACGCGTACCAGCCAATCGCCAGCACGATCACGCCGGCCCCAATAAGAATATTGCGCTTGCTCATGGAAAACCTCCGTCCGATATCTGAATCGAATTGCGAATTCCTGTGCGACCGCTCGTAGACCCCTGGCCAGAGGGATAGTTTGGCTGTTTAGATGCGCGACCCGAGGCAAAGGATGCATGAGTTGAAATTGGATGAGCAGTCGATGCGGATATGCTACAGTATAGCTCGTGATCCATTGCGATTTCCGCTACGGTGCCGCCAAGTTGCCCAGCCATGGCCGTTGGCGATCGCTTTGTCGGTTCTACAAAATGGCTCAGAATATCCGATTCCGCTCTCAGGAGTCCTAAACGTGCCCCGGAACATCATCATGGCGGCTTCGCTGCCGGCTGCGCCGGATCGGCTTTTCGAGATGTATCTCGACACCGCGACTCACGCGTCGATCACAGGGCTGCCGGCGATGATCCAACCGCGGCCGGGAGGTGTCTTTCGCGCCTTCGACGGCATGCTGACCGGCACCATGCTGCACATCGAGCCGAAGACAGTCATCGTCCAAACATGGCGCTCGGCGAACTGGCCGCTCACCGATCTGGATTCGGTGCTGATTCTGTCTTTTTGGCCCGCGCCGGATGGAGCTCGGATCGAGCTCGTGCACGTTAACGTCCCGGAAGACGACTTTGCCGGCGTCAGTCAGGGTTGGGAAAAGTACTATTGGGAACCGTGGCGCGCTTACTTGACGACGCGAAATCCCTAGCTCCAACTTTGCAGTTGCGCTCAGACGCGCCCTACGAGAGCGCTGGACGACAAGCTGATCCACTTTCCCGCTCAGAACACGCCACGCAATTTGCCCGCCGGACGGTGGCGATTCATTGCCAATTGTGACAGTTTACGGCTGTAACGCTTTTGAAGGCCGATCGCTGATACGGCATCCGTGAATTCGCTTTTAGAGATCTTGATCGGAGGCACCAACCTCACCCTCACAGCCTTCTTTGTTCTTTGCGGCGTTTCATTTTTGGGTAGCTTGATCGCCGGCGCGTTGGGCCTCGGCGGTGGAGTATTGGTGCTCGCGACGATGGCGAACTTGCTGCCGCCGACCGTACTGGTACCGATTCATGGCGTCGTGCAGCTCGGTTCCAATTTGAGTCGCGCGGTTCTGAGCTGGCGGTATACAACGTTGTCAATTGTCCTGCCGTTTCTGGCCGGGTCAATCATTGGCGCCGGCTTGGGCGGGCAATTTGTCGTCACGCTGCCGAAATACCTGCTGCAAATCGTGATCGCCTGTTTCATTCTTGCGTCGACTTGGGCGCCACAGCTCCAGAGTGCTTCAACCGGCAAATTGAAATTTTTCGTCGTCGGCGTGATCACGACGATCGTGACGATGTTCGTCGGCGGGACCGGCGTGCTGGTTGGAGCGTTTGTCGCTCCTGCGTGTCCGCAGCGTCATCAGTTCGTCAGCACTCACTCGGTGGTGATGACGATCCAGCATGCTCTCAAGATCGCGACCTTTGCCTTACTCGGTTTCGCCTTCAGCCCGTATGTCCCGCTCCTGATCGGGTTGCTGCTGTTCAGCTTCCTTGGCAGTTACGCGGGCAAATTGGCGCTCAACCGTCTGCCAGAACGGATCTTTCGCATTGCTTTGAAGACCGTGTTGACACTGCTCAGCGCGCAACTTCTCTACACGGCGTTAAGCCAGGTTCTCGGTTGAGAACCCGGCCATTTCCTGACATGCGCAAACTATTTATTCTCTGGATGCTCGAATCAACTGATCGCGCAACCAGCGGTGCCCAGGATCGTTTCGATGAATTTCGTGCCAGCCCTGGCACATCGTGAAGGCCGGAATTTCCACCGGCGGTTGAAGTGTCTTCAAAGCATGGCTCCGCACGAGCTCGCCGGCCATACGTTCCGGAACCGTCGCAATTCTCGTCGTGTCGATTAGCAAGTAAGGCACAAGCAGAAACGTCGGCGCTTGCACGGCAACACGGCGGGTTAAACCGTTTTTCTCCAGCACCGAGTCAACGATCCCGCCAGCCCGCTCGCGCGGCGCGACCAGCACATGTTCCATCGCCGCGAAGGCCGGCAAGGTCAAACGCCGCGACGGATGGCGCGACCACACCAAACAGGTGTACGCGTCGCGGTAGAGTGGCGTCCAAACAACTCCAGGGGCGGACGGTTGCTGCGGCATCAGCAACAAATCGAGAACACCGGAGTCCAAATCAGCTTCACTGTCCGACGACGGTTGGCGTATTTCGAAATCGATCAGCGGCGCTTGTCGGTGCAGCTTGGCTATCAGGGGCGCGAGCAGGGTCGCCTGCACGTAGTCGATGGCGGCGATGCGAAATCGCCGCCGCGCAGTCGTGGGATCGAACCCGTCGCCCTCGACCAGCAACTTTTCCAGACCCAAAAGATACTCGCGCAAAGGACCCGCGATATCCAAGGCTCGTTTCGTCGGCGTCAGTCCGCGGCTAGTGCGAACGAACAGGGGATCGCCAAAGGCTGCCCGGAGCCGCCCGAGCATCCGGCTGGTCGCCGACTGGGTCAGACCGAGCCGATCGGCGGCGCGGGTGACGTTGCGCTCTTCCAACAGCAAGTTGAGCGCGATCAACAAATTCAGATCGGTTTTTCTGATATTCCGTGGCGTCATGAAAAGCAGTCCAATTATGCATTGGACGATTATCCTTGTCGACCTTACGATCATCCCATCAAAACCAAGGAGGTCCATCATGGCAACCACGAATCATCAGACGGTGATCGTCACCGGCGCTGCAACCGGCCTCGGCTACGCGATCGCCGAGCAGTTTGTTCACCGCGGCGCCAACGTATTGCTCAACGGCCGCACCGAGGCCAGGCTCGTCGGCGCAGCCGACCGGCTGGGCGAACCCGCTCGCGTCGCATTGCTTCCGGCCGATATCACCGACCCGGCGAATGCCGATCGCGTCGTCGGCGCGGCACGCGATCACTTTGGCCGTGTCGATGTGCTGGTCAACAATGCCGGTATTTTCTACTGCAAACCGTTCACCGAATACGGCATCGACGAGCTCGATTCATTTCTCGGCTACGTGCGCGGCACGTTTGCGCTGACACAAGCTGCGGTGCGGCAAATGCGCCGGCAGGGCGATGGCGGTGCCATCGTCAACATCGGTACGATCCTGGCGTTTAACGGTGTCGCGGCCTTGCCGTCCAGTGCGCCGATGGCGGCCAAGGGCGCCATCACTGCGTTGACCAAGAATCTGTCGATCGAGCTCGCCGCCGACAACATCCGCATCAACGCGGTTGCGCCCGGTGTCGTGCCCACTCCGCTATACGGCGATCTGAGCGACGCGGAACTCAACAGCCTCCACGACATGCAGCCGCTCGGCCGTTACGGCACCCCCAAAGACATCGCCGACGCAGTGCTCTACCTCGCCGGCGCTACCTGGGTAACGGGCGTGATCTTGCCGGTGGACGGGGGTGTTGACGCCGGGGGCGACGGTTCCAATCGTCGACACCGGGACCACCGGCCTTGCGGCGTAAACTCGTAAAGACAGGACTTGTGCCTTGAACCATCCTCGACCATCCTCCATTCATCCTCACCCGCGGGTGAGGATGAAGGCGGGAGCGATTGCGGCCGTGAATGGCCCGCTGAAAAAGCCACATAAAGGAAACGAACATGCACGCTATTGAGCTGGAATTGAAATTCCTGAACCGCCGCGTCCCGGAGGAAACTACATGGCCGCGATTGAGCGCGATTCATTGCTTTTCGTCTCCGGCCAGTTTCTCTTTATTACGGTTAGGTGGCGTATGCGGCATTTTGGGCTCCGACCTCGGCGTTGCCGATGGCTAAAGCGGCGTGGCTCTGCGCCATGAATGCTCTCGCATAAATGCCGAAAACAACCGACTCATAGTTTGATTGGCTGCTCGTGCGTTAGTATGGTGCGACATAGCTTGGTTCAAGATGCGAGCTTAGCGGGATTGCGGCAATTTGCTCAGGAGGTGCAGCTATGCGCATCGATGTGCACGCGCATTTGTTCTCTCATGCTTATATCGATGGGCTTCGGCGGGTGTTCGGCAAGGACAGTTCCCCAGCGGGGCAAGACGCCCAGCGCTTGATCAAATGGATGAGCACCGATCCACGGATGACCGATATCGAAGGCAGGTTGGCGGAAATGGAAAAATGGGGTGTCGGCATGCAAGTGCTGTCGGTTCCGTTTCACGGCGCCTTGGTCAAGGACCAATCGGCGGCCGCTGATTTGACTCACATGGCCAACGATATGATCCTGCAGCCGGCGCGGGCCTATCCCGATCGATTCCGCGTGTTGCTGACCATGCCGCTGCAATTTCCCGATCTGGCCGTCGAGGTGCTCGACCGCTTCGCCAAGGAGCCGGCCGTGGTCGGAACGGCGCTCATGGGCACTGCCGCCGGAAGGCCGCTCAACGATTCCGCTTTCCTGCCCGTGTATGCCGAGCTGGAGCGGCGAGGTTTGCCGTTCCTGCTGCATCCGATCTCACCGCCGGGACTCGAGTGCATGCTGGAGATGAACCTTGCCAACGTGGTGGGATTTATGTTCGAGACCACTCTGGCGGCGACGCGGTTAGTGTTTGCCGGCGTGTTCGAGCGTCACCCTCGCCTTCAGATGATCTTTCCGCACCTGGGCGGTCTCGCACCGTATCTCATGGGGCGCATTCAGTGGGGATATGAGCGTTTTCCGCCCTGCAGCGAAAATCTGAGCGCGCCGCCGGAAACCTATTTCAAACGGTTTTACTACGATACGGTGTGCCGCAACGTTCCGGCGCTGCGCATGGCGCTCTCGATGTTCGGCGTCGAGCATGTGCTCTTCGGCACTGATATTCCGTTTCGCGAGGACATCGACCTGCAGCTAAAAGATTTGGAGGATCTGCAGCTCAGCGAAGCTGATCGCGAGATGATCGATTGGGGCAACGCCGCACGACTGCTCCGGATTCAGCCGGCGCCGAACAAGTAACACCATTGGGCCGGAGTTCAGGCGAAATCAGAAGTGAACGGCGAGAACATCGAGCCAGCCGATGGTAACGAGTTCAGCACAAATCTTGCCGTTGAGGCATCGCCCAACGGCAAGAAAAGAGTTATTCATTAATTATGCTGGCTCGTTTAATTCTGCTATTCACTATCGTGCCGTTGGCTGAGCTTTACCTCTTGATTAAAATCGGCAGCCATATCGGTGGGCTCAACACCGTACTTCTCGTGTTCCTAACCGCAGCGCTGGGAGCTTTCCTGGCACGGCTGCAAGGTTTGCGTACTCTTCAGCAAATTCAGTGGAGCCTCTCCCAAGGCCAAATTCCCGCAGAGGAACTGATCGATGGCGTACTGATTCTCGCCGGTGGCATCCTGTTAATTACGCCGGGCGTGCTAACCGATCTGTTCGCGCTTGTCCTGCTGTTTTCTTCCACGCGGACACACTTCAAGCGCTGGCTGCGGCGCCGCTTCGACCGCATAGTGGCGTCCGGGGGTGTGCAGCTCTACTATCACCGCGGCGGCTTCTGAAGTTTATTACCGCGCGACTCGCCGCGAACATTGCAGAGGCAAAGCGCTTATCGATACACTTCCTCGGGCATGTTGAACTCTGCGCCCTCCTTTGCCAATTGCTCTTGGAACATCTTGCGGATATGCGGGTCCTCGTCGCGGTACTCGATGGTGTGGCCGCCCTGTTTGATGTCGAGATTCAAACCCCACCAGTCGACACCGGGAATGCCCTTGACTCTCTTCGGATAGCCGCCCAAGAAGGCGAGCACACGCAGCGGTTCCTTCGATGCGCCGAAGTGGCCGTGGAACCAGCCGGCATCCCCGGGTGCCGCGCTCACGATCCCGCCGGGCTTGTAGTCCTGCCGCTGGACCAATTCGCCTTTGCCATTCGCCCACGGTGTCGTTCCCGCTTCGCTGGGCCACGTGATGGTGTAGCCCTTGCCGCCTAAACAGAGCAGCACGGGGCCGGCTTCATGGGCATGACAGCGGGAATAGCGGCCGGGCGCGTACTGTGCAATGAAACCGTTAAAACTATTCCCGGACAGGCTCCAAAAAAAAGTCCGATGCCCCACGCCGCGCTGACCATCGAGGGGCAGCTCGACACGGTCCGCGTCTGGGATAATATTGCCGAAGTTGCGCGCGCGGCCGTGGCGCGGATCTTTGCCGAGCTCGGTGTGGGCTTTGAAAAAATCCGCGCTGCCGTCGTAGCGATCCTTGAACTGATAGGGGTTGTTGAACAGCGCGTCCTGAGTCCGGTACAGGTGAAAGATCGGCGGTGCGTTGGTGACGCCCAGTAATAAAGCAGGGCTGGAGGTGGCGTTAACGATGCGGTGCCAGGTATTCAGTGGTGGTGAGAAGAGACTGCCTGGCTGCCACTCGAAGCTCTGCTTTTTGTTTGCATCGTCGCCGCTCCAGATCTCGGTCGTGCCGCGCCCCTCGAGCACGTAGAAGATTTCCTCGTACATATGCTTTTCAGGAGCAATGGCGCCCGCACCCGGCATCTCGATAACATAAACACCCTGGAGCCCGCCGCAGCCGTTAAGCTCAATGAACGCGCCCCGAGCGCCCATGCGCCGCCACGGCGCCAAAGTGAGATCGCGGATGTCATAGAACCCCACCGTGCCGCGATGGATCGGAAGCTTTTGCTCCTCCATGAAAAGTTCATACGGCGTGGCTTGCCGTATCCAACGCTTGGTACCGACAAAGTCTTGCTCCATTGTTAACGCCTCCTTCGGATGTCCGGTTTGCGCAATGCAAACTCGCTTAACTTGACAGGCTCCAGTCAAGTTGATAGCGCACCGATGTAACCATGAAACCCGCTTCTTTTAAATACTTTGCGCCGTCCGAGATGTCAGAGGCGCTGGATTTGCTCGAACGCTACGGCGATGAGGCGAAGATCCTTGCCGGTGGGCAGAGCCTGATGCCGCTGATGAATCTACGCCTGGCGCGACCCGGCGTCATCATCGACATCAATCGCTTGAGCCATCTCGACCGGATCTCGATGACGCCGGAAGGCGGGCTGACAATCGGCGCGCTGACGCGGCAGCGCACGCTCGAGCGCTCCCCGATCGTTCAGGAACAAAATCCGATTCTCGCTGCGGCGATGCCGTTTATCGGCCACTTTCAAATAAGGAACCGCGGAACCATTGGCGGTAGTCTGGTTCATGCAGATCCCGCAGCCGAGCTACCGGCGGTGACTCTGCTTCTCGGCGCGGAGTTCTTATTGACGAGTAAATCGTCTGTCCGGGTCGTTCCCGCAGCGGAATTTTTCCTCGGCTACTTGGCAACCGCGTGCCAGGCGGCGGAGTTGCTCACGGAGATTCGCTTGGCCAAATGGCGTCCCGGCGCAATCTGGGCCGTCACCGAGGTGGCGCGGCGAAAGGGCGATTTCGCGCTGGTCGGCGTGGCGTTGCGGGCGGAACCGGATAAGGCCGGCATTTTACAGAGTGCGAGCATCGTTATGTTCGGTGTGGGCGGTAAACCCCAAAGGATGGAACAGGGTGAAGCGCTCTTGAAGGGGCGCCGAGTGGACCCAACGCTTCTAAACGAGCTGAGCAGAGTCATCGCTGAAGAACTTGAACCCGACTCGGATCTCCACGCTTCTTCCGCTTACCGCAAGGAAGTGGGCGGCGTCTTGGCCCGCAGGGCACTCGAATCGGCCTTGGCAAAAACGCATCGGACGGTGAGCCATTGAGCGCGAAGCAAACAGTCAACGTCACAGTAAACGGGCGAAGCTATGAGCGTCTGGTCGAAGTGAGAATGACCCTGGCCGATTTCATCCGCCAGGAACTGGATCTCACGGGCACTCACCTCGGCTGCGAACATGGCGTATGTGGCGCCTGCACGATTCTTATGAACGGCGAGGCGGTCCGTTCCTGCCTCTTACTCGCGGTGCAGGCCGACGGAGCGGTTCTTGCTACGGTGGAAAGCCTTGCCCAAGGGGATGAGTTGCATCCGCTGCAACATAGCTTCCAGAACCGGCATGCGCTTCAATGCGGTTTTTGCACACCCGGGTTTCTCATGACGGCTCTCGCCTTTTTGAAGGACAACCCGGCGCCGACGCGGGAAGAAGTCCGAGAAGCCATTTCAGGCAATCTCTGCCGCTGCACCGGCTATCAACCGATCATTGACGCGATCTTGGAAGCGGCGGCGGAACTCCAAAAAAATCCCTAGGGCGTTCGATTAATGGAGAAGGAAAACCAAACGCGGCAAGGTTACGTTGGCAGCCCAATCAAGCGCCGCGAAGATGTCCGCTTTCTCACCGGCGGTGCTACCTACGTCGATGACGTCAAGCTTCCAGGTATGCTCCATGCGGCGATCCTGCGCAGCCCGCGCGCCCATGCCCGGATCCTTTCGATCGATACATCGAAGGCGCTGGCTCTCCCGGGAGTGATCAAGGTTTTCACCTTTCAAGATCTCGGCGCCCTCGCGGTCCCCGTGCCGATACGCATGTATCAGCTTCCCGGCCTCGAGCGCCATCTGCAGCCGCTCTTGGCGCACAATAAGGTCCGCTATGTCGGCGAGCCGCTGGCGCTTGCGATTGCGGAGAGCCGCTATCTCGCCGAGGATGCGCTCGATGCCATTGAAGTCGAGTATGAAGACTTGCCGGCCGTGGTCGACGTATTCGAAGCGTTAAAGGACCAAGTCCTGGTTAGAGAGGAAGCCGGCACCAATCTCGCGGCGCTTCATGAATTTTCCATCGGCGACGTCGATCGCGCTTTTCAAGCGGCGGAGTATACGCGGCAAGAGGATTTTTCGGTCCATCGCTTTACCGGCAATCCGCTGGAAACAAGAGGTTTCGTTGCCGCGTTCGATGGCGGCAAGCAGGAACTAACGGTCTGCGGCGTCACCAAGCTGCCCCATCTCAATCGGCAGATTATCGCGGCCTTCCTCAAGCTTCCCGAGCACAAACTCCATTTCATCGAAAACGACGTCGGCGGCGGCTTTGGGATCCGCGGGGAGCTCTATCCGGAAGATTTCTTGATTCCGTTTGCGGCGGTAAAGCTGAGACGGCCGGTCAAATGGATCGAAGATCGCCGTGAGCATCTGATGGCGGCAAATCACTCCCGGGAGAATCGCTGCCGGCTCGAGGTGGCCGCGCGCAAGGACGGGACGTTCCTGGCTTTTCGGGCAATCGTCTACGGTGACATGGGCGCTTATGTGCGGACCCACGGCGGGTTAGTGCCCTGTTCGACCGCAGCACTTTTAACTGGACCTTATCGGATACCGAATTACCAGGCCAAGATCCATCTGGTCGTGACAAACAAAACCGGCCTTGGGACATTTCGTGCGCCGGGGCGTTACGAATCCTGTTTTTATCGCGAACGCATGATCGATCTGATGGCCGGCGATTTGGGAATCGACCCGGTGGCGCTCCGCTTTAAAAACCTTATTCGACCGGAAGAAATTCCTTATGAGGTGGGGGTCACGCGCCCCGGCTCGAGCGCGACGGTGCTCGACAGCGGCGATTATCCCAGCGCCCTCAGGCGTGGGCTCGCTGAATTCGATTATGAAAAATTGAAACCGCTTCAGGGACAATTGGAAAACGGCAGGTATCACGGTACCGGCATCGCGTGTTTCGTTAAGAATACCGGGGGACTCGAGCCTTACGAAGGCGCGCGGATTGTGATCGGTGACCGCAACGATGTCACAGTCTACATCAGCATTTCGGTCCTGGGTCAGGGGCATGAGACGGCGATGGCGCAAATCTGTGCCGATGCGCTGGGCGTGCCGCTGGACTGGATTACCATAGTTCACGGCAACACGGACCTGACTCCCTTTGGCTGGGGCACGTTCGCGAGCCGAGGAACGGTCATGTGCGGCAGTGCGGTTCACCTCGCCGGACAAAAACTCAGGCAGAAGATCCTGGGAGTCGCCGGAGAACACCTGGGCGCCGACGCTGCCACGCTCGAGCTGCGCGACGGAAAGATTTACCGCTTGAAAACCGAAGCGCCACCGGTTGAGCTGAGTGAAATCGCCGCTCGAGTGCGTCATACCGGAACGTTCAATCAAGGCTTTCCGGAACTGGAAGAGACTGCCTATTTCCACTCGAGCCAGATGACATACTCCTACGGAGTACACCTTGCGCATGTGGCCGTCGACGCCGAGACTGGAATCATGGAAGTGCTCAAGTATTTCGTCGTCGAGGACGTCGGGCGATGCATCAACCCGCTTTTGGTCCACGGTCAAACCGTCGGTTCGGCGGTCCAAGGCATCGGCGGGACGATCTTGGAAGAGCTGATCTACGATGAAAGCGGCCAGCTTCTCACCGGCAGTTTCATGGATTATCTTTTGCCCACCAGCACCGATGTACCCGACATCGGCAGCGTTACGCTCGAAGAAGCACCCTCGCCGCTCAACCCGCTCGGCGTCAAAGGCGCTGGAGAGGGCGGCATCGTTGGCGCCGGCGCCGCGCTCGCCAATGCGCTTTCTCACGCCTTGACCGGTTTTGGCATTCAGGTGAAGACTCTTCCTCTAACGCCCGACCGCATTCGCGCGTGGATCGCCGGTCGCTCGAAATAGCTTGGGGTTCAAACGTTCAAGCCGCTTATGCGAATTGACCGGATCACTGGACGCCGAGTCGCTCGCGGATTTTTTTTACGTAACCGATAAATTTGCTATCGTCGCGCAGCGCCGTGGTCCGGGGCCGCGGCAAGTCGATCGTCATGATCTCAGCGACTTTTCCCGGGCGCGGCGTCATTACCACGACGCGATCGCCGAGAAAGACGGCTTCGGCAATACTGTGCGTGATAAAGAGCACGGTCTTTTTTGACTCGCTCCAGATTCTTAGCAGTTCCAGATTCATCTCGTCGCGAGTAATGGCGTCTAGCGCGCCGAACGGTTCATCCATCAAAAGCAATGGCGGATCATGGATAAGCGCGCGGCTGATGGAGACCCGTTGCTGCATGCCGCCGGAGAGCTCATTGGGATATTTGTTCTCGAAACCGCGCAACCCGGTAAGCTCCAAAAGCTCAAGCGCTCTTTTTCTGTAGGCGTCGACGCTCAACCCGCGCGCTTCAACCTGCAGCAGCACATTGTCGAGCGCCTTGCGCCAAGCCAGGAGAACGGGCGATTGGAAGACGACGCCGATATTGGTCAGCGGACCCTGAACAGGGACCCCGGCGACACGAACCGATCCAGCAGTGGTGGCTAAAAGTCCTGCGGTGATTTTAAGCAGTGTGCTTTTACCACAGCCGCTTCGCCCGACCACCGTCACGAATTCCTCCGGCAATACGCCAAAGGAAACTTCTTCAAGCGCGATCACCTCATCGTTGCCTGAGTTGTAAATCTTCCGGACTCGCTCGTATTCGATGAGGTTTGGCAATCGGGTCCTTTACATGCCGGGGTTTTTCCGAATGAATTGATTCGTGTAGGTCATTTTGTACGCGACCGCCGGAGACAGCTCAAAATATTTGTTGGCGATATCGACCGACTTTTTCATCATCGCATCTTTCATAAAGCCGAGCCCCTGCTCTTTGGTTTCCGGGTCCATCACGTCATCGAGCGCCGCTTCCATTTGGGCCAAACTGATCTCACGGTCGCTTTGCGGGTTAGCCTTCATGAAAATTTCGAACGCCTCCTTGCGATTTTTGAGCGACCATGCCCATGCGTCGAAAACTGCCGCGACGAATCTTTTCACCTGACCCGGATTGCTTTTGATCCGGTCCTCCCTCGCCTGCAGTACGTGGCCATAGGTCTCGAGCCCCAGGTCTTTAAAGAACAAATACCCGACCGGTTTTTTTTGTTTCTTTCCCAGAATCGCCATTCTTTGGATACTCGAACCGTTGGATCCCGACATGAAATGAATTTTTCCTTCAAACAGGGCGGGCGTCCGTACAGCAGGCTCCATTGTCTTGACGACGACTTTGCTGTGATCAAATTTCGCTGCGGCGGCTACCGCGGGCAGCAGGACATAGGCGAAATCGCCGGGGTTGGTGCCGAAATTTTTACCTTCGAGATCTTTAGCGGTTTTGATGCCCGAGCTTTCCAAGAAAATGAGGCCGCCGCCATTGAACGTCATGCCGGTGCCGATGGCGCGATTCTTCCCGCCTTTGGACATGACTTGGATCGCGGTAAGAAGGTCGCCATAACTGTAGTCTGCCTGGCCGGCGTCAACGAAGGTCGCCGAGTTCCCCGAGCCTTTGCCCTCGAGGAGGGTCGCGTCTAGATCATTCTTTTTAAAAAAGCCATGGTCGCGCGCCACGAAAAAAGGCACATGCTTGCCTTCGATGATCCAATCCAATTGAACCCTGATTTTGTCCGCCGCGATGGCCACGGAACGGTTCCCGAAAAAAATACTTCCGCCGAATAAGAGCAGCGCTCCGAGAGTTATCATTCTTGTCTTCATGACTCTCCTCCGTGTTTTGATTCCCATTGGATCGCGAGTACGGTTCAAAGGTCTGTCGGATAGATGCCGCGGCGCCATGGCATGAGCAGCTTTTCCAAACCGACGATGATGCCGAAGAGGGCCAGTGACATGATGGAAAGGAGCGTAATCGATGCGAAAATCAGCGCAGCGTTAAGGTTGTTGTTACCGATGATGATCACATAACCGAGACCTTGCTGGCCGGAGACGAACTCCGCCACCACAGCACCGATGACCGCGAGAGCAATCGAGGCTTTGAAGCCGGCAAATAGGTACGGAACCGAGTTGGGCAGACGGATCTTCCTGAACTCAGTCCAAGGCTTCATTCCCATGGTCTTGGCCAATTCCAGCATCTCGCCTTCAATCTGCGAAAATCCGACAACGGAATTGACCACCATCGGAAAAAATGCCACGAGAAAAGCGATCGTCACCTTCGACCAAATGGAGTCGATGCCGAGCCAAATCAGAATCAGCGGAGCGATCGCAATTCGGGGAACGGATCCAATCACGACGAGTGATGGATAGATCGTGACCCAGAGGATCCTAGAATAAACGATGCCCAGGCCCGAGACGACGCCGATCACCGCGCCGATCAAAAAACCTAGCATCGTCTCGTAAAAAGTCGGTAGAAAATTAGCGAATATGAAACCGCCGCGCGTTTGAAATTCGGCGAGGATTTCTAACGGTGCGGGAAGTAGATAAGAAGGGACGTTCAGCAGCGGGAGAATTAATTGCCAGAGAACAAGAACGCAGAGGAAAAATAGCGCCGACCATTTGATGGACGGCGTGCCCCGAAGCGAGGGGTTGTCCATTTTAGCCTCTAAGCGACCTCAACCAGCGCAACGAAAA
>DATBMR010000091.1:0-6088 GCA_036554745.1 Binatia bacterium
GCCGTATTTGTCCTGGCATTTTCGGGCGTGGTTGGCGGCGACACACTGCACGCGCAGGAGTCCTTTTTCAAGGGAAAGCAAATTCGCATCATCGTCGGCCTGAGCTCCGGCGGCGGCTATGACCGCGCGGCGCGCTTGATCGCCCGACACATCGGCAAGTATATTCCCGGCGATCCCGATCTGGTGGTGCAAAACATGCCCGGCGCCGGCTCGGTCACTGCGGCCAACTATGTTTGGGGCGTGGCCAAACCCGACGGTTTGACCTTGCTGGCTCCGCATAACAACTTCTATCTGGCCCAGCTGTCCGAGCAAAAAGAAGTCAAGTTCGATCTGCCGAAATTCAACTGGATCGGCTCTTTGGAAAACGACGATATGATGATCTTTGCGCGCGCCGATGCGCCGTTTAAATCCATGAGCGAAATCGTCAGACAAAAGGTGACGCCGAAGTGTGGCTCAACCGGCGTGGGCAGCTCCGACTATGTCATGTCCAAGATTTTGGAGGAAACCATTAACGCTCAGATCCAACATGTGACCGGATATCCGGGCAGCAGCGAGATCGCCATCGCGCTCGAACGCGGCGAGGTCCAATGCATGGGCTTGACGATCTCGACGTATTATGGGCGCGAACCTTTTCTTACCTGGTTAAAAACCAAATTCGTTCGTTTCCTCGCCCAGAGCGGGCGCAAGCGAGATCCGCGGGTGGAGGAGGCGCCGACCATTTACGAGCTGATGGACGAGTTCAAAACACCGGACACCAAACGCCGCGTCGCCGAGGCGATGCTGCAAGGCGGCGAGTGGGCTCGTCCGCTGCTGGCGCCGCCAGGGACGCCTGCCGATCGGGTTGCTACTTTGCGCGCCGCCTATGAAAAGGTCGCCAAGGATCCTGACTTGATCGCGGAAGCCAAGAAGATGCGAATCGAGGTCACGCCGCTCCGAGGTGAGAAGCTTCAAGCCATGTCCAAAGAGGTCATGAGTCAGCCACCCGAAGTGATCGCCCAGGTCAGGAAGCTATTTAGTAAGTAGCGCAAACCAAACTGAAGAGCTTCGGCAGAACGGGAGGAAATTTCGTCCCGTTCTGCCGCACTGGCAGTTCACGGGCTTTGGAGTCACCGGGTCTGGCGAGGTTTACTTTGCCTGACGTTCCAGCTCGGTCAAACGGCGGCGGAGCTCACGTTCTTCGCTCCAGCGCGCAGTTTCGTCGCGAACGATTGCAACAATCAGCTTCTCCTTTCGGTCAGGCGCATCCAGCAGACTGACGGTAAACGCGATCGACAGCGCTTTGCCGTTCCTGTGTTGCGCCGGGACGCGCAACACTTGCGCGCCGTACTTTGTGCTGCCCGTCGCCATCACTTGTTTATAGCCTTCCCAGTGACGCGCGCGAAAACGTTCGGGGATGATCAGATCGAGCGATTGGCCAAGCGCTTCGTTGGCGGCAAATCCGAACAGCCGCGTTGCCGCGGGATTCCAAAGGATGATTTTGCCATCCGCCCCGGCGGCAATGATCGCGTCCGCCGAAGCTTGCAAGAATTTTTCTGCGTCGAATGATTGAGCCATCGTTTCTTCTTCGGCCTTGGAGTCAAGGATCAAGCCGGCGCAATGTGACGTAATCGGTTCTGCCACGCGCCATCGTGAGCGCAGGTGAAGGATCCGCTTTTGGATTCATTCAGCGCAGACTCCAAAAACCGATTCTTCGTCGCAAGGCTCCTCAGAATGACACCGCCATAGGCTGCCTCGCTCTGTGTCATCGCCGAAGATCGTCTCTGTAACGTCATCCTGAGCCCCAGGCGAAGGATCTGCTTTTGTGTTCATTCAGTCCTAACCAACAGATTCTTTGTCGCAAAGCTCCTCCGAATGAACTGATTGTGGAAATTGTTTTCAGTCTTTGCGACTGGCGCAACGGTATCCACCGACTACCAGCGGCGCCGGCCGGCGCCGTAGGACCGTCTGGTTGCCGAGCGGGTCGCGCCAAAGATCGGTTTCGGATGCGGATCGAGCAAACGGCTGTAAGCGTAGTTGAAGCCGTCCAACTTCACTCGCGGGATCTTCTGGCCGATGAAGTGCTCGATTGACGCAACTTCCGGTAGATCTTCGGCGGTCATGATCGTGAAAGCGTCGCCGACGCTTTGAGCTCGCCCGGTGCGGCCGATCCGGTGGACATAATCCTCCGGATGATGGGGCACATCGAAATTAATCACGTGGCTGATTTGTTCGACGTCGATGCCGCGGGCAGCGATGTCAGTGGCGACCATGACCTCGTAGCGGCCGTTGCGAAACCCGTTGAGCGCCTCTTCCCGCTCGCGCTGGGTGCGGCTCGAGTGCAGCACCGCGACCGCATGCCCTTGCTGTTGCAGCTTTCGGGCGACGCGATCGGCGCCGTTTTTTGTGCGGCAGAAAATCAGCACTTGATCGTAATCGGTGCGCCGCAAAAGTTCCTCCAGGAGATCCTGCTTCTGCGTCACGTCAACCGGATAGAGAGCATGCGTCACGGTTTCCGCCGGCGAGCGCCGCTGGCCGATCTCGACGGTTTCAGGATTGCGCAGCGCCCACCTGCAGAGTTGCTCGATCTCCGGCGGAATGGTCGCCGAGAACAGCATGGTTTGGCGCGTCCGCGGGCAGCGCTCGACGATCTTGCGCACGTCGGGCATAAATCCCATGTCCAACATGCGATCGGCTTCGTCGAGCACCAGCATTTCGATCTGGTCGAGTTTGAGCATGCGGCGTTGTAACTGATCGAGCAACCGGCCCGGTGTTGCAACGACGATATCGGCTCCTTGCCGCAGCGCTTGGTCTTGCCGCCCGTAGCCGGTGCCGCCGTACAGCACCACCGTGCGAAGGTTGGTAAAGCGCGCATAATCGCGGATCGCGGTCTCTACCTGCGCGGCCAGCTCGCGCGTCGGTTCGAGCACAAGCGCGCGCAACCGGCCGCGCTGGCCGAGCCGCGAAATCAGCGGCAGCGCAAACGCCGCCGTCTTGCCTGTGCCGGTCTGGGCCGAACCGATAACGTCACGGCCTTGCAGGATCAGGGGGATGGCGCGCAATTGGATTGCGGTCGGCTCGCCGTAGCCAGCCGCGCGCACACCGTCAATCGCTTTGGGGGAAAGTCCGAGCTTGGTGAACGGCACAAATTTTTATGGCACAACCCGCGCCGATTCACAATCGTTCGGCGCGCGGAAACAAGCCGCAGCGAAGCCCCCGGCGGGCCACGTCGCGGAATGACGCTGCCCTCAGGCGGGGACCGCGCTGCGCTCGACGCGCGGTTCGCGGATCGGCAGATTGAGCAAGGCCGCAATCATGGCAAAGACCGCATCGGCGTACCACATCCACAGGTAATTTCCGTAATAGCTGAACGCCAAGCCGCCGACCCAGGCGCCGAAGAAACCGCCCGTTTGGTGCGATAGCATCGTCATGCCGTACAGCGTGGCGAGATAGCGCATGCCGAAGAGTTTGCCGACGACGCCTGCGGTCGGCGGAGCGGTGCCCAACCAGGAAAAGCCGAGACCGATGGCGAGCAGATAAAAAGTCCATTCGGTTTTCGGCGCGGCAAGATAAGCAAAAATCAAAATCGTACGCGAGGCGTACATCCAAAAGAGCACATCCTTGCCGCGAAAGCGGCCGAGCAACCAGCCGGCGGTAAAGCTACCGGCGACGTTCGCCAAGCCGATGATCGCCAAAGACCAGCTCGCCACTGAGGCCGGCAAACCACAAAGATCCACTTCGCCCGGCAAGTGCGTCACCAGAAACGCGATGTGAAATCCGCAAGTCAAAAAACTGCCATGCAAGAGCAGGTAGCTGCGGTTGCGAAATGCACCGCGAAGCGCGCTCGCCAGACCGCCGTCCCCGGCGGGAACCAGAGCGCCGTCGCCGACCGTCCGGCCGCCGCCGATCGGCCGCACCAGCGGCAGCGCGAAAAGCGTGATCGCGCCCAGCGACCACATGGCACCCATCCAACCCCAGAGCGAAATCAGCGTCTGAGCAACCGGCGCAAAAACAAATTGGCCGAGGGAACCTCCCGCCGTGATGATCCCCGCAGCGGTGCCGCGGTGCGTCGCCGGCAAGTATCGTGATAGCGAACCGATCAATACGGAAAAGCTGCCCGCACCAGAGCCCACTGCGGTCAGTAGCCCGAGCGTCAGCACCAGGCCAACACTCGATGTCATGATCGGAGTCAGCGCGCTCCCAAGCGCGAGAATCAGCACGCCGCCGACCAGCACACGTGTCGAGCCGAACCGATCGGACAGTGCACCGGTCACCGGCTGCACCGCACCCCAGACAAATTGTCCAACCGCCATGGCGAAACTGATGGTCGCAATGCCGACGCCGGTCGAGCCGGCGATCGGCAAGAGAAACAATCCCTGCGCTTGCCGCACCCCCATCGTCACCATCAGCATTGCCGCGGCCGCGATCACGATGAGGAGCCAGCGGTTTGCCGAAATATATGGTGTTGTCTTGCTTGACATCGTCGAGCATCAAAGTGAGACAAGAGAAAACATGCAATCAAAAACCGTGATGCGCCCTCCGGGCGACTCGCACTAGATTTTTGCGACTACTCTCCCGACGATGCTTCCCGCCTTCAACTCATCGAGCGTCCTGCTCACCTCGGCCAGCGGTCGGATTTGGATCGGGATCGGTTTAATCTGACCCGCTCGCGCCCAGGCGACCACGTTTTTAAGCTCCTCGAGGCTGCCGAGGTGCGAGCCTTGGACCGTAATCGCGCGCAGGATCGTGCTCGCGATCGACAGCCGGACCTCGCCGCCGAAGAGGCCGATGAGAATCAGCTTGCCACCCTTCCGCAAGGCGCCGAGCGCCAACTGGGCGGTCGCGTCGCTGCCGACGAAATCCACGGCACCGTAAAGCGCGCTGCTGGTCAATTCTTTAAGCATCCGCGGCGCGTCGCCTACCCTGTTGTTGAGCGTCGCCGCAGCCCCAGCGTTGAGCGCCGCAGGCCGCTTGGCATCGTCGCTGTCGACGGCGACGATTTTTTCGTGCCCGAACGCGCGCAGCATACCGATCGCCGACAGCCCAAGTCCGCCGGCGCCCATGACCGCAACCCACTCGTCGTGCGGTAACGGCTGTAACTTCGCCACCGCCGAATACGTCGATAATCCCGAGCATGCCAGTGTCGCAGCCCATCCGGGGTCGATGCCGCTCGCGTCGATCAGATAGCTCGGATGCGGCACCAGCAGGTGATCGGCATAGCCGCCCGGCCGTTGGATGCCGATCATGCGCGGGGCCGCACAGTAATTGTCCAGACCTTCCCGGCAGCGCATGCATTCGCCGCAGCCAATCCACGGATACACCAGGCGATCGGCGCCGATCGGCGCCTCGGCAGCGTCCGGCCCGGCAGCTACGACCGTACCGAGCGGTTCGTGGCCGAGCGTCACCGGCGGGGCCATGCCGCGCTCGCTCATATGCAACCGCTTGCCGCCGCCGAGATCGAAGTAGCCGTCGCGTATATGCGCGTCGCTATGGCACACGCCGCAGTACTTCAGCCTGACCAGCACCGCGGTGCCCTGAGGATAGGGAGTCTGTCGCTCGATTTTCTCGAGCGGCTTACCCCATTCGACGACGTCGTAACTCAGCATGATGTCGTGGCTAGTCTCCGGTTGGCGAAACCCGATATTCTTTTACCGATACGACGCTATTGAGCGCCTGCGCCAACCTGCTCGCGTTGTCCTCCCTGTTGGTTCGAATCACCATTTGATACTCGAATGAATCGGATTCCACATCGAGCCGATAGTTTAAGTTGGCGATGGTGAAACCGTAATCCTCCAACATGCGGCGCATCTCGGCTTCCGGCATTGCTTCGTTGCGCGCGAACCGAATCACGAACTGAGCATAGAATTGTGCGGGGATTTGGTTCTCGATCCAGCGAAAGACTGACAATGTGCCCAATGTAAGAATCGTTGCAATGAGCGCGGGAAAGTAAAACCCGATGCCGATAAGAATACCAATAGCCGCGGTGATCCAGATCGAAGCTGCAGTGGTGAGCCCACGCACCGACAGTCCATCTTTAATGATGGTTCCGGCGCCGAGAAAACCGATGCCGGTCATAATGCCTTGCGCTATACGCGTCGGGTCAAGTGAAATA
>DATBMR010000104.1:0-25825 GCA_036554745.1 Binatia bacterium
GACAACCGCGACCCGTTATCTTGCCGATCAGCTGATGGCGAAAAAGTTTGCGGCGATCGATCCCGAAGAATTTTATGATTTTTACCGCCAGCGACCGGTGGTCCGTTTGAACGAAAGCAAGGTGCGCGAGATTCACTGGCCGTCCTATGACTTCTATTCCGGCGCCGGCATTGGCATCGACAGGGATTTCATTCTCGGCATCGGCATCGAGCCACATCTGCGCTGGCGTACCTTTACGGAGACCCTGCTCCGCTTCGCGCGCGAATGCCAGGCGGAAATGGTGGTTACGCTGGGCGCGTATCTCGATGAAGTCCTTTACACCCGTCCGGTGCCGCTTACCGGGTTCTCCACCGACGCGAAGCTGATGGAAGAGCTCGATCTCGTACCGTCACGCTATCAGGGCCCGACCGGCATCATCGGCGTTTTGGCCGATGCGTGCCGCGCCGCGAGTGTACCCCATCTGAGTTTGTGGGCTTCGCTGCCGCATTATTTAAACGTTTCCCAGAATCCACGCGGCACTCTCGCATTGATTCTGCGGATGAATCAATGGCTGGGGCTGCGAGTCGATACCTCACCATTGGAGACCGCCGCAGCGGATTTTCAAGCCAAGATCAACGAGGCCGTCAACGCCGATCCCAAACTCACCGCTTTCGTCCGCGAGCTGAAAAAGCGCGAATTCGAACAGTGAAGCTCTCCGTCTTGATGCCAGTCTACAACGAAGAGCGTACGCTGGAGGAGATCGTGCGCCGCGTTTGCGCTGTACGGATGCCGAAGGAAATCATCCTTGTGGACGACGGGTCGCGCGACCGGAGCCGGGAAATACTGACCCGTTTGCAGGAAGAAAATCGGCGCGACGGCGACCCGCTCAACACGCTCAAAGTTTTTTTTCAGGAACAGAACCAAGGCAAGGGCGCAGCATTGAAAGCCGCGATCGGTCATGTCAGCGGTGATGTAGTGATTATTCAAGACGCCGATCTCGAATATGACCCGAAGGATTACCCAAGCTTGCTTGAACCGATCAAGGCGGGTTTAGCTGACGTGGTCTACGGCACGCGCTTCGTCGGCGGCGGTGCGCACCGCGTATTGTTTTTCTGGCACTCCCTGGGTAATCGGATCTTGACCCTGCTGTCAAACATGCTCACCAACCTGAATCTCTCTGACATGGAAGTCGGCTATAAGGTCTTTCGCGCCGAGGTGCTCAAGGACATCGAGCTAAAATCCAATCGCTTCGGCTTCGAGCCGGAAATCACCATCAAGTTGGCGAAGAAACGTTGCCGTTTCTACGAAGTCCCGATCTCTTACTACGGCCGCACCTATGAAGAAGGTAAAAAGATCACTTGGAAAGATGGTCTAGCCGCGTTGTACTATATGATTCGGTTTCGCTTCGCGGATTAACGGGTTGGTCGTGTCTTGATCGACTGGTGTCGGCCGTTCCGGCAATCGACAATTCCCCATGTAATCGCGTAAAGCTTCCTTAGGGAAAACTTCGAAGCTTATCTAGCCTTGGCCTTCGAACGGCTGGTATCCATCGGGATGCTGCGGCTCGTGTCGGCGCTCCTTGTGCCGCTGGATGAACAAGTGATAGAGATCCGCGGCACCGATGCCGCCCGCTATGCCGTGGACGCGGGCAACAAGGTCATCCTTCTTCCCAGTAGCGAACTCAGAGTCTTCGTCACGCCAGCTTAGGCAGACGCGCTGCCGCGCTGTCGAACGGACGCCAGGACTTGCCTAAACAGTAGGAGCGAGACTATGGTAGGATCGTTTCTAACGATGCACTCACTTGAAAGGGGAGAGCTCATGGATCTGTTCAATGTCATTCGGAGAGATCTCGACTGCGTGTTCATCGCGTTGCTGGCAGCCGCGTTTATCATCCCGCTCGCCAATCCTTCTTTTGCGCAGCCGATCAAAATCGGCCGCACGACCGGAGGGAGCGGTTTCCACATTCCTTCGTATGTCGCAGTGGACAAGGGATTCCTAAAAGCGGAGGGTTTGGACGCCAATTTCATCACGGCGACGGCGGGCGTGCTTGTCAGAGCGACGATCGCCAAAGAGATCGAGTTCACGCCGATCCCGGGTGGCGGATCGGAAGCGATGCTCAAAGGCGCGCCGTTAATATTTTTCGTCGGACAGTCGTTGATCTCTCAGTGGACGCTAACCACCACACCCGACATCAAGCGGGTGGAGGATTTAAAAGGCAAGACTTTGGGGCTGGGCCGACCGGGTTCCGCCGACTACAGTGAAATCGTCATCACGCTCGGCCAGCATTTCAACATGCAGCCGGGCAAGGATTACAAAGTCATCAGCTTCACCGGCGAGCCCGACCGGATCGCCGCGCTGATCCGCGGATCGATTCAGGGCGGCGTGCTGTCTTTTCCTCATGCGGCACGCGCCGAGAAAGAAGGCATGAAAATTCTCGTACGCACCGGCGACTACATCCCGCGGTTGGGTGGCACCTTTCTCACACATAAGGATTTCATCAAGGAGAAACGAGAGGTTGTGAAAAAATTCACACGGGGCATCATCAAAGCCGAGGATTACATCAGAACGAACAAAAAAGGGACCATGGAGGTCATCCAGAAGTATTTTGAAATACCCGACGCCAAAGTTGTCGAGAGCATCTACAATCAGGTGTACGACAAGTACAGTCCCGAAATGCCGGCCGATCTGATCCAAGATCTTTTTGAATCGCGCACAACCCCGGAAATGGGCTGGCCGAAAGGCAAGCCGCTGCCAGAACTAAATCAATTCGTCGACCGCAGTATCGTCAACGAGGTGCTGAAAGAGATGGGGCGAAAGCCTGGAGCCAAATGAGTAGTTCGAGTTCGCTAGCGCGGACTTCCGTTTAAGAAACAAAGCCCTTGAATTGAGCGCTCGCAACCATTTCAGAATGTCTTGGCCGTCTCGGGGCGCCAGCTCGCCAGCCGGGATTCGAGTTGTTTGACTGCTAGCGTAAGGATGACGGAAAGCGCCATGAAGATGGCCACGCCGACGAAAACTACGTCGACTTTGTAGTTGGTCGCCGCCGACGCGATCATGAAACCCAATCCTTGACTAGAGCCGAAAAACTCGCCGACCACCACTCCAAGGATCGCTCTGCCGATGGCGAGCCGCAGCCCGGCGATAATGTACGGCACGGAATTCGGCAGCACGACGATTTTCATCAGTTGCCATTCGTTGGCGCCGAAGGATCGCACGACGTTGACCAGGACTCGGTTGACGTTCTTGACGCCGACATAGGTGTTGATGAGCAATGGAAAGACCGCACCGGCGAAAACGATTAGAATTTTCGACCAAATGCCGATACCAAACCAGAGAATCAACAGCGGCAAAAAGACGATTCGCGGAGTCGCGTTGGCTGCGGTGACGTAGGGGTCAAGCAGGTTTTCCACAGTTGCCGATCGTCCCATGATAAGGCCCAACGGCAGGCCGACCACAATTGACAGGCCCAAACCGGCGAGAAAGGCAGTGGCGCTCACATAAAAATGTTTTTCGATCTCGCCATTGGCGAGCAGTTCAAAAAACGAGGCGGCGACTTTCGAGGGCGTCGTGAAGAACAGCGCCATGCCTCGCGGCAGAGTGTACCAGAAGGGGATGCTCTCCCATACGGCGATCAAGAGCACGATGAAACCGGCTCCAAAGATCAAAGATTCGTGCTCGTTGAGAAATGTCCTTGCCTTCATTAGCGCACCTCATCGCCTGCGCGCCATGGTGCGATCATGAGCTCCAGTTTGCGCATAAGCTCGGTCAAAACGACGGCGATCAGCGACAGGATGATAATGCCGACAAACATGTCGGGCAAGCGATAAGTATCGCCGGCTTGGGAAATCGCGAAACCGATACCTTCAGACGCGGCATAGAATTCACCGACAATGATGCCGACTAACCCGCGGCCGATCGCCAACCGCGCTCCGGCAATGATGTAGGGCAGAGTGCTCGGCAGGATGACCTTCACGTAAAGATCCTTTTCCCTGCCGCCGAAGGAGCGGATCACGTTGATCAATAGCGGGTCGGTCGACTGGACGCCGGCGAACGTGTTGAAGACGAAGGGGAAGACCGATAATAGGAAGACCAACGCCGCCTTTCCGAGCACGCCGACGCCGAAGACGATGATGAACAACGGCGCCAGAGCGACCAGCGGACTGGCGTAGAGCGCCGTCAGGAACGGATCCAGGGAGTATTCAACTCTTCGCCGCCAACCCATAATCAGTCCGACCGGAATGCCGACGACAACCGCAACGCTAAAGCCCCAGATGAACGCCTGGCTGCTGACCGTCAGGTCGTGCCACAGCTTGGCTCCTCGGATTTGTTCCAAAAATGCGGCCCCGATGAGAGAGGGTTTGGTAAAGAAGAATGGGTCGACCGGAATGACGTACGTGAGAGTCCATTCCCAGGCAAAGATGAGGACGAACAAGGAACACAGGCCGAGCCAAAGCCGGCGGTGTTCGGCAACATATTGTCGTGCCGTCATGTCGGGACTCGCGAGGTCAGCTCTTCTTTCAGTACTTCCCAGATGCGCAGTTTGATCTCATTGAATTTAGGCGTCAGCCGCATTTCGTAATCTCTCGGCCGCGGCAGATCGATCCGCAGGACCTCTTTCGTGCGGCCCGGACGCGCGGTCATGACGATGACGCGATCCGAAAGGTAGGCCGCCTCTTCGATACTGTGGGTGACGAACAGAACGGTTTTGTTGGTGCGCTCCCATATTTGCAGCAACTCTGTTTGCATCAAGTCGCGGGTCTGAGCATCGAGCGCGGCAAAAGGTTCGTCCATGAGTAGCACTTCAGGTTCGGTCGCCAGCGCGCGAGCCAGCCCTACGCGCTGCTTCATACCGCCGGAGAGTTCGTGCGGATAGTGGCTCTCAAAGCCTTTTAAACCGACCAGCTTGATGAGTTGGTTAGCGCGCTCGGCTCGTTCTGCCGCCGGCGTTCCCTTGAGTTCCAGACCGAGCTCAATGTTGGCAGCGACGGTGCGCCACGGGAGCAAACCGAACTCCTGGAAAACCATCGCTCGTTCTCGTCCCGGGCCCGAGATTGGCATGCCATCGAGTTCGAGCGTGCCGCTATCATGCTTAAACAGGCCTAAGAGCACGTTCAGGAACGTGCTCTTGCCGCAGCCGGAAGGGCCGACAATGCTGACAAATTCGCCCTTGGTGACGGCGAGACTCAAGCCGGTCAGCGCGTTGACCGGTTCACGATTTTTCGGCTTGAAAGTCAACGTAAGGTCTTGCGCTTGGATGAATGGTGCCATGACATGCCCGCGGGCGCTATTGGATCCCTGGTGCGTGTCGCTTCTGTTTGCAGGCTGAACTCATAAATCTTGGATTGATTGAAGCGATGCTGCGCCTAGAAAAGGCAATGGTGATCTTCTCCACCGCCGTTCGTGAGTGCGCGCGGGAAGGTGGGAAAATTTCAAACCGACGGCATTCATAAAACTGAAGCAACGATCAGCACAACCATTAGATGCACGATTGCTGGTTGTCAAGTAACCACGAAGTTGATGGCATGACGCAATGCTTGACCGTCAAATTACGCTGCCATATATTCCCAGTCGACCAGTCGAAGGAGCGCCTTGCTGGATTAACGATCGCTTCAGGATTCCGAAAAATTTCCAAAGGAGTGAACATGGGACGACCACCAGCGATAGAATGGCCGAACAAGGCAAAGATCTGTGTGACTTTCATCGTGCCCTGGGAAGTCTGGCCGGAGAATTTTGCAACCCACGAATCCTTGCAGCGGCAGGGCGGCGCCACGATTCCGCCGCCAAAGGCCGTGCACAAGCAGAATATGGCGCTGGTCACCGAGCGAGAATACGGCGACCGCGTCGGCATCTGGCGCCTGGTGGATCTCTTCGATCGTCACGACCTCAGGGTGACATTTTTGATGAACGGTCTGAAAGTCGAGCAGTTCGCCGACGCCTGCAGGGAATTCAAGGCCAAAGGACATGAGTTCTCCTCCGAAAGCTATGAGCATGAATATTCATTCATGTACACCAAGGAGCAAGAGCGCGAGTCCATTCAAAAGACTGTGGCGGCTTTCGAAAAAGTGCTCGGGCAAAAGCCCACGGGATATCTATCACCGGGACATGCTTCGACGCCAAATACCTTAGAATTAGTTGCCGAAGCTGGGTTTGTTTGGTGGGCCGATCCGCTCAATAGCGACAATCCGTACGTCGTCGAAGCCCGCGGCCGCAAGGTAGTCGTCGTGCCCTATAATGTGCCGGGATGCAATGACTACTCGACTTATGGTAGCGGCCGAACGCCGCGCGATTTGTTGCAGATTATGAAGGACCAGTTTGACTACCTTTATTGGGAGGGCGGGCAGGGCGCGCCAAAATATTTTGCTTTCAATATGCACCCGTTCGTCTCTGGCGTGCCGTATCGCACGAAGATCATCGACGAGTTCATCCATTACGTCAAAGGTTTCCCCAAGGTGTGGTTTGCGCGCCGGATTGAAATCGCTGAGTGGTGGCTACAAAAGGGCTATGGGTGAGAGCTACGGCGTTCGTGAGATGTCTGTCTGACCATTGGCAAGTCTGCGGGCCGAAGTAATGAAGCCCGTGTGCGCCACCATGCGGTGCTGAGGCCGTGCGCTCATTCCCTTGAAGTGCCAGTAGCGCATCAAGGTTTCGCTGCTCTCCATACAGCCGAAACGTCTGTCTGCGCGCAGCGCATCAATCAGTTGCTTCACTTGAAGTACGGTCGGCAAATAGCAGAGCAAAAAGCCGCCGGGCCGCAGCGCACTCCAGGCCCGATCAACGACCTTCCACGGTTCCGGTAGATCGAGAAGCACCCGATCAATGTCGGTTTCGTCGAGGTCTGACGTCACGTCGGCGATTTTCACCTTCCAGTTGGGTGCGGCGCCGAAATAGCGCGCAACATTTTTTTGGGCGAGCTTGGCAAAGTCTTCGCGGATTTCGTAGGAAATCAATTGACCGGCATCGCCGATCACGCGTAAGAGCGCCATGCTCAAGGCCCCGGCGCCAACGCCGGCTTCGACCACCCGGGCGCCCGGAAATAGATCCGCCCAAAGCAGAATCGGTCCGATGTCTTTCGGGTAAATTACCTGAGCGCTGCGTGGCAGATTGGGGATCAGCTGCGGCAGGCTGGGGCGGAAAACCAAGAAGGGCTCATTCACCGAGGAGCGAACCACGCTACCTTCGTCGTGCCCAATAATATCCTCGACCGCGATCTTGCCGCCGCGAATCGAGATCGGCCGGCTCGGCTCGAGCCGCGCCAGGTATTCGCGATCTTTGCGGTCGATAAAGATAGCCGCCTCGTCGGGCTGAAAAGGGCCTTTGGCGTATCGCGTGTTCACAGGGGTTGCAGCGCTGTCGCCCGGCGACGGTCATACCGTGTACGAGCCGAGGCCTTTGCGTTTCAGTTCCTCGACAAGCTCACGCACTTCTTGAGAGCGATTGAGATCGCCGACGAATAACGCGTCCGGGGTGTCCACGATCGCGGCATTTTCCATTCCAAGGAGCACCACAAGGCGATCCGGCGCATGGATGAGACAGTTCTTTGCATCGCGACCCAGCCATCGGCCGCGGCTGGCGTTGCCGTTGCTATCCTTCGCCAGCATGCGATGTACGGCCGACCAGCTGCCGATGTCGCTCCAGCCAAAGTCCGCTTCCAACGTTAGAACTCTCCCCTCGGAACCGGCTTTTTCCATTACGGCGTAATCGATAGAAAGATTCGGCAGCTTTTTATATTCGCGTGCGATGACCGTACGCAGTTTAGGGCCGGGATCCGCGAGCGATTTGCCCGATGCCGCCTGCTGGATTTCCGCAAGGCTCGTAGCGATGGTCGGCTGATATCGCGCGAGAAGATTGAGCAGCAGCGACGCCTTCCAAACAAAAATTCCGCTATTCCATAAAGAGCCCCGGCGGATCAGCCGTCGTGCCGCGGCGAGGGTCGGTTTTTCGGTGAATCGTCTTACCAAAAACGATGCTGGTGAAGCCCTAGCGCTGCTTGCACTGCCTTTCATAATGTACCCATAACCGGTTTCCGGGTAGTTGGGGCGAATACCGATAGTAATCAGGCGGTCGTGCTGTTTGGCCAACGCGATTGCGGCTTTCAGAGTGCGGCGAAACGCTGCGCCGTTGATCACCCAGTGGTCCGCCGGCAGCACGATCATGATCGCTTCGGGGTTGCGCCGAACAATTTCCAAGGCCGCCAGGCCGACGCAGGGAGCCGTATTCTTGCCCTGAGGTTCGGTGAGAAAATTGTTCCTAGGCAAAGCGCTGAGCACGTGCCGCAACGCATGGACCTGATCCGCGACCGTAACAACCAAAGTCTGTTTTTCTCTGCTGAGAGGATAAACGCGCTCCGCGGTTTCTTCAATCAAGCTTTTCCGCCCGATAATCTTGAGCAGCTGCTTGGGTTGATGCGCCCGGCTCAGCGGCCAAAAACGTGTGCCTTTGCCGCCGGCAATAATCACGCTAAAACAATCTGTCGACATCCCGTGTTCCCGTTGATGAGATCGCGAGGTATAGTACGGTAGTGGAAACGGGCGATCAAGCGATTCCGTTCGTAAAAAAATCTTGGATCGTTCCATTGGGGAACAAAGAGCTTCGCCTCGACGCCTTTGTGCGCCGCTGTCTGCCTCATCTGTCACGCCGGCAAATCGAAAACGCGATCCGCGCCAATTCATTTTCGGTCGGCCGCACAACTAGCAAAAAGGGTGACCGCCTAGCGGGCGGCGTTGAGCTGGTTTTTCAAGGTCCGGCAAGTTGGTTGGCGGCTAACCCGCTGCCCGAATCCGAGCTTGGCGTGGCGGTTGTCTACGAAGACGCGGCGATCTTGATCGTCAATAAACCAGCCGGGATGGCGACCCATGGTTTTTCCGCTCGCGACCGCGGTACGCTGGTGAACTATCTTGTGGGGCGCTGGCCGGCGCTCGTCAACGTCGGCACAAGCCGGTGGGAACCGGGACTGGTTCACCGTATCGATCGGGAAACCTCGGGGCTGGTTTTGATCGCGAAAACGGCTGCCGCGTTTGCTGCGCTTAGGTCTCAGTTCCGCCGCCGGCAGGTTAAAAAAATCTACTGGGCGCTGGTTTGGGGCATGGCCCGTCGGCAAGGCGTGATCTCGTTTCCGCTCGCGCATGATCGGCGCGATCGGACGCGCATGTGCGCGATCAAGGGAGCCCGGCAAGTTAACGAAAGAAGTTGGAATGCGATTACGCGCTACCGCACACTCGGACAATCCCGCGGCTTGAGCCTCCTTGAAATCGACATGGAAACCGGCGTGACGCATCAGATTCGCGCGCATCTAGCCGCCATCGGCCATCCCATTGTCGCCGACGCGCTCTATAATCGTAGCCGGTCAGAAACTTTCGACTTGCCGCGTCATTTTCTCCATGCGCGCAGTTTGACGATTGGTCATCCGGATACTGGCGCTCTGCTGACGGTCGAAGCGGAGCTGCCGGGCGAGCTTTGCAAACTGTTGGAACGGCTCGGAATCGAATCCTAGGCTGCGCTGTTGCGGATGCCCTTAGCCTTCGCGCAGGCGCCGCAGTAATTATTCAGCGTGCCCGATTCTTCGATCCAGCCTTCGTCAAGGTTGTGGCAGATTTTTCTGCACTCGAAACAGATGAAGTACAGGCCGTCGATACTCTTGTTGATTTTCTCGCGATTGAGCACACGGCCCCGGAGCTTCTCGATGCGGATGCCGAGCAACTCTTCATAATTTTTCTTTATCTTGCGGCGGCCGGCTTCGTCACTTGGAAGATCTTCATCGTCGGATTCTTCGTGCGTGCCGTCATCGATGTAATCGTGAGTTCGGTCCTTGGCAAGACGGCCGGCACTTTTTTTCTTTGTGCGTGGCATTTGATCGTCTCACGCTCCCTTTTTTTGCTTGGATCGTAGGGTTACGTTGCGGGGACAGAGTTGTTCATAATGAACGGTGCAGGGCTTGTCAATAGCGCTCACAGCTTACGTTCCTGCAAAACTCGAAGCTGTTGACGCCGACGAGTCAACCGTGAAACGAAGCAATCGTTAGATGAACGTCGCGCGGTGTTGCGTGGGAGTCGTCCTGGCTCATTCCATATGCAGTTTGAACAAGGCTAACCATGGTCGGACGGCGGAACGGGCACAACGACGCCTCTAGAGCAAGCCAACAAGCGGTCGAGCGCATCTGCGATGTGGCGCGCGGCGATCGAAGCAGAACCAACGGGGAAACCAAGTTTACTCGGATCCCCGTCCGTATGCCCGATCGAGTTCGAAGTTTTATTGCTTGATCGCTGCAGCGCGCCGTTGCAGGTAGCCGTTGCGGACGGCGCCGTAAAGGTCGACGGTGGTTTCGGCGATGCGCTCGAAACGATCCAAATTGAGCGATCTTTCGTTCACCGTATTGGTGGCCGTGCCGGCAAGATTTCCCCACCAAGGAATGAAATAGGTGTACGGAGTCATCGCCGCATCGAAGGCGTAGCCGACGCCATCACGAACCGTAAGTGGGGGCAAGAAAGGCAGAACCAGATATGGCCCCGGGCCCATGCCCCAGACACCGAAAGTCTGGCCGGTGTCTTCATCCTTTTGTTCGATGCCGAAAGCATCTTTGGCGACATCGAAAAAGCCAACAAAACCAACGGTTGTGTTGATCGTAAACCGAGCGAGCTCGGTGCCGGCGCCGGCAAATTTCATCTGCAGACTGTTATTGACGACGCGTCGGACAACGGAGAGATTATCGAAAAAATTGTGGACGCTGCGCTGCACCGGATCCGGGAATACGAAATCCCATCCCGTCGCGATCGGTTTCAAGACAAATCGATCGACTACTTCGCGATTGAACCAGAACATTTTTTCGTTGAAGCTCTCCCAAGGATCTTCGTCAAAATCATCACCGGGTGAGGCCGCCATGGGAGCCGCTTCTCCACTGGACGTTTGCATGGCTGGTTGAACATCGGCCTGGTTGAGAGCGATGATTGACGGTACCGTCTTAGCGCTATCGAGTAAGGCGGTTGCTTCTGCGTGGCCCGTTTTCGCCGGTAACGAGCCGAGCACCGCTGCGGCTAGCGCGACGATGACCAAGCGTTGAATCCGCTGCCCGGGATCTCTGTTCATCCTGTCTCCTTCTCCCTAGTTGATGGAATTACATGAAGTCACCCTAGGGGTCAAGCGTCTCAGGCGGTTTAGCGCGTCTAGTGAAGCGAAAACTGTGCCAGGAGACGAACCCCAACGAAGTTTTCCGGAAGAATTGCAATTTACGGTATTTAGTCCGTGTGAACCGCCCGAGTTCCATCATCGGCGTAGACAAAAAGTCGCGCAAGCGTCAACCAAGCGACAAGTTTGGTCGTCGTTAATCAGCGCCGCTCCGAAGTTTGCACGCTCTGGGTAGATCGGCTATTTTTAGCGAGTGTCGAGCGGGTCAAGAGATCGCATGATTGTTCTCGGCGTCACCGGGGGTATCGCCTGTTACAAAGCGGTCGAGCTGGTGAGGGTATTGGTGAAAACTGGCTTCAAAGTCCAAGTGATCATGACCCGCGGTGCCATGGAGTTTGTGACTCCGTTGACCTTCCAGACACTGTCCGGCAACCCTGTTGCCACCGAAACTTTCAATCTCACGCAAGAATCTGAAATCGGCCACATCCATCTTGCCGACAACGCCGATGTTTTTGTGATTGCACCCGCCACCGCAAACGTGATTGGCAAGATCGCCGCCGGGATCGCCGATGATCTACTGACCACCGTGCTAATGGCTACCCAGGCGCCGGTGGTGGTTGCGCCGGCGATGAATATTCACATGTACGAACATCCGGTGCTGCAGGAGAACCTGCGCAAGCTCAGGCGGATCGGCTATCATATTATGGAGCCTGCGGAAGGTTATCTCGCTTGTGGCTATGAAGGTAAAGGGCGATTGCCCGATCCCGAGAAAATCGTCGAGGAAATCGAGCGCTTGCTCAAGCCCAAAGATCTCGTCGGCGAGCGGCTGCTCATTACTGCCGGCCCGAGTCGAGAACCGATCGATCCAGTGCGCTATCTTTCGAACCGTTCTTCGGGGAAGATGGGCATCGCGCTGGCGCGTACGGCGTTGCGCCGCGGTGCTGAAGTCGCGCTCGTGATGGGTCCGACGGCGCTTACCCCGCCGGACGGCGCTCGGACGATCTCGGTGACGACCGCGGCGGAGATGCGCGATGCTGTTGTGAAAGAGTATGACCGATGCACTGCGGTGATCATGGCCGCTGCCGTTGCCGATTATCACGCCGCTTTCGTGGCCGAAAGGAAGATTAAACGGGGTCAGGGAGCCCTCGAACTCCGTCTTGAGCCGAACCCCGACATTCTCAAAGAACTGGGACAAAACCGCAACCGTAAGTGGCTAATCGGTTTTGCCGCCGAAACGGAAGATTTGACGGGCAACGCGCAAAAAAAACTGCACGAGAAGAATCTCGATATGGTCATTGCTAATAATGTCACGGAGGTCGGCAGCGGTTTCGATGGCGATACCAACATCGCCACGATTGTCGACCGCACCGGCGCCATTTGCGCGCTGCCGCTGATGAGCAAGGACGATTTGGCCGACAAGATCTACGATCATTTTCTCGCCCTAAAAAGTCGCCGCTGAGATGGGAATTCCCAGGGAGCCCAAGGCGGCGAAATATTTCGTCGCGCTGCTCTCGTCAGACGCCGATCTTGTCAATTCAGTCGAGAACGATTTATCGCGCGTTTTCAGCGAAATCGACAGTCGAAGTGTTGTCCTGCCTTGGATCGTATCGACTTTTTATGAGAAGGAGATGGGGGCCGCGCTATGGCGGCAGTTTTTTTCGTTTGCAACGGTGCAATCGCCCGGAAGGCTGGCAGAGCTTAAGCTGCAAACCCAGCAAATCGAGGATCGATATCGATCGAGGCGCACTTACGGGCGGCGTGTGAATCTCGATCCAGGCTATCTGGACGCCTTCAAAGTTGTGCTTGCTTCGACCAAGAATGCGAGCCAGCGTGTCTATTTGCAGTCAGGCATCTACGCCGAAGTAACGCTGCTTTATCACCACGGCGGTTTCCACCGACTGGAATACACCTACGCCGATTACGTATGGCCCGAAACGATCGCGTTCTTCACTCAGCTCCGCGCACGATATCTCACCCAGTTACGACAACTCGGCTAAAGGGCATCGCTCTTCGCAGATTTGCCACCTCTCGCTGTCCAGTGCTAAGATTCTTAGCTGAGAGGTATCATTTAAGTTGGCTGAACATAGCGAATTGGAAGAAGTTGGCAGGCTGTTGGAATCATTGCGCCGCCACTTGCAAAGACGCCAGCGAGCCGGGATTCGTCTGGTGCCTTACGGGGAATCGGCTGAGGTGAGATCGTCCGTGAACGGTGATAATCTTCGCAGCGCGCCAGCCGATCTTTTCGGCAGTTTGGGTCCTGTGCTCAATGCCCAAACCCTTGACGAGTTGCGCACTGAGATTGGCGATTGCCGGCGCTGCAGACTCTGCTCCGGACGCACTCACTTGGTTTTTGGCGTCGGCCATTCCGACGCCCGCTTGATGTTCGTGGGCGAGGGGCCCGGCCGCGACGAAGATCTTCAAGGCGAGCCCTTCGTCGGCCGGGCTGGTCAGCTTCTCACCGACATCATTACCAAAGGCATCGGTCTCAAACGTGAGGACGTGTACATCGCCAATGTGGTCAAATGTCGGCCCCCCGACAATCGCAATCCCGAACCGGACGAAGTGGCGGCCTGCGAGCCTTTCCTTAAGAAACAAATCGATCTGGTGCGCCCTGAAATCATCGTTGCCCTCGGCAAATTTGCAGTCCAGACGTTGCTGCAAAGCAAGGCTCCGATCTCCAAGCTGCGCGGCCACTGGCACCGCTATCACGGTATCAAGCTGATGCCGACTTTTCACCCGGCCTATCTCCTACGCAACCCGGCGGATAAAAAATTGGTTTGGGAAGACATCAAGAAAGTGATCAAAGAGCTGCGCGGTGAGAACGCTTAAAGTTATTCTCCTCATGGCGCTGCTCGCGACCGCGGGCTCGGCACGGCCTCAAACAAACCAGCCGGCCGAACCGCACGTCGACATGATCGTCATCGACGGTACCATCAATCCCGCCGTGGACGATTTCATCCGCGAAAGCCTCGGCCGAGCCAAAGCTAATGGCGCCCGCGCCTTGATCATTCAATTGGACACGCCGGGGGGGCTGGTGGACTCGACGCGCGCGATTGTCAAAGAAATGCTCGCCACCCCCGTGCCGGTGATTGTGTACGTTGCTCCAAGCGGCGCGCGCGCCGGCTCCGCAGGAGTCTTCATCACGTTGGCTGCACACGTCGCGGCGATGGCGCCGGCGACTAATATCGGGGCAGCACACCCGGTCGCCGGAACTGGAGAAGAAGTGAAAGGAGCGATGGGTGAAAAAATCGTAAACGATATGGCTGCCTTCAGTGAGACGATCGCGGAAAGGCGTGGCCGCAACACTGAGTGGGCCATTCAAGCCGTGCGCAAGAGTGTTTCGATCACCGAAAACGAGGCGGTCAAGAAAAACGTCATCGATATCATTGCCAAAGATCTTGACGATCTGCTCGCGCAAGCACATGGTCGGGCGGTCGATCTCAATGGCCGCAAACAGAATCTTGCGCTCAAGGATGCCCGCATTGTCCGGTATGAAATGAGTCTCAGGCAAAAGGTGCTCAACAGCATCGCTCACCCGAACATTGCATATCTATTGATGATGGCCGGAATCCTGGGACTCTACATGGAATTTTCTCATCCCGGAACGATTTTCCCCGGCGTCGCGGGTGCGATTTGCCTCTTGCTTGCTTTCGCGTCGTTGCAGTTGCTGCCGATTAACTATACCGGGCTTGCACTGATGGCGTTGGGTATCGCTCTGCTCGTCGCCGAAGCCTTTATTCCGGCATTCGGAGTTTTGGGAGTTGGGGGAATCATTTCGCTCGCGCTTGGCTCGCTGTTGCTGTTCGATACGCCGGACTCCGACTTCGCCGTGGATCGGTCGATCGTGTTTACGGCGGTCGCCACCCTGGGTGCGTTTGTGTTCGCCATCAGCTATCTCGTGGTTCGTTCACAATCAGCCGCTCCGGCGCTGGGCATGGAAGGACTGGTCGGCCTGGTGGGCGAGGCCCGCAGCAAGCTCTCACCGAACGGAAAAATTTTTGTCCACGGTGAATATTGGAACGCCCAAGGCGACGGTGAGATCGAAGCCGGCGATCGAGTGAAAGTGGTCGGATATGACGGCATGCGTCTTAGAGTTGTGCGCTTGGCCGATGGGGATCACAAGAGCTAGGAGGAGGGAGCAGGCATGTTTGGACTTGGCCCGTTTGCGACGTTCTTGATCATCGTGGTCGTGCTGCTGATCAGCGGTATTAAGATATTAAAGGAATACGAGCGCGCCGTAGTGTTTCGACTGGGGCGGATGGTTGGCTCACGCGGGCCGGGTATTACCTACGTCATTCCCGGCATTGAAAAGATGGTCAAAATGGATTTGCGCACTGTGACCATGGACATTCCGCCTCAGGATGTGATCACGCGCGACAACGTTTCGGTGAAAGTCAACGCCGTGCTCTATTTTCGAGTGTTGGAACCGAACCGAGCCGTCGTCGAGGTTGAAAATTATCTTTTTGCCACTTCCCAGCTCGCGCAGGTCACGCTCCGGAGCGTCTGCGGTCAAGCGGAGCTCGACGAGTTATTGGCTGAGCGAGAGCGGATCAACAGCCGGATACAGGAAATTCTCGATCAACAGACCGACCCATGGGGTATCAAGGTCGTTTTGGTCGAGTTGAAGCATATCGACTTGCCGCAGGAAATGCAGCGAGCGATGGCGAAACAGGCCGAAGCGGAACGCGAACGGCGAGCCAAAGTCATCCACGCTGAAGGCGAGTTTCAGGCCTCGGAGAAACTCGCCGACGCGGCGGCAGTGATCAGCAAACAACCGATGGCCTTACAGCTCCGTTTTCTGCAGAGTTTGGTGGAAGTGGCGTCTGAGAAAAACTCAACGACGATTTTTCCGGTGCCGATCGATTTGTTGGCGCCGTTTATCAAAAAGGACGATCAAGCTTAGGTTGTCCGACCAATCCGCTCGTTTTTATCCACGATAGACCGCCAGGAAACCCGGGGCACGGGATGCCTTGCCGGGTGTTTTTTATGAATCTAGAAGAATTCGATTATGAGCTACCGTCTGCGCTGATAGCGGCTGTTCCGGAGCGGGAGCGGCACGCGGCACGCTTACTTGTGCTGCGCCGTCAGACGGGAGAGATCGTGCATAGCGTATTTTCAGAGCTCGGCGATTTTTTAGAGCCGGGCGATCTCTTGGTGCTCAACGACACGAAAGTCTTTCCGGCACGGCTGTGCGGCAAAAAAGCTAGCGGCGGTCGAGTCGAAGTTTTGTTGCTGGAGCGCTTTTGGGAGGACCGTCGCACTCTGTGGATTGCATTGATCGACAGCGGTAAAAAGCCGCGGGTCGGCGGTTGGATTGATTTCGCCGAGGGCACGAGCGCTGAGGTGATCGGCGATTTGGGCCGAGGCCGCTTTGCTCTTGAGTTTCATCACGAGGGCGACTTCGGCGAGCGGATCGAATTGATCGGCGAACCGCCGCTGCCGCCCTATGTGCGGCGCCAACGTGGCGCACAATTTTGGGACCGCGAACGCTATCAGACGGTGTACGCGTCGAAATCCGGGGCGATCGCCGCTCCCACGGCGGGTTTTCACTTTACCGCGGAGTTGTTGGCCCAACTTTCCGCGCGAGGAATCGACCGTTCTCTGGTGACCCTCCATGTCGGGCCGGGTACGTTTCAACCGGTGCGCGAAAGCGCCATCGAAGACCATCGCATGGAAGGCGAGCGCTACGCGCTCACCTGCGAGAGCGCCGAGAAGATCAATCGTGCCAAGCAAGCCGGCCACCGCATCGTGGCCGTCGGTTCCACTACCACACGCACGCTCGAGTGGATTGCGCTAAAAAAAGGCGGCATCGTCGCCGATGAGGGGATCGCTCGACTCTACATTTGCCCCGGCGATCGGTTTCGCGTGCTGGACGCGCTGATCACGAATTTTCACCTGCCCAGATCGACTCCGCTGATCCTGGTGGCCGCTTTTGCGGGCCTGGATCTTGTGCGCCGCGCCTATCGTGAGGCGATCGCACGCAACTATCGCTTTTACAGTTACGGCGACGCGATGTTGATTTTGTGAGGCCGATGAGCGGCAATTTTCATGGCTGCCCATTTCACCGTTATTAGAAAAGACCAGGCGACGAAAGCCCGCCTTGGCCGGCTCGTTACTGCGCACGGCGAGGTGGAGACCCCCTGTTTCATGCCGGTCGGGACACAGGGGACGGTAAAGGCGATCTTGCCCCGCGATCTGAAAGAAATGGGCTGCCAGATCTTGCTCGGCAACACCTACCATCTCTATCTGCGGCCGGGCCACGATCTGATCCGTCAACTTGGCGGCTTGCACAAGTTCATGGGATGGAATGGACCGATCCTGACCGACAGCGGCGGTTACCAGGTGTTCAGCTTGGGAGCGATGCGGAAAATTACCGAGGAGGGCGCTCATTTTCAATCGCACCTAGATGGTTCGTCTCATCTGCTCACGCCAGAACGGGCTGTGGAAATTCAAGAAGCGCTGGGCAGCGACATCGCTATGGTGCTTGACGAGTGCATTCCGGGCGACGCAGGGCGGGATTATGTTTGTCGTTCGACGGAACGGACCGTCCGGTGGGCCCGACGCAGTCTGCGTGTGCGCGCCCGACGCGATCAGTTGATGTTCGGGATCATTCAGGGCGGTCTGTTTGAGGATCTGCGCCGGGGCTGTGTCGACGAGATCGCCCAACTCCCTTTCGAGGGTTTTGCCGTCGGTGGACTCGGTGTGGGAGAGAGTGAGGCGGAGCTTTATGCCATGGGAAGTTACACTGCGGCTCTCTTGCCGGCCGATCGCCCACGCTATTTGATGGGTGTGGGACGGCCCGAAGACATGATCAACGCGGTGCGCGCCGGCTTCGACATGTTCGATTGTGTCATCCCAACGCGTAACGCGCGCAACGGCACGCTGTACACTTGGGCGGGCAAGTTGAACATCAAGCGCGCGCAGTTTGCCGCCGATCCGCGGCCGGTCGACGAAGCTTGCGCTTGCTATTGCTGCGCCAATTTTTCGCGCGCGTACCTACGCCACTTATACCTGTCCGGCGAGATTTTGTCGTCGCAGTTAAATAGCTTGCACAACCTTTACTTTTACCACCGGCTCATGGATAAGTGTCGGGAAGCCGTTCGCGTCGATCAAGCCGACCGTTGGCCGCGAATTTCCAGCATGGACGCCGCCTGACTCGAAAACTCTAGGAGGAATTTATGGTCGATATCGCCTACGCGCAAGCGGCACCAGGAGCCGGCGGACCGGGACCGTTGGTCACCATACTGCCGTTCATTCTCATCTTCGTGATCATGTATTTCATGGTGATTCGGCCGCAGCAGAGAAAGGCTCGAGAGCATCAGGATATGCTCAGCAAGCTCAAACGCAACGACGAAGTGATGACCTCAGGTGGAATTTACGGTAAGGTAGTCGATTTGAAGGAGACGGTGGTGACGCTCGAGGTAGCGCCGAATGTGAGAATTCGTGTGCATCGGCCACAGATTTCAGCCGTGCTCACCGGCGAGAGAGCAGCAGCCAAAGAAGGAAAGGATTAGCGAATGCGGCAAAATGTACGGGCGCGGTTCATCCTGTTCACGATTCTGAGCATCGCTGCGCTGATTTACTTGGTTCCTACGTTCAGCGACCCGCTGTCGGAGTGGTGGAGTAAGTTCCTGCCGACGAACAAGATTCAGCTCGGGCTCGATCTTCAGGGCGGGACCCACCTGGTTCTCGAAGTGAAAGTCGATAAGGCTATTGAAAACAATGTTGAGCGAACTCGCGCCGATTTGATCAGAGTCTTGCGCGAGAAGGGTGTTTCGGGCGTCACGGTCGAACGAGAAGGTGTCGAGCTGCAGATCAGAACACCTGCGGGCAGCACCGAACAGGTAAGGGGGATACTCAAGGGCGAATTCGGCAACTTGGCCGAAGCGAAATCTCCCCAGACAGTCGGCGGCGCCACGCACTTTCACCTGATGCTGAGCAAAGAAGAAATCCGCTCGCTGCGCGACTACGCCGTCGATCAGTCTTTGGAGACGATTCGCAATCGGATTGATCAATTCGGCGTGAGCGAGCCGATCATTCAGCGCCATGGCGAGAACAACATTCTGGTTCAGCTGCCTGGCATTCAAGATCCCGAGCGAGCCAAAGAGATCATCGGCAAGACAGCGTTGTTGGAGTTCAAGCTGCTCGATGAAAGTGCAAATGTGGAGGATGCCGTCAAAGCCGGTGCGCCGCCGGGTCGTCAGGTGCTTTACGGTCAACCCGCGAAAGGGGAGAGCATTGGCGCTGAAAAGGAAGCCTTCGTGGTCGAGAACCGCGCCCTGATGACGGGTGAATATATTCAAGATGCGCGCGTGCGACCGGCGGAGCAGCTCCAAGGCGCCTCGGTCGAACTCGTTTTGAATCCAACCGGCGCCCGGCTGTTCGAGCAAATCACCGCCGCCAACGTCAAGCGTCGCCTGGCCATCGTGCTCGACAACCGTGTCTATTCGGCGCCGGTGATCCAGGAGCGCATCGCCGGCGGGCGGGCGTCGATTACCGGAAATTTCGATCTCAAAGAGGCGCGCGATTTAGCCATCGTCTTGCGCGCGGGAGCGTTGCCAGCACCGGTGGAGATCGTCGAGGAGAGGACCGTCGGCCCTTCTCTCGGTAAGGACTCGATTCGGCAGGGCGTCACGTCATTTATCCTGGGCGGGCTGCTCGTGATCGTATTCATGATCGCCTACTATAAAGGGGCCGGCTTGGTCGCCGTTGTGGCGGTCGTGCTCAATGTCTTCTACATGTTGGCGATCTTGGCGGGATTTCAAGCCGTGCTCACCTTGCCGGGTATCGCTGGCATCGTCCTCACCGTCGGTATGGCGGTGGATGCCAACGTGTTGATTAACGAGCGGATCCGCGAGGAATTGCGCGCAGGGCGCGCGATACGCTCGGCGATCGAAGCCGGCTACAAGAATGCTCTGCCGGCGATTTTGGACTCCAACATCACGACATTTCTTTCCGGTGTTATTCTCTTTCAGTTTGGCACCGGCCCAATCAAAGGGTTCGCCGTAACGCTCTGCGTCGGCATTTTAACAACCGTCATCACAGCCGTGTATCTGACTCGCGTCTATTACGATTACCGAATCGCCTCCCGTAAGCTCGAGCGCATCAGTATCTGAGAGGAAGCCATGGAACTGATCAAGCCGGGAGTCAAATTTCAATTTACCCGTTATCGCAAGATCGCGTTCTTCCTTTCAACGGTCGTCAATGTGGCGGTGCTGGCGGCGCTTTTCATTAAAGGTCCGAATCTGGGGGTCGACTTCGCCGGTGGCACGATGGTTCACCTCAAATTTCAACAAAGGGCCACTATCGCCGAGATCCGCCAGGCGCTGGAAAGAGTCGATCTCGGGGGTGGCGTGGTCCAGGATTTCGGCGAAACCGGCGCCAACGAATTTCTCATCCGTTTGGACAAGACCTCGGTCGAATTGGGCGCGCTCGGCGAACAGGTGCGAAAGGGTCTTGCCGAGCAGTTCGGCGCCGACAAGTTCGAAGTTCGCAGGATCGAGTCCGTCGGCCCGCAGATCGGGGCAGAGCTGCGGTTCCGCGGCACCATGTCCGTCATTGCCGCGACGATTATGATGGGAATTTATATTTGGGTTCGGTTCGGCGCGGCTTTCGGGGCGAAATTCGGCCTTCTTTTCGGCGCGGGCGCGGTGATCGCGTTGATCCACGATGTTTTGATTACCGTCGGGGCGTTGATGTTGGCAAACTACGAGTTCGATCTTACCGTCGTGGCGGCGCTGTTGACGATCGTCGGGTTTTCGGTCAACGACACGGTGGTCATTTGCGACCGCATCCGTGAGAACCTGCGGAAGATCAAACGAGAGACCCTGGAAAGCATCGTCAACACCAGCCTCAACGAGACGCTCAGCCGGACGATTCTAACGACCACGACGGCGTTGATGGTCCTTGCGGCGCTGTATTTTGTCGGTGGCGATGTTATTAAACCGTTCGCGTTCTCGCTGCTGGTCGGGTTCATCTCCGGCGTCTATTCGACCATCTTTATCGCCAGTCCGGTCATCCTGTTGTGGGAACAAAGAGCGTTGAAGAAATAGCGGCATTCACGTAACGCCGAACGCAATACCAAAGCGATTCTGTCAAGTCATTCCATAGCCGGGTTCCGAAGCATGCCCAACTTCGTTGTTGATTTGTTGCCTTAGCGCCGATGCGAACCGCTTTGCAAAAGCGCTGGGTTGTCAAAGAAGCGGATTCCCAATCCATCCTTCGCCAGTCGAAAGAGCTCGGAGTCTCGCCGCTGTTGGCGCGCATTTTAGTTTTGCGCGGTTTGACCGATGATAACGCCGCGCGGCGTTATCTGTCCTCGAGCTTGCGTGCCGACTTGCCCTCACCATTCGAAATGGCAGGTATGGAACCCGCTGTGCGGCGGGTGGTCGATGCGATCAAAAATAGCGAGCAAATCGCCATCTGGGGTGACTACGATGTCGACGGCACGACCGGTGCAGCGATTCTGGTGTCCTTTCTTCGTGAAGTCGGCGCTGCACCGATTTACTATGTGCCCCACCGGATTGACGAAGGCTATGGTCTCAATGTCGATGGACTGCGCCGGCTCCGACAACGCGGCGTTGATCTGGTAGTTACTGTCGATTGCGGCATCTCCAACGCCAACGAGGTGAGCGCGGCGAGCGAAATGGGGCTCGACGTCGTCATCGTTGATCATCATCAGCTGCCGACAGAGCTTCCCGCCGCTGACGCTATAATCAATCCGCACCGCAAGGACTGTTTCTTCCCCGACAAAGGGCTATGCGCCGCCGGTTTGGCGTTTTACCTGGTGATCGGCTTGCGTGCCAAGCTGCGCGAGGAAGGCTGGTTCCGAAGTTCGAAAGAGCCTGATATTCGCCGCTACCTTGACATTGTCACCCTGGGTACGATTGCCGATATGGTGCCGCTCACCGGCGTCAATCGCACCTTGATCCGGCGCGGCCTGATTGAATTGAGCGGCTCGCGCAGACCGGGCGTAATCGCGCTCAAGCAAATTTCGAATATTCCAACCGGCGACATAAGCGCTGCTCAGGTCGGTTTTCGTCTGGGACCGCGCATCAATGCGGCGGGACGGGTCGACTATGGCATGAAGGTGGTCGAGTTATTGACTACCGATTCGCCGGAAATCGCGCTGCGCCTCGCCCAAGAGCTGGAGGCGCACAATACCGAGCGGCGCGCTATCGAGACCCTTGTGTTCGAACAGGCGATGGCGCAAGCGGCCGCCGCCATGGACGGGGTCGGCAGACATGGACTCGTGCTTGCTAGCGAAGGCTGGCATCCGGGAGTGCTCGGCATCGTCGCGTCGCGCATTGTCGAAAAATACTACCGACCGACCGTTGTCATCGGCCTTAACGGCGGCGCCGGCAAGGGATCGGCCCGCAGCATTCGCGGCTTTCACATGGTCGAGGGATTTCGTCGTTGCGCCGCTTATCTCGAGAAATTCGGCGGCCATGAATATGCCGGAGGCTTGTCAATCGATGCAGGCAAGCTGGAGCTGTTCGCGGAAGCCTTTGAGATTTGTGTTAAGCAAACGCTCACATCTGAAGAGTTGCTGCCGCTGCTTGAAATCGATGCGCCACTCAACTTCTCCGATATTGGCTTTTCGCTGGCGCGCACGCTCGACGTTCTCAAACCTTTCGGCGTCGGCAATCCCGAGCCGCTGTTTATGACAACCAAGGTCGAGGTTTGTGAGCGTAAGGATTTCTCCGCGGGTGTGCGCTACCGGTTGCGTCAGGAGCGCCACGTCATCGGCGGCGTGATCTTCGCCGCGGGCGACGACTTCCCTGGCAGGGTTGGAGAAAGCATTGACGTTGCGTATCGCGTGAGTGAAAACGAATGGAATGGCGCCAGCCATGTGGAACTGAAAATCGTCGATGTGCGGTCGACGAGCGGGCATTCGTCTGCAGCGCTCTCGTCGGGTGAAGCCTGAAGCTCGACGCGCATCCCGCGTCCGGTTGGTGGAACATTTTCGATGACAAACATTGGCGGATGCCCGACGCCCAGGTTTTTCAAGGTAGCGCATGCTTTGTTATTTTGAGCGTGCATCGGACTTCTCAAGACGCCCGGCGTAACAGCAGATCAGCACCTGCGCGAGGTTAGACCGCATGACCATTCAAACTCGCAGAGATATCGTTTATTTGGCGCTCGCCGGATTTTTTGTCACGAATGCCATTCTCGGCGAGCTGATGGGGGGAAAATTATTCACCCTCGGCCCATTCACGCTGAGCATCGGCGTCATTCCCTGGCCTGTGGTGTTTATCGCGACGGATCTGATCAATGAATATTTTGGCCGTGAGGGGGTGAAACGGCTGACCTTGATGACGATCGCGCTGATCGTTTACGCATTCGTCGTGTTGTTTCTCGCGATTCAGGTTCCCGCGGCATCATTCTCGCCGGTCACGGACGCGCATTTTCAAGCGGTGTTCGGGCAGTCTTTATGGATCATTGTCGGTAGCGTGATCGCCTTCGGCGTGAGTCAATTGGTCGACGTCGGGGTGTTTTGGCTAGTGCGGCATAGAACCGGCGGACGGTTTCTTTGGATGCGAGCCACGGGCTCGACGGTGATTTCTCAGCTCATCGACAGCATCGTGATCATCGGGATTGCGTTTTGGCTCCCCGGCAAGGTCCAGACGTCCGAGTTCTTGACGGTGGCGGCGTCAAATTATTCTTTCAAACTGATCGTTGCGCTGAGCATCACGCCGCTGCTCTATATCGGTCACGCCGTCATCGATCGTTTTCTCGGCGTCGAGGCAGCGCATCAGCTCATTGAACAATCTGTTAAGGCGAGTGCGGAAAAAGCAGTTTAATTTTCAGTTTGCCGTGGGTGTTACGGCAAGAGCATGGAAACGTTGTTCGGGAGTGATCACCTATCGTTGGTTGGCTCTTGCATTGGTATCATCGTTGGACTTATCATGGAAATAGTACCCAGCAATCATGGCCCTGCCCGACCAATATTTCCAAAAGCTCGTCGAAAGTTGCCCCGACATCATTATCTCCGTCGACAAACACGGGACGATCACCTTCTACAACGACGGCGCGCGCCAGAATCTCGGCTTTAGCTTCGAAGAAGTCCTCGGCAAGAACGTCTTGGAAATTTATCCGAGCCTTGAAGAAGCGCGCAGAGTCATGGCCGCGATGCGCGGTGGCGGTGCGGACGGGCGAGGACGCTTGCGCAACTTCGAAACCGTTTTCAAGACCAAGCGAGGAGAAACAATTCCGGTCGCGATTTCCGCGTCGATCACTTACGACGAGCAGGGCAACGAGATCGGTTCCATCGGGTTTGCCAAGGATATTCGCGAGATCCGGCGCCGCGACCAGCTCGTCACTCTCGGCGAAGTCGCCATCGGATTGTCTCATGAGATCAACAACTCCCTCGAAGTTCTGGTGAACCAGATCGAACTCTTGCGCAAATACGTCGGGCGTGCCGCGAGCGATGAGGATTATCTAGTCGAGTCGGAACGGCTCGATTCCCTCGCGGCGCAAGTCGGAAACATTCAAGACATTACCACCCGCATCAGCCAGATGGCCGACGAGGGCGAATACGATACCCGCGAATATTTGAACGGCAAGTTGATGACCGATTTGCACCGCGGAGAAGCGCCAAAACCTTGTGAAAGACCGAAGTCAGATGCGCGCTATCCGCTCAGCGGCTTGAGGGTGTTGGTCGTCGATGACGATGCCGGCATTTGCGATTCGTTGAGAGCCTTGCTTGAAGGGGAGCATTGCTGCATCGATACTGCTGCTTCAGGCGTCCAAGCCATGAGCTGTCTGGAACGTCAACCTTTCGATGTCGTGCTGAGCGACGTCGTTATGCCAGACATGGACGGTTACGAGCTCTACCAGAGCGTCAAAGCAAAGATGCCGCAACTCCCGGTAGTGTTGATGACGGCGTTTAACTATGACAAGGATCACATCATCAAGCGGAGCTGCCTGGAGGGCTTGCAGGGGGTAATCTTCAAAAAGCCGGTGAATCCGGCGATGCTTAAGAAAATTCTCCTGCAACAGTGTCGGCCCGAACCAGCCGACACCATCACCGTTCCAGCGTCCATCCACCGAACGGCTGATCCCAAAGACGATTAATCGGCCCGTGAAGAAAGAAGATCATTATAACCACGGTATGGAGCTGTTTGCCCAAGGCGAATTGGACGACGCCGTGGCTGCCTATCTGCGTGCACTGGATCAAGATCCCGATTACTCCGACGCGCTTCACGCCCTGGCGATGACCTACGCGCACCAGGAGAAGCTCGATCAAGCCATTGAGACGGGCAAGCGGCTTGTCGAGGTCGCTCCAGACGACGAATTGGCCTACACCAGCTTGTCGATTTTCTACCAGCAGAAGGGGATGATCGCCGAAGCCGAAGAGATTGCAGCAAAGGCGCGGACACTGGGTTGGAAGCGCGAGCTTCAACAACAAAAAGGTCGCGACAAAAATTAGCGAACAAGGTCGGCCCCGATGCTCGCCGCCCGCAAGAGGTTTGGCGGTCGAGTTCCCGCCACCGCACAGCATCAAACCTTCATTGGTGGATCATATCCGCTAGCCCAATTAACTTCTTGCAGTTTGGGCTTGGAGTGGGATAAGGAATACTGGTCCCTAGCAGGTTGATGAAAAACCCGGATTGCAGGCTGCTCAAAAAGACCTCAGAGCCAAGGCGCGCGAAAAATCGGCGAGCGGAGGCGTACTTAGCGAGTACGTTGTAGCGAGACGATCGAGCGCAACGCAGGATATGAGGCT
>DATBMR010000110.1:0-3615 GCA_036554745.1 Binatia bacterium
GGAAGGATTTCTCGATCTGAGCAAATATTCGTAGACTTGTCATTTCGACCGAAGGGAAAATCTCTCCGAACGAAATTCTCGCCGTGAAAGGAGCCCTGTCATGTCGTTCAAGATCAAGCGCGTCGGCCATCTCGTACTCAAAGTCAGAGACCTCGAACACTCGCGCAAGTTTTTCACCGAAGTGATGGGCTTCCCGCAAGTCGGTGAGAACGATCGCGGCATGCTGTTTTTCAGCACCGACGTTGACGACAATCACCATATGCTGGCGATCAGGGAAGGGAAACCTGGCGCCGCCATGCCGGATCCCGAGCAACTCGGCATGGAGCATGTCTCCTTTGAAGTCGGAAGCTTTGCCGAGTTGCAGGAGGTCTACCGAAAATTCAAAGAGCGTGGCGTAAAGTTCCGCCAGATGATTTTCCACGGCGTCGCCAAAAGCATTTATTTTTACGATCCCGACGGTAACCAGCTCGAGGTCTATTGCAATGTGCCGCCGGAAGAGTATCGCAAGTCTGTTCCCAACCCGTATTACAACTACGGCAGCATCGAGGATGAGCTTGCCGGCAAAGTCCCGCAAAAACCGGGCACCGTCGCGCCCTAACGTCTGCCGGCGAGATGCAATTCTGCCGATTCTAAAAATCTTCGGTCGGGAACTCGTTTCACCAGCTTGGCGTCATGCTGGGCCCCTCGGCAACTTAGGGTAAACTCCGCGAAGCGTTTGCGGTGACTTACGAGGAATTAGCTTCTTTCCTGGCAGCGGAACACTGCTGGCCGCTTTCTCCGCCCTCTGTTAAAATAATTATATGGACGAATCGACGGAAAAACCGCCGAAGGTCCGGGATACGGCTCCGGACCTGAACGCCATGACTGACGATGAGCTTCTCCAGATGCGCATCTGCGACCTGAAGGTCAAAATTCAAGGCAGCGAACTCGAGTCGCGTATCCAAAAATTTCACTCCGAGCTCGATGCACGAAATATTCTGGTCAAACCAATTTGTTACCTCGGTGACGAGTGGTATTGCCCGGAGGGCTGCGCCACCATCGCCATCCCCTTCTATCTCGCCCACCCGCGACTTAAAAAGCTCGAAGAAAAGATGATGATGGAAGTCGAGGGTGGCACCGAGGGCTGGTGCATGCGTTTGCTGCGCCACGAGATGGGTCACGTGCTCAATCACACCTATCTCCTCGAAAAGGACAAAACCTGGCAAAAACTCTTCGGACCGGTTTCGCTCGAGTACTCCGAGAGCTTTCGGGCGCGGCCGTATAGCCGCGGCTTCGTGCGACACCTGGACGGCTATTACGCGCAGAGCCATCCCGAAGAGGATTTCGCCGAGACGCTGGCGATCTGGCTCACTCCCGATCTCGACTGGCGGCGCCAATATCGCGGCTGGAAGGCGCTGAGTAAGCTCGAATACGTCGATCACTTGATGAGCAAGCTCGCCGGCACCTCGCCGCTCGTGTTCGTCAAGACGAAGATGAGCGAAGCTTCGCGCTTACGCTCCCGCTTGGCGCTCTACTACAAGCGCCGGCGCAAATTGTACGCTCAAGATTTTCCTGAATTTTTTGATGCGGATCTGCGCCGCCTTTTCGTTGACGCTGCGACGGCTCCCGAGAACGAGCGCGCGGCCGCGTTCTTGCGACGTTCAAGCAAGATGATTTTACAGGCGGTCTCCACCTGGACCGGCGAACCGAAATTTACACTGAATCGTTTGTTGCGCGCGCTGACGGATCGTTGCGCCGAGTTGGATTTACGCTTGCGCGATCCTTCTGCAGGCGTCGAGGTCACGGCGTTTTTGGCCACCCTTGCGTCTCACTACCGGCTAACCGGCAAGTTCAAGGAATCCTAAATCATGGTTCGAGCTAGGAAACGCCACAAGGTCTTGGTCCTATTCGATACGGCGGGGACACCGCCCGAGGACCAAGATTTCTCTCAGGAATTGAAGACCGACGATTGGGCTGCGGAAGCGCACGTGATCGAAGCGCTCAAAAAACTCGGCCATGAAGTGCGTACCATCGGTGTCTGGGACGAGCCCGGCATGATTATCGATGAGATCAAGGCGAATCCACCCGACGTCGTCTTCAACATGACGGAGCATTTCAACGCCGTGTCCGCCTATGATCGTAATGTCGCCGGACTGCTCGAGATGATGGGCGTACCCTATACCGGTTCGAGTCCTACCGGTTTAACCCTCTGCAAGAACAAAGGCATGGCCAAGGAGCTGTTGGCGTATCACAAAATTCGTGTGCCGAACTTTGCGATCTTTTCGCCGGGTGCAGCGATCAAAAAGCCGCCGCGGCTCGCGTATCCGCTGTTTATCAAGCCTGCCGAAGAGGAAGCTTCGTATGGCATTTCGCAGGATTCCTTCGTGGAAAACGATGAAGCCTTTGAGGAAAGAATTCGCTTCATCCATGAGCGCATGAACCAGGCCGCGTTAGCCGAGGAGTTTATCGATGGCCGCGAAATCTACGTCAGCCTGCTGGGTAATGAGCGGTTGCGTGTTTTTCCATTCCGCGAGGTCATCTTCACCCAAATTCCCGAGGGCCAGCCGAAATTTTCCACTTTTAAAGCTAAGTGGGACGATGCCTATCGCAAACGGTGGGGCATTCAGAACGTTTTTGCGGAGCCCTTTCCCAACGGCACCGGTCAGCGGATTGTCAAAATCTGCAAAGCCGCTTATCGCGCGCTGCGCATCCACGGCTATGGCCGCATCGATCTTCGAGTGACGCCCGAAGGCGACGTCGTCATGCTCGAGGCCAATCCCAATCCCAACCTGGATCGCGACGATGAGTTCGCACAGTCGGGGATGAAAGCCGGGTTATCTTACGAGCGATTGATTCAGCACATTCTGCGGCTTGCCCTGGCAAGGCGATGAGCATCTCCGCTCTACGAGCTTCTCTCAAGTCTAACGAAAACTGCAATACGCTGGAATCGTACGGTCAATGGCGCCACGCTGCCTCGGCGTTTTCGAATTTACTTGCGACCGATCTTGGCGAACTCTTCCAAAAAAGTCCCAGCTTTATAGTTGGGGTTGATCTTCGGCTTGTCTCCCTTGTACACGATGTTGAGCTCACCGAGATATTCCTGGATCGGTAGCGGCTTGATCGCGAACACCATTGCCGGCTCGTCGCTGGTGACATGATGCTGGTGCCATACCCCCTGGCCGATGTACAGGGTATCGCCCGGCTTCCAGTCGATGCGCTCGTCATCAAGCAAGCTGTAACCCTGGCCGCGCAATACGATGATGATCGCTTCATTGTGCTTGTGGGTTACGGAATGGGAATGGGGCGGATAGATATGGCAGTCGACTTCTATGACGCGATTTTCAAAGCCCAGCTCCTGCGAGACCAGCGGCCCCATCCATACGCCGTTCTGCTCTTCCCATTCGACTTTGACGTCTTCGCCCTTGATCGCCTTGCGTCCCGCTTTGCGTCGAGCGATATCGGCTTTGACCCGCTCCGCGCGTGACTTGAAAAGCGAACTCTTCCCCTCAAACCATTTTTCATTGGTCGGCTGCTCTGCCATAGCACTCGCTTCCTTTCAGGAAATGATTCGGCGCGCATGAATGTCGCGCACGCCATACTTGGTTACATGGCTCCATGAACCAAGTCAATAAAGGA
>DATBMR010000079.1:0-4585 GCA_036554745.1 Binatia bacterium
TTTCGAATTGTGAGCGAAACTCCACGCTGTCTAAAAAATCGCCCAGACCTTCTTCCATCTCTTTTTCCGTTGCGAGCTTGTGAGCATCGCACAAGTGATCCTCGACGTACCACTCGGAAACAGAGTAAAGCGCCAACTCCGCACAAGCTCCTGGTCCTGCTTCCTCAGTAATCCACTCGCACGGATATTGATCGTCGGTGTCCAGCGTCTCGATAGTCACTTCGGTTTTTTTACAGTATTCGCACATCGCGCTCACGCTTTATTTTTTTGATTGTTTTTCTCGCGTGCCGTCAGAGCCGTCTATCCATGAACTTCAGAAGCTCTCGTTTGGCGCGGTCTATGGCGGATAATTTCTTGATTAATTCGACCTCGATCCCCAGCCGCGTCGCCAACGGCCCGAATAAATCCCGCAGTTCCTCTTTGCGAAACCACAGTTTGGTAGGAAGTGTTTTGTGCTCCTCGACGCTGTCGAGGAGGGTTTTGGGAAATTCCGTTTGCCAAGTCGACGGTTCAGCCAAAACCGTCCCCAAGATAAAGCCGGAGTCGTGGTCAGCGCAGAGAAAAGTGTATGGGAAGAATGGGCGGTCGCTCTCGTCCACCGGAGCAGGCGTGTAGAAGGCGTCAATTTCCCAAACTCCTTGATAGGCTCGGCTGGTATTCCTGATGCGTTGCAATCGGACCTCATCGATTGGAAAAGGTTTGACTGTGGCCTCGACGAGCGGTGCTGGACTTAGCCATTGGCTGTCCCATTGGTAAATCCGGCTTTCGACTGCCTCTGGAAAGAGCAACTGCTGGCCCGGGGACTGGCTGGAGCTGGCCGGCTGATGAACGGAGTGGGGGTCCGCCCTTTCTGATGGAACCCGAACGAGATATAGATTCTTGCCTGGCGCGGTAAGCCAGGCGGGGTCTTTCTCGAAGCGCAGAGCGACTTCACGCGCCTGTTCCAAGCAAAGAGCAAGAAACTTCGCCTCCTTTTCCATAAGGTACCAAGGGACATAACCTGGTTGCAGACTGCGAAATTGTGGCCAGGCATCGCTTCTGTGAAACTTGACGCGAAGTTCCTTGACAACCTTAAGATCGGTTTTGTCGAGATCGCGCCGAGCCCCAAACCATGCAGTCAGGCAGCTTTGGCTGTAGGCAAAATCCCGCGAGTGGGCGTTAACTTTGCCCGATTGAATTTTCCGGTGTTGCTCCAAGCCCACGCTTCCCAGATAAACAACCAAACCATAGACCTCGCCTAATTCTCCCAAGACGCAACAATAGCCGATCTCGCCGCTCTCGGGATTCTGTACGCCGAACAGATCTGAGTCGGACATCCACTCCCAGCATGCGATGTCTCTGAAAGCGTCGGCCGCATCATAGAGGCTCTTCCAAACGGGCAGAGAGCAATGAGGAACACTCACAGCGATATCCTTCTATCGCAGAGGCATGTTTCGGAAGAAACCATGTCTCGATGCATCCTTGCGGACTTGAAAAAAATCTATTGACGTATCGAACTTTTTTATCTGTGCCTGGCAGTAGCGTCAAGTTCCGGCTTTACTTCATGCCAAATCATTCTTCGCCCAAGAAGTGCCGATCTTGTGCAGCGTATGAGTTAGCTGCTCATGATGCGAAATCGTGTATTTTAGGGATGGAATTCGATAACGCTGGTGTGTCAGGTTGGCGCAGACAACGTGTGTTCTCTACCACAACGCCGAGCGACGGCTCGAAGTGCCGTCGGTTCTGAAACGCCACGTATGACGCCGGGAGGTTTGAGACCTAACGGGGTCCAGCAGGTATTCCGTCGCAGACAAGAAAGAAAGGTTATTCCGCCGTACGGCTGCAATAACCGATGGCTCTCTCGTTAACATCGCCATCTGCCCAAACGGTCACTTGTGCTGGCTCACCCATAGAGACCTCGTCTGCCGAAGCTGATATCACGTTTGTCGGTATCTCTTAGGTTGAAGGAACGGTGACTTGTACTCTACAAAAGCAAGGGGCAGGTTTGAAACCTGCCCCTGCACGGAAATGACAGTGTATTGAGTTACGCTTTTCCTGCCTCCTTCAAGCCGCGCAGCACATTCTCCGGGCTCAACGGCAATTTGTTGATGCGTACGCCGGTGGCGTTGAAGATCGCGTTGGCGATGGCAGCCATCGGCGGCACGCAGGCGATTTCGCCGGCGCCTTTGGCGCCGTAGGGGCCGGAGCCCGGATAGCCCGAGACTAGAGTCGTTTCGATGCGTGGCATCATGTTGATCGTAGGCATCAGATAATCGACGAAAGACGGGTTCATGGTGCGGCCGTCCTTGTCGAACACCACTTGCTCACAGAGCGCCTGGCCGATGCTCATCGCGGCGGCGCCTTCGATCTGACCCTCGACAGCGGCGGTATGGATCGGTTGACCGATGTCGTGAACGGCAACGTATTTTAAAATCTTCACATTGCCGGTGTCCGGGCTAACTTCGACGATGCATGCATGGGTCGTAAACGGCTGCGAGCTACCATGGGCTTTTTCCTCGGCGACGGCCGCGACGTTGTCGAAATAGCCGCGACCGATGACTTCGCCGATGACGTTGTGCGCGTTGGTGGCGACGGTCGCGAGCGCGACCGCCTTCGCCGGCGTGCCCTTTACGCGGATCTGCTTGTCGACAATCTCCAGATCCTCCGGGCTGCATTCGAGCTGGGTTGCGGCCATCTTAAAGATCTGATTGCGCGCGTCGATCGCCGCGAGTCGAGATGCGGTGCCAGAAACCAGGATGCCCCGGCTGCCGACCGTGCCGGCGTCCCACGGGCTGGCGTCGGTATCGACGTTGACCACCGTGACGTCCTCGACAGGGACGCCGAGTTCCTCGGCGACAATCATCGGAATGCCGAAACCGGGGATGGTGCCCATGTCGATTTTGCCGATGTGCACCGTCACAGAGCCGTCTTCGTTGACTTTCACGATGGCGCCGCCGCCGGGACCGGCGCTCTCGATCCATGAGCCGGTGGCGATGCCGATGCCCTGGTTCTTTTCCAGCTTCACTTTGCCCCAGCCGATTTTTTCCTTCGCGATGCGGATAGTTTCACCCAACGAAACATCGCGTAGCTTGGGCACGCCGACGATCCTGTCACCGGGTTTCGGCGTATTCTTCAGGCGAAACTCCACCGGGTCCATGCCGAGCCTGGCAGCGATGGAGTCCATATGCGATTCGACGGCGAACGCGGCCTGCGGTCCGCCGGGGCCGCGCACCGGGCCGCAGACCTGCTTGTTGGTGTAAACCGTGTAGCCCTCGATATGGCAGTTGGGCATCAAGTACCAGCCGCCGAGCATGTTGGTGCAGCGGCCGCCGGCCTGCACCCCAAAGCCCGAGTAGCCACCAGCGTCGTAAAATACTTTGCCCGTGCGCGCGACGATGGTGCCGTCCTTTTTTACGCCGGTCTTGATATACATTTTGGCGCCGGCACGGATGGTCGTCGAGATGGTTTCCTCGGCCTTGTCGAGGACGATCATCACCGGCCGCTTGGCCTTGATCGCCAAGAGCCCGCAGATCGGCTCGATGGCGGCGCCGGAGGTGATGCCGCTGCCCTTGCCGCCGAAGCCGCCGCCCAAGCCGGCGGAGATCACGCGTACGTGGTTGAGCGGCAGGCCGAGCGTCTTTGCCACCTCCTGGCGCACCGGGAACGGCGCCTGCGCATTGGCCCAAACGGTGAGACGTCCATTGGGCTCGATCTGCGCCGCGGCGATGCGCGGCTCCAGGTACTGCGGGTGGATCATCTTGGTCTCGTAAACTTCATCGACGACGATATCCGCTTCAGCCATCGCTTTTTCGGGATCGCCGACATGGACGACGGTATGGCCGCAAATATTTTTAAGCTTCGCGTCGGTTGGAATACTTTTCGGCACCGGCATGTCTTCATGCAGGGTCGGCGCGTCCGGCTTGGTCGCTTCCTCGGGGTCGATCACCACCGGCAGCGGCTCATAGACGACTTTGATTTTTTTGAGCGCCTGCTTAACGAGCGCTGGCGTTTCGGCGGCCACCGCGGCGACCGGGTCACCCATGAAACGCACTTTATCGCGAGCGAGGATATGGCGGTCCATGTAACTGCGGCCGTAACGGACGTTCGGCGCATCGGCAGCGGTGACCACGGCGTGGACGCCGAGGATTTTCTTCGCTTCGCTGGTATCGATGCTGACGATTTTCGCATGAGCATACTGGCTTCGCAGTATGCCGCCGTGGAGTTGTTCTTTGAACATCAGGTCGATGCCGTAGACGCCTTTGCCGACGACGCGCTCCACACCGCCGATGCGGGCGGGGCTGCTACCGATGATTTTGAGTTCTGCTTTGGCCATGATGGTCTCCTTGTCGGATTAAGAAATTTTTCCCGCGAAGACGCTACGGTGCAAAGATAAAAAATCGGATGCCAACTTCCGAACTACGCGTCTTTGCGCCTTGGCGGGAGATAATCTTCTCGATGTCATCTCAACCTTTGTGCGGCGAGTTGGATCGCATCGACGATCTTGTTGTAACCAGTGCAGCGGCAAATATTGCCGGAGACCGCTTCCTCGATGTCTTGCGCCGTCGGTCGGGTGGTGCGGTCAAGCAGCGCTTTCACCGACATGATA
>DATBMR010000171.1:0-43958 GCA_036554745.1 Binatia bacterium
AAAGGCGATCCTGCCGTCAATGACGACGTATTTCTGGTGATGGCTGGCACCGAACGGGTGACACGAATCGAAACAGAACTGGATTCTCTCGTGAGCGCTCCATTTGAAATACCAGCTCTGCAGCCATTCCCGATCAACACAATAGATGACGCTGAAAATCCACGCCAGAATATAAATCCGCAAGTCCTTCTTTCTCTCGCACAGGCGATTGAGGAAGGCGATCAGCGAGTACTCCTCACCCGCACCCTCGTCGCGCAGCAACTGAGCGTCGCTGTCGAATTGCCAACCCGATAACAGGATAAAATGTTCAGCGGTCTGTGCGGCGGCACAGAATGCGCGGTAATAATCGCTGCCGTCGATCAGCAGCCCGGTGTTGCTAACTTCACCAGTCTCGTAGCAGGTTACTCCTGGACGCAAAATTTCATGCATCATGAAAAACAAAAATCACAGCTTACGGAGTTCGCTCGCACGCGCACATCGCGCCAATTCGGCTGTCTCCCGACAGACGCAAGTTGAGTGCCAAGAAAAAATCGCGACTTTATAACCGCTCAGTTTGGCGTTGGAGGATTAACGCTTACATGAAATTAGTTGTGGTGATGGTGTTTAACCTGCTTGAGTTCCTCTGCTGATTCGTCATGCGCAATCTTACGCGCGAGCTGTTTGGGAGGTTATCCAGTGAAGGTCGAGGTTATTTCCGCCGTCGGCGATAGAATAACAAGTAAAATGACAACATCGAGTAGTTGTAAAAAAAATCTTCAACCGGAATCGTTAAAATCCTCGTGCCAAAGATCGCTTGCGGGTTGTATTCCACGACCGGCAGCGCAGTAAGGACGAAATTGACGATTAGAAAGGGTATGTAACAAATTCCCAGCCAGCCCCAGTATTGCGTGCTGTTTAACAACGGCCGATCGAGCACCGACGCAGCAAGCAAAAAGAAGGCGCAAGAAGCAAACGCCTTTGAGGTGTATCCTTGATAATGGTAGAGGACGCTCAGTCCCAGGAATAGGACGGCCGCCGCGGCGAAAATCGAATTTGGCAGTTTAAAGCTGCGGCCTTTGGTCGTATACAAGACGACTTCGTAGATGAACAGGCAGCTATACGGAACCGTAATAAAGAACAGCACCTCTTCGAGCGGCAGATTCACAAGTTGCACACCGGTCAAATAACGGCGATTAAAGCCCCACTCCCCGTTTCCGGTGACGATGATGTCCCAAATCAGGTACGCGCCGCTCACTACACCGATTGAAAAGCCGATTGGGCGTACGCGGCGGTAATAGGCGGTTCGCTTGTCGGGCGTGTACCACAAGGGAACCGCCAAAATAAGCACATTGATTAAAAGATAGGTGAAAGACATGGAGCGTCAAGCGAAGATGCCCCGCAACGGCACTGAAAGAACCGGTGCTTCCTGCAGGCCGTGCTGACTTAGAATGGCATTGCCGCACAGCAGTCCGGACGTGTAGGCGCCTTCCATCAGCATTGCCGGCGTGCCAATTTTCACCCAATCGCCGGCGAGATAGAGATTCGGCACGGCGGTCCGATATTCGGGCCGGCTCTTGTTCAAGTTGGCATAGAAGGCCGTGAAGTCACGCCTCACTTGCAAGTGGTCGTGAATTATTTTCGCACTTTGAAGCTCGGGAAAATAGTAACGGAGTTCGGAGATGAACCCGGCTTGGATGTCTGCTTCGGCGATGCCGTCGGGCAGCGCATAACAGTGCAGCTCGTAAACGCCGCCCCCCGTGCAGGCGGCCCAATCGGCGGCGCTCTGATCAAATTGATGGTAAAAAGTCACCGAATCTAGAACCGCGCGTTTTTCGGTAATGATGAAAACCGGCAGCCTGTCGCCGGTTCGTTTATCCAGCCACAGGCGATAAACCGCGTAGCCGCTCGATGGCTGCAAAGCGGTCAGTTCCGAGTAAGTCTTCGCCGATTCCGTCTTCATCCACGGAGAATTTTTGCTGATGGTGCTCGTCCCGGTGACATCGGCGGCCAGAATGAGGGCATCGAACGCCTCGGCGTCGATAACAAATTTGCGGTTCTCCCGCTTGATCTCGGCGACCGCATTGTTAAGTCGGATTGTCACGCTGTGACGATTCAGGTGCCGAATGACGGGTTCGAGCAACGCTGCGTGATAGTCGGTGTCGAAATAATCGTACAACAGACCGTGATCATGGCTGAGGTAAAAAAAATGAAAGCTTTTCATCAGCTCAGCAGTGCTCAGTCGATCGGCCGGAGCGAAAAACGCGCGGGCAAAGGTGTTGAAAATGAGTTTCAAAGGACCCGGCAAGCCAGCCTGGGTGGCGAATTCCTCGAAGCTAAGGGCATCGTACTTGGCAAAGGTCTTGGCCTCGTCATATTCCAAAAACTCGCCCATCCGCCAACTCGACGGGCTAAACACTACGTCGCGGAATTTGAAGAATTTGTGTTTCGCGAGCGACGCGATGTTGAGCACGGGCGTGGTTTCGACGTTCTTGAAGCTGAAGCGCCGGCCGTCGCGGCCGAGAACGAGATAGTCGTCGATCATTTTGAAGTGCTGCGTGGCGCCGACCTTTTCCATGAACGCGCGCAAGTTGTAGTAGTGGCGGAAAAATGCATGAAAGCCATGATCGATCTTAGTCGCATTACCATCCGCAAACGGGATGTCCCAAGAGCCGACTTTGCCGCCGAGATATGAATTACGCTCGAAGAGCGTGACCCGGAAGCCGCGTTCGGCTAACAGGGAAGCCGCGCCGATGCCGGCGATTCCGGCGCCGATCACGGCGACTTTGTTTGCTGACTGGATATGTCGGGGCTTGGACGGATCGACGTCATTGATCGTGACCCGGTAGTCGTGAAGTTTGTTTCTGATCCGTGACTGTAAGAAGGATTTAAGCACGAGGGTCCAGTCCCGGGATCGATGCTCGATTACGTGGCGGCCGCCTGGCGGTGTATCAGCTGCTGCACCCGGCGAATGGTGCGGTTGATTTCGGTCGGTTGTCGCAGCGGATCCCTGTCGAACGCTCCCTGCTCTTCCTCAATCATCATGACATCCTGGCGGACCAGGTTCGTCAAAAGCCGCTTTGCGATATTGCTGAGGGCGCGTCTGACCAGCCGGCGAACGGCGAGCGGCGCATTCGTTAACCCGGCAAATTTTCTAAGGGACGTGTAGTGGATGAGATAGGCGTCCGTTAGGCGTTCGTTCACCGGTCGAATCAGACAAAAGATTTTAAAGTCGTTGCCCAACGTCGACTTCCAGTTGGGATAGTCGTAGGTCACCGTCAAAGGGGCGGAGTGAAGTTTCCGCAGGGCCGGGATAAAGAGATCGAGAATGGAGCCAAGGTCACTTACCCGATAACAGGTGGTGGCATCATAGATGGCGGTCACTCGATTTTCTGCTTCGGTGACTTCTTTGAGCGATTGCGCCGTCCAAACTTGATACCGCGCGTGCAGGCTCCCGTGGTACATATCCATCAGGTTCTCGATCAGGTAGGAAAAATGGGCTCGGGAGGTCAGTCTCACCCAGCTGGGGATTTCATCGAGGTCATCCCACTCGCTCATGTCGATCGGCGAAATGGCCGCGGTTAGTTCTGGGTCGCCGGGAAATATCCAAACGAAGCCGTGCTTTTCGATAACCGGGAAGGTTTTCACCTGACAATTGGGCAGGGTCGTTCTCTCGGCGAGCTGCGGCACATGAACGCATCGACCCGCGGCGCTGAATTGCCAGCCGTGATAAGCGCACTCAATGCGATCGCCGATCACCCGACCATGGCTAAGCCTCACCAGCCGGTGCGCGCAGCGATCCTCCAAAGCACGCAATCCGCCTTGTTGGTTTCTGAACAGCACCACCGGCTGATGCCAAATTTCGCGCCCGATCGGTTGTGCGCCAATCTCGGTCGATTTGGCAATCACATACCAGCGATTGGGATTGATGCCGGCGCGGCGGATCGAGCCGGCGACCGGCTCGTTGTTTTTTGACCAGCTTGGGATGCCTGATTCCATGCCAGGAAATACTGATTGGGTTTTGAGCCAGAAAGATAGGCTGAAACAGTTAGAGGCACAAGTCGATTGCGCATTCTGCTTGGCGAATCTATTTTTTCGGCGGGCGGAGAAACAGACTCAAGCCGGCCGAGGCGAACAACATAGCGATAAAGATACTGAAAGACAGGTTGTAGCTCTGTGTAGCGTCGAACAATAGGCCGAAGAAAGGCGGTCCGCCCGCGGAGAAACCGCTGGTGATCAAGGAACCCATGCCGCGGATTTTACCGAGCGAAGCGCGGCCGAAATAGTTGGCCCAAATCATCTCCGCCAAAATCGAGGTTGCGCCCATGCCGATGCCGTAAAGAAAGAACCCGGTGTAAAGTGAAACCAGTCCCGGATCGGACAGCGCCAGCAAAATACCGCCGGCTTGAATTAAAAACTTAGCCATGATGAGCCGGGCGACATTCATGCGCTCGGCGAGCAGTCCCCAAACCATCGGCGTACTGAACTGCATGACCGCGATGATGCTCATCACCAGCGCCGCCACCATGACGGGATGTCCCTGATCACTGACGAATGAGAACACGTGAAGGTTGAGCCCGGTTACGCCGACATGGGAAACACCGAAAGTGACGACGATGAGCCAAAAGGCCGAAGTGCTCAGCGCCTGGCGCCGAGTCCATACGGCGTCACCGGCAGCACTCGGGTGTGCCGTCGCCGAATGGGGCCGCTTCGCGCGCATACCGTCTGCTGCCGGAGCGGCTTCGCCGTCGGGAAGCAGTCCCATATCTTCCGGCCGCCGGCGCATGAATAGCAATGAGGGAGCGACAACCAACACAAGGGTTACAACGCCGAAGACAATCCAGGCACCGCGCCAGCCTGTGTAGAGAATCAGCGAGGCCGCAGCAACCGGCATGCAGACTTTAGCCAAGCCGTGGCCCATGCCGGCGAGCGCAAGGGCGCGGCCCCGCATGCGGACGAACCACTGAGAGATGGAAACGTTCACCACCATGGAGCCCATCAGCATGTCGCCGGGACTGACCAGCAGCCAGCGCGCGAACATGAACTGCCAAAAATCGCGCGCCTGACCGAGCAGGAGAAATCCCAGACCGCAGATCAAACCGCCGGACGCAATGAGCCAACGGCTCCCGTGGCGGTCCAGCAGAGTCCCGATGATCGGCGCCGCCGCTGCACCGATGAGAATCTCGCCTGAACGAATGAGCGAGAAGGCACCGCGCGAGAGGCCCAGGTCCTGCGATAGTGGTTTGAGAAAGACGCTGAGCGTGCTTGAGATCGAGAAGGCGGAGGCGATGTGGGCGAGAAAGCCGACGGCAACGATGACCCAACCGTAGAAAAACTTCGACTCGTTGGTTGCCTGCGCACGGGTTGAAACTGGCACATCCCTGCTTGTATCAGGGATTGGAACGAGATCACAGGGCGGCGAAGGTAAAATCACCGCCCAGGCGCGGAGTACGCGGAGAAAAGAACTGGATCAAGAAAAGCTGCCGACTCTCAGGTTACTTTGGTGCAGCGGCTTTGCGCCTTCCGATCGCGGCTTCAGCCCGCGGGCTGATCGCTCGCTCCACGGCGACGTTCAAGAGCGCGGGTTTCGCGGCGGCCAACGCCCGCTCAATCGCCGGCTGCAAATCCTCAGGACGCTCAACGAACTCACCGTAGCCGCCCAGTCCCTGTACCATTTGGTCGTAGCGGGTCTGCAACAAGTCGGTGGCCACCGCACGGCCATAGAGGCCCAGCTGGATTTGCCGATCGATGCCCCAGGCGGAATCGTTGCCGAGCAGCGCTACAATGTTGAGCCTGTGGCGCACTGCCGTATCGAACTCCATGCCGTTAAAACCGAAGGCGCCGTCGCCGGTGAGCATAAAAATTCGGGAGTCCGGATAGGCGATTTTCGCTGCCAGCGCGGTAGGCACCGAGGAGCCTAACATTCCGAGGCTGGAAACGTTGAACCAGTGTTTGGGCTCCAGCGCCGGAAGATAGGATCTGCCGAAGTGGCAGAAGTCGCCGCCGTCGAAGACCAGACAATCGCCCCGGCGAAGAATCGATTTAAGCGTCTTGTGAACGAACAGAGCGTGCATCGGCGTGCGCCGGCCGGCTAGATTCTCCGCCCACTCGGCCTGGGTGGAACGCGCCGCGCGCAGTTCGTCTAACCATGGGAGATCCTTCCAGGGATAATTTGCCGCCTCGAGGGTCATCTGCTCCAGAACGCTCGAGACATCGCCCGTCATCCCGACGTCCACCCCACGATTGCGGCCGATCTCGAGCGGTGAAGGATCAATTTGAATGATTTTCGCACCGGCGGCGACATGCGGCGGACGGCAGAAGCCGATGATGAAATCCTGCTTGCGGCCGAGCAGCACGACCACATCGGCATCGCGCACTTTCGCGGCGGCGCGATTCAAACCGCGCTCGAAATAGCCGAAGGCGTAAGGGTGATCGTCGGGAATCAAGCCGCGCGACTGTTCTTCGGTGACAATCGGCACGCGAATCGTTTCAACGAAGCGTTGCATCGCTTCACCCGAGAGCGTGTAACCGGCGGCGCTGCCGGCGATGACTAGCGGCCGCTCGGCTTGGCGCAAGATCGAAATCGCCTGACGCACGCGTTCCCGATCCGCCAGCAGTGCCGACTTTGGCCGGTAGGCATCAGGCGCGGTGAACACAATATCGTCTTCCTCTATACTGCGCTCCTGCACGTCAACCGGAATCGTCAAATGAACCGGTCCGCGCCGGCCGCTGAACGCCAAACGCATGGCGCGCGCAATGAATTCCGGAATTCTTTTGACGTCGTGGACCATGAACGACCCTTTACACATCGGTCCGGCCATGCCGACCTGATCGATTTCCTGCTGGCCGCCTCGTCCCAAGTCGTGGGTATCGGCGCAGCCCGCAATGGAGATCACGGGAGCCTCAGTGTGCATAGCGTTGGTGAGGCCGGGAATCGCGTTGGCGAATCCCGGCGTCGTGTACATGCAAACGCCGGGCTGCTCGGTGATGCGGCTCCAGGCATCGGCCATATGGACGGCGGCTTGCTCGTGTCGTGTATCAATGATGCGAAAGTCCTGATCCGCCATCACGTCCAGAACGGGCAGAATATGGTCGCCAGCGAGGGCGAAAATATTCTTGACACCTTCCAGCTTGAGCGCTTTGCAGATCAAATGACTTCCGGTGATTCGGGCCATGTTCGCCTCCTAATCGCACACGATGTACCGCGCTTTATTGAACGACCGCCCGTTTAATATATAGCTCGACAGCGCCGGTCAACGACACGAGATTCCGAACGGCAAAATCTGTGTGGCACCAGCGGCTCATCAACTGTCGGTTATGTTGCAGTTCTCGATCAGCTCCCTGACGTCCTCGACGGTTGCAAGGCGGTTGCAAAGGTCGAGGAGCCGCCGCGGCGTTAGCGCGCGCGCCGGAGCCGGCAAGAGCCAACTCAGCTTTTCCAGCAGGTCGGTTTCGCTCAAGGGTTCGTCGGGATGACCTTTCGGTTGGTGTACCACGATGGTCTCGGTTCGATCATCGATTAGTTCCGCCACCAGCCGCACGCCGAGCATACCGCCGGCGATGAAAGCCTGGTCCAGTTGAAAATCGACGCGCAGTTCAATTTTTGCCATGAGCGCTTTCGCTTCGGCGCTTCGCCATGGGGCGCTTTCATACTCTTCAGGCGTCAGCCGTCCGCGCAGGAGCGCCATGGCCATGACGTAGGGCGTGCTGTGATCCGCCGACTCGCGGTTGGCAGGGGCGAAAGCTTGCGCCGAACCTTGAACGCCCGCGGCGACGTTGCGGTGTCCGTGAAGAACGAGTTTGCGCACATGCTCGGCTCGGACGCCCCGTTGGTAGAGCCGGATCGTTGCTTCGATCGCCGCCTGGGTGTTGATCTGCGCCGGGTAGAGTTTCAGCATGTTTCGCGTCAGGCTCCACCGCTGACCGAGACGGTCGATTGGGGCTGGATTGAACGTTGGCGGCGGCTGAGTATCTCCCGGCGCAAGAACCGTTTCCAACGCATCTTCAGTAGCGGTGACGCCGAGCATGGCGAGTTCGGCCGCTTCAAGCGCGTGCTTCACAGCCAAGCCCGCGGCTACGCTTTTGATTATCGGGACAGTTTGTGCCGGTCTGATCCACGTGTTCCGGACGGTGCCGGTTGCCACCGCGAGACCGCAGGCATGGACGGCTTCGACTGGAGTAGCGCCGCTGAGCCGCGCGGCGACGATCGGCACAACCCACACGACGCTGGTCACCGGGTGGAGGCCGCGTTGCCAGAAGTCCAGCGATTCAGCCAGCGCGCCTTGCAACTCGTAGGAGGCTACCAGACACGTGAGCAGTTCCTCGCCGGTGCGCCGGTAGCGCTCCGCGAGAGCGAGCAAGCCCGCCGTGCCATCGCTGAAGTGGCCCGAAGCGCCGCCACGATTCATGACGAAAATATCGTTGCCGTCGAGATGGCGAACCATAGCGCCATTAATCAGGGCAGCCACGGCGGCGGGAACTTTTTCAGCCGTCCCGATAATTGTCGCATCGGCGTGACCGCCGGTGGCGATCGCATCTTTCCGCAGTGCGAGAATGATCGGAGCGTTGCGCGCGCCGAGCGCGCACGCCAGGGTGTCAGCGAAGTGCCGGCGGGCGGCAGCTACCACTTCACCGGGAATCGAATCGTAGCGCACGACGAACGCGAATTCCGCCATCCTCTGCGCCAAGCTCTTCGCCTTATCTGCTTCGCTGGCCATATGGGTTTATAGGCTTGGTCTAGTCAAACGAGCAGATGGTCGTGCCTGATCGCTTCGCATGGTTTGGTTATCTGCTATGTCGGTCTTGGGTGCAACCGCTACTCCGTCAGAGTGTCCCCGGCGATTGGCTGGCGAAAAGTAGGTCTTTGGCCGTGCCGCAGAAGGACCTTCGGAGTTGGTCAGAAGGGCGCTGATAAACCTATTAAGCTGTCTAATTCGAGCGGACGAATTATTTTCGAACTACACAGTACCCGAAGGGCACTTCCGGTTCTTCGCGGTTCGGCCTTGACTCAGGGGAAACATGACAGTATGGAGGAGGAACTCTTTCTAAGGGAGATGTTTATGAAACTCATCCGACTAGAAGCTCGACCGCCGATCGCGAGGTGGCTCGCTGTCCTTGCATTGTCATTGATGGTCGCCGCGCCGGCCCTCGGCGCAGCCCCTTATTATGAGGGAAAAACGATCGAAGTTATTATCCCGTTTCCCGTCGCCGGCGGCAGCGATATCTGGATCCGCACCATCGCACCCTATCTCGAGAAGAATATTGCCGGCACTCCAAAATTCAGCTTTCGCAACGTCGGCGGCGGGCGGGGCATCCCGGGCATGATGGAGTTTGTCGCCAAGGCAAAGTCGGACGGGCTTATGGTGCTGGTGAGTTCGGCGACCAATTATTTTCCAGTACTGTTGGGTGACAAAGCAGCCAAATACGACTTTGGGCAGTGGAAACCGCTGCTAGTGAATCCTGTGGGCGGCGTGATGTACGGGTCACCGGCGGCTGGAATTAAGCAAGTTGAGGACCTCGGCAAAGTCAAGAATCTGATCTATGGCGGCATCAGCGCCATCGGTCTCGATTTGATACCGCTTATCACTTTTGAGCTTTTGGATCTCGATGCCAGAGGCGTGCTCGGCTTCAAGGGCAGGGGAGACGCCCGTATCGCCTTCGAACGCGGTGAAACCAATATCGATTATCAGACAACGCCCGCCTACAACGCTACGGTGGTGCCACTCATCAAGGAAGGCAAGGCGATACCGCTGATGAGTTTTGGCCAGCTCGACGATAAGGGCAACATCATTCGCGATCCCGCTGTTCCAGACCTCCCCACGGTTCCGGAAGTCTACGAGAAACTCAAGGGCAAAAAGCCTACCGGCAAATTCTGGGATACCTACAAAATCTTCATGCCCTCCGCGTTTGCTGTGCAGAAAATTCTTTGGATCAAGGGCGACGCTCCCGCGGCAGCGCCGCAGGCCTTCTATGCGGCCGCGGACCGGCTCGAGAAAGACAAAGAATTTCACGCCAAGACCGAGAAGATCTTGGGCGGCTATCCGTTGTTGCGCGGCGACCGTCTGGAGAAAACCATCCAACAGGCTTTCCAAGTCGATCCCGAGACACAACGATTCGTGAAAGAGTGGGTGGGCAAGAAATACCGTGTGAAGTTCGACTAACGAGCCGATGCACGCAGGAAGAAGTGGAGTGTTGGGTTGGTGGACTAACGGAGTGACGTTTTTAAAATACACAGCTCTATCACTCCGTTACTCCATCATTCCGATTCTTTCCTAGCTTCCATGTGGGACGCCGCGTTCATCGCCCTCGAGAGGTTCGCCGATCCTCTGCATCTGGTTATGCTTATGGCCGGCGTGCTCGCCGGCACCGTCATCGGTATCCTTCCTGGCCTAGGCGGCATCGCGTGTGTCGCTATCCTGCTTCCCTTTATCTACACGCTGGAGCTGCACACGGCGATGATCCTGCTAGTCGGCTCGCTCGCCGTCGTGCATACATCGGATACGATCACGTCAGTCTTGATCGGTGCTCCCGGTTCGGCGGCCGCCGCGGCGACCGTCCTGGATGGTCATCCGCTCGCCAAGCAAGGCCAAGCGGCCCGAGCGCTGAGCGCGGCGTTTTTGTCCTCGATGATCGGCGGCCTTATCGGGGCGATTTTCTTGACACTGTCCCTTCCCATCGCCCGGCCGCTAGTGCTTTTTTTTAGCTCTCCCGAGTTGTTGATGCTCTGTGTTCTCGGTCTATCATTCGCGGGTTTTCTTACCGGCGGCGCTCCGCTCAAAGGAGGACTGGCGGCCTGCCTTGGACTTCTTTTAGGTAGCGTCGGTGCGGCACCCGCAGATGCAGTGGATCGTTATACCTTTAACCAGCTTTACCTGATTGATGGCATTCCTTTGGTTGCTGTGGCGCTAGGTGTTTTCGGGATTGCTGAGGTTATCGATCTGCTGGCCAAAGGCGGCCGGATCGCCGAGCGCATCGGTTTGGGGTCGGGCTGGATCACGGGGGTCAAAGATGTCGTGCAACACTGGGGCATCGTTCTGCGCGGCTCGCTCATCGGTGTGTGGGCCGGCATTCTCCCCGGCATTGGCGCAACGGCCGGATCCTGGATGAGCTATGGCCACGTGGTGGCGATGGCGCGCGATCGCGAAAAATTCGGCAAGGGCGATATCCGCGGCGTGATCGGCCCGGAAAGCGCCAATAATTCCGTGGAGGCCGGCGACTTCATTCCGACCTTGCTGTTCGGCGTTCCGGGCGGCGCGCCGGCGGCGATTCTGCTCGGCGCATTGTTTTTTTACGGCATTCAACCTGGGCCGCGCATGGTTCAGGAAAACCTCGATCTGATTTTTACGATCATTTGGAGCTTTGCCATCGCCAATACGGTCGGCGCCGGTCTGTGCTTTTTCTTGAGCCCGGCGCTCGCTCGCCTGACTTGGGTACCTTTCGCTCTACTCGCTCCAGCGGTCGTCGTGACGATTTTTTTTGGCGCGTTTCAGAGCAGCCAAGCCTTCGGCGATATCTATGCCATGCTCGGTTTAGGATTGCTCGGTTGGCTGATGAAACAGCTCGGCTGGCCGCGCGCGCCATTTCTCGTCGGGTTTGTTCTGACCAAGCCAACCGAACAGTATCTTTGGTTATCGATCAGCCGCTACGATTTTGAATGGCTGTGGCGTCCCGGCGTCATCGTTATGGGTTTGTTGCTGGTCGGTGCGATTATCTGGATCGTTCGCGGCAGACGCTCAGGAAACCTTCCGGCAGAGGAATCGGAGGAAGGCGGAGCGGTGCTCCTGGGTAAAACACCGTCGGTGCTGTTCACCTTCGCCGTGCTAGTTGTCTCAGCGGCGGCACTCTACGAAGCGCAAAGCTTTCCCTATCTCGGCGCGATTTTTCCCATGGCGGCGACTATACCAGCCGTTCTTATGGCCGTATCGCAATTGGTACTCGAGCTGCGGGGCGATATACCCACGCCCCCTCCCGAGACGCGGAAAAGATCCAAATTGGCGCTCGGCTACTTTTTCTCGTTGGTCGCGTATCTATTGCTGATCTTGTTGGTGGGCTTCGGTGTTGCTACGGTGCTCTTCACATTCGCTTTCCTTTACGGCTGGGTTCGTGCGGGCTGGGTCACTTCGCTCGTTTACACTGCCATTGTCATCGGTCTGGCGCTGCTCATGAGCCGGTTGCTTGGCATGTACTGGCCTGAAGGCATTCTGCTCGGACAATGGTAGATTTGCGCGGACCGATCGACGTTTTGGTCGTCGGCGGCGGCAACGCGGGACTGTGCGCCGCCATCACAGCGGGGTGTGCCGGGGCGCGTGTGCTGCTGCTCGAGAGCGCCGCCGAGGATTTTCGCGCGGGCAACAGCCGCCACACGCGCGACGTGCGTTATATGCACAAGGCTGCGACCGAGTATGTCACCGGCCCTTACCTGGAAGAGGAATTTTGGGAGGATCTCCGACAAGTGACCGGAGGTGCGACCAACGAGTCCCTCGCTCGGTTGACCATTCGGGAGTCGGAAGAGCTGGGCGACTGGATGCCGGCCAATGGCGTGCGCTGGCAAAAGCCGCTGCGCGGCACCCTGCACTTGACGCGAACGAACCTATTCATGCTTGGCGGCGGCAAGGCGATGATGAACTCGTACTACGATACCGCTTGCCGCCTTGGAGTGGAGATCGCCTACGACTCGGAAGTCCGCGAGCTGCAAGTTCACGATCGTGAATTTCGCTCCGCGACGGTTTTTTGCAACGGTGCCTCACAGGAGATTTCCGCAAAGGCGATCGTGGTAGCATCCGGCGGCTTTGAAGCCAACATTTCATGGTTGAAGGAGTACTGGGGGGAGGCTGCGGAGAATTTCGTTATCCGCGGCACCAGGCACAACCAAGGAGGCATGTTAAGAGAGCTGCTGAAGCACGGCGCAAAAGCGGTCGGCGATCCGCGCGGCTGCCATGCGATCGCGCTCGACGCGCGCGCGCCGAAGTTCGACGGCGGCATCGTGACGCGCCTCGATAGCCCGCCGTTCGGCATCGTGGTCAACAAAGAGGTAAAACGCTTTTACGATGAGGGTGAAGACTTCTGGCCGAAGCGCTATGCGATTTGGGGAAAGTTGATCGCCGATCAACCGGATCAGATCGCCTACTCCATCATTGATGCCAAGGCGCTGCCCCTTTTCATACCGTCGGTTTTTCCGCCGGTCGAGGCGAGGACTATCACTGATCTAGCCGTGGTTCTCGGTCTTGATCCGGCACGACTCGCGGCGGCAGTCAGGGAGTTCAATAACGCGGTGAGGCCGGGAAAGTTCGATCCCGGTTCGTTGGACGACTGTCGTACCGACGGTCTCGCGCCATCGAAGAGCCACTGGGCGCGGCCGATCGACACGCCGCCGTTCTATGGCTACCCATTGCGACCCGGTATAACCTTTACTTATTTGGGCGTCACCGTGAACCAGCAGGCGCGCGTTATCTTGCAGGACGAGCGGCCGGCGAGAAACATTTTTGCGGCGGGAGAAATTATGGCCGGGAACATACTCGGGAAAGGTTACCTCGCCGGATTCGGACTCACCATTGGGTCGGTGTTCGGTAGAATCGCCGGCCGGGAGGCAGCTCGCCATGGCGCAAGCTGATCCGCTCGAAGATGGCGAACGCCAGATGAGGATCTGCAACGCCTGCCGCTACTGCGAGGGGTATTGCGCGGTCTTTCCGGCGATGGAGATGCGCCGGAGTTTCTCCAAGGCGGATCTAACCTACCTTGCCAACCTCTGCTTCGATTGCCGGGACTGCTATTACGCCTGCCAGTACGCGCCGCCTCATGAATTCGCCGTCAACATCCCAAAGCTCATGGCCGAGCTGCGCACCGAGACGTATCGCCGTTACAGCTGGCCCGCGCTTTTTGCCGCGCTGTTCAAGCGGAATGGATTTGCGGTGGCGCTGATCACGGCGGCCGCGCTGTTCATCATCCTGCTGCTAGTAGTGGTCTTCACGGGTAGTGATATCTTATTTGCGACCCACCTGGGTGAGGGCGCTTTTTATCGGGTGATTCCGTTCGCTGCCATGGTCGTGCCGCCTTCGATCGTCGTGCTCTACGCTCTGGCGGTGCTGTCGGCCGGCGCGCGCCAGTTTTGGCGTGAGACTGGCGGCGGGTTATCCGCAGCGATCGATCCGCGCGCCTTGTGGCGTGCCACTCAAGACGCGTTCGGGCTGGCCTACATGAAAGGCGGCGGGGCCGGCTGCAATTATCCGGATGCGAGCTTTTCGGAAGCACGGCGCTGGCTCCATCACTTGGTCTTCTACGGGTTTTTGTCCGCCCTTGCTTCGACCACCATCGCGGCGCTCTATCATCACTTTCTCGAGTGGCAGGCGCCCTATCCACTGCTGAGTTGGCCCGTCGTTCTTGGCACAGTCGGCGGCATCGCCATGGTAGTCGGCACCACCGGACTGCTTTATCTAAAATGGCGCAGCGACCGCACTCCCGCGGCGGAAACCATGTTGAACATGGATGTGGCTTTCCTCGTCTTGCTATTGCTTACCAGCCTGACCGGACTCCTGTTGCTCGCGCTGCGCGAAACAGCGATCATGGGCATCCTCCTGGTCATTCATCTTGGCATGGTTGCCGGTCTATTCATCACCGCTCCCTATGGCAAATTCGCCCATGTCATCTATCGTTACGCCGCACTGGTGCGCTACACCATCGAGCAGCGCCGTGCTGAGGGCGAATGACGCTGCAATCCCCAACACCGCAAAGCTCGCACGGATATTTCGGAAAAAGATTCGTCTTGGCGCTTCGGCGCCGTTGCGGTGAGCTTTCGCCGATTCGTTTTGACGCTCAACGCACACGACGGGACTTGGCGAACGTGATCGAAAATGTCGGCTGATTGGTGCAAGATGATCGGATGGACGTGTTGGCACATGGGTTGTGGGGCGGCGCGCCATTCTTGCCGCAGGGTCGTAAGAAGTTTTTCGCCGGTTTGCTGGTGGGTATGGCGCCGGATTTACTTTCGTTCGGCGTCTTTCACGTAACCAATCCCGGTTGGATTACGCTCCGTCTGGCCGGGGAAGTTTCCGGGCCGCCGGCGCTGTCGATACTCCCGCCGTATGTGTTCTACGCCTACAACGTCACCCACAGTCTACTCGTGTGGGCTGCGGTTTTCGGTTTGCTCTGGCTCGGTCGCAAAAGTCCGCCGTGGCTTCTTGGCGCGTGGCTTTTGCATATCCTATGTGATATCCCGACGCACACGGAGAGATATTTCCCGACGCCGTTCCTATGGCCATTCCCCACGCCCTTTGTGAACGGCATTCCGTGGTCAACGCCCGGGCTCCTAGCGGCCAATTATACCACCCTCGTCACTGTCTACGCCGCGACGTTCTTCTACTTCTTCAAAAGAAGGAGGGAGCGGAATAGCTGCAACTATGGGCGCTGAGATCGGTGAAATCGGGGTGACTCACGCGACGGACCAAATGCCGCGACCAAAACGCACAGGCAGGCTGCCATGGAAGCATTTATGTTCGTGCGTGTGCGAACGTGACGACATTAGCCGAGTTCGAATTCCGCGCTCTGGATATCGCCGCCCCAGATGTCGACGGGGCTACCGCTGGGATAAACAATCGGTTGATGGGTGGCATCGTTGAGGCGGCGATGGCCCCAGCCAAACTCCACGGCAAATCCCGCCGGGGTTTGCGCGTAGACGTGCACCGTCTGACAATTAATGTGACGTCCCGGTCCCATCCCGATGGGCGCCTTGTGGATGCGCAGGAAATGATAGGAGCGCATGACATCATCGAGCGACTCCACTTCCAGCATCACGTGTTGCAGTCGCGGGGACTTGCCCGGCTGGCAGGGAGCGAAAGCCATGCTGTGATGACGCGCGTTGCAGCGCAAGAAGCACAGCCGAAGGTTGTCGTCGATGCATACCCAATCACTAAGACGGAAGCCCAACACAGCGGTGTAAAAATCATGCGACCGTTGGGTATCTTTGACGGTGAGCAGCACGTGGCCCAAGCCCACGACATTTAAGTCACGGGTATAGCGAACCGGCTGGTTGTCGATCTCGAAGCCGTACGACAAAGCGAGTGGGTGGCCATCGGGATCTTTGAGTTCGATGAAGTCAGTCAGATGGCGGTCGGCGCATTCCTCGGGGCCACCGTGGCGCCAATCGATGCCGAGGGCGCCAAGTTTCGTTTTCCACTCGTCAAGCTCGTCAGGCCCGCCAACGTCGAAACCAACGTAGTTGAGCATCGGCTCCGCGACTGTGCGTGCGGCAATCCGGTGATGATAGGCATCCGATCTGACATACGTGACCTTGCCGTCCGGGGACGTGGTAGTAGGAAGCCCCAACATATCACGCGCAAACTTCGCGAATTTGTCACGATCCGGCACGCCAATCCCGACCTGCATGATCTCAAGGATTCTTGCCATTTGTATCTTTCCTTTCGAGCAATCTCCGGTCGCCTTCCGATCGATTACTTGTTGGGCTTTCGATCATCGCGTCATCTAAAAGTAAACGCTTGCAACGATGAAATCTTCTCGCAACGAACGTTCATAACACAATAGGACGTACGATCCAAAGAAATTGCCATGGACATAGAGTTCTCGCTGGAGTAGAGAAGTTTTAAACTACAGACAAAGCTTAAAGGCGTCTGGCTGCAGCGACAGTCATCATCTTTCGGGCTTGTTGGGCAACCGTCGTCCTCTGACCCATGACCAACGAAGAGATTCGATCGCCGTTCGAAGCCGCGCAAGAGCTGGCCCCTAGCATCCGATCCTATGCTGACCAGATCGAGACCGATCGGGAGTTGCCGCGGCCGCTTTTCGAGGCCCTGGCGACTGCCGGGCTTTTTAAGCTGTTGATCCCGCAGAACATTGGCGGCGCCGAGATCGATTTACCGACATATATCCGGGTGCTGGAAGAACTCGGCAAAGCGGACGCGAGCACCGGATGGATCGTCAATCAATGCGCGGTCTTCGCGACGTACGCGGCTCGGATGCCGCGTGAGGTCGCTCGCCTGATCTGGATCGATACGCCGTGCAGCGTCGTCGCCAATACTCCAATCGCAACGGCTCAGGCCGTCGTGGTGCCTGGCGGTTACCGGGTTTCCGGCCGTCAGGGATTTAGCTCAGGCTGCCGGCAAGCGGCGTGGCTCGCGGCACGTGCTCTGATCCAGGAAAATGGTCAACCCAGGCTCATAGACGGTCAACCCGAGGAGCGCTACTTGTTTGTGCCAGCCACCGAGGCTGAACTGCTGGACACTTGGCGCGTACGCGGTATGCGCGGAACCGGAACCCATGACTTTGCCGTGAAGGATGTCTTCGTGCCCGCAGAGCGGACGGTGCTTCAGGCAGGAGCGCCTCTGCTCGAAACCGGACCGCTTTACCAGTTTCCGCGGAGGTTGCTGTTCGCCTCGGGTGACGCTGCGGTGGCATTGGGAACGGCGCGCGCTTGCCTAAACGCGTTTTTTGAGCTCGCCGGTGCCAAGACGCCGCGCTCCATGCAGGCAACGCTGCGTGATCAATCGGTGATTCAAGCGACCGTCGGCCGCAGCGAAGCTCAACTACGATCCGCGCGCGCCTTTTTGATCGAAGCGGCGCGCGACATTTGGAGCGAGGCGACGTCCATCGGAGCCATCAGCCTCGACCGGCGCGCAAGCTTGCGCCTGGCTACGACTCATGCAATTCGACTGGCGGTCGACATCGTCGATTCGGTTTATCATGCCTGCGGCGTGACAGCGATCTTTGAAGGACATCCGATACAGCGCTACTTCCAGGATATTCACGTGATCAGCCAGCACACCCAGGGACGCCTCGCCCACTACGAGTTGATCGGAAAACACGCGCTGGGACTCAATGTCGACCCGTCGCGATTTTAGCGCTTCCAGGCGTGTGAAATACTCGGCGACAAGCGATCTACAAAGAGGAGTGGCAATTACACATTCCATGATCCGTTTCATTTGTTTTTATCTCCCCAAAGTTCTTGGAGCCGCTGGTCGCGGCCGCAACCGTAGCGGTAGAGTTTGTAGCGGATAGTGTTCTTTTTGTAGTAATCCTGATGGTAGTCCTCCGCCGGATAGAACTCGGTCGCGCGAACGATCTCAGTGACGACGGGCTGTTTAAAGCGACTCTGAATGCGCTTCTTTGACGCTTCGGCAAGCTTCTTCTGCGTTTCATCGTGATAGAAGATGCCGGAGCGGTATTGGCTACCATGGTCGCAGAACTGCGCGTTGGCGGTCAGCGGATCGATATTGCGCCAGAACACCTCGAGCAGTTTTTCGTAACTGATTTTTTGCGGGTCGTAGGTGATCTGGACCGCTTCCGCATGGCCGGTGGTGCCGGCGCTGACTTCTTCATAGGTCGGATTTTTTTTGGTACCGCCGATATACCCCGAAATCGTGGAGATCACGCCGTCGAGCTCATCGTAGGGCGGCTCCATGCACCAAAAGCAGCCCCCGGCGAACGTCGCCTTGGCAGTCGGCGTGGCGCCGGCACTCGGAGCGGCAGCGTGCACCGGGCTTCCTAGAAGCAAAAAAATCGCAGCAATTCTTATCAACGTCTTCACAAGCGTTATGGTTTGCATAGGTTGCCTCCGCGAACGGTCAAGGTCGTATCTCTGGTGCCCCTTTTAATCAGTTAGGCACAATTCCCTCAATTGCAAACTGCGGGCACAAACTTAATTCGATCGAAGTCGTCAGCTTGAAAACGTCTTCGCAAAAGTCTGCCGGCTTTTGGTGCTGCCGATCATCACGAGCTCGGTCTCTGCCGTGAGAGGTGTGGAGTCCGAAGGGTTGGTGATCATGCGGCCGTTTTGCTGAATGGCGATGACGGTCAGTCCGGTCCTGGCCGCGACCGCGCTTTCCCCAAGCGTGCGTCCGGCGAGCGATCGAGGCAGCAGCACAGATAAGAGCTCGAACCCTTCGCCGAGAAACAACAGTTCCCTGCTGTGGAGGTGAGAGAACACATCCTCGACGCCGAGCGACGCAAAGCTGATCGCAAAGTCGGCGCCCGCGCGGTAAATCGCCTCGATATTTTTCTCGTGGGTGATGCGGCTGATAATGCGCGATTCGGGATTCAAGCGCCGGCAATAAACCGCAAGATAAATATTTGTGGCGTCGTCATTGGTGGTTAATACGACGGACGGGGCTTTGTCCAGTCCAGCATTCATCAACGCTTCCCGATCGGCGGCGTCGCCAATGAATACTTTGTCGGCAAGATCCGTCAGCCGCGCCTGCAGGGCTAAATTACGTTCGAGCAGATTCACGGGAATACCGGCACTCTTCAGCTCGCGCGCTGTCGCGCAACCGACTTTGCCACCGCCGATGACCAAGGCAGGGCTGTAGTTTGTGTCGTAGATGACGAGAAGCGTGTCGAGCTCGAGCAGTTGTGCGGCCGTGCCGACAACCACGACAACGGTTTCTTTGGTCAATAGCGTCTCGGGTCGCGCGCCCTTAAGGCGCCCATGCTCCCAGACGGCGATGATTTTCACTCCCGCCGCTTTTTCCAAGCCGCTATTGCCAATGCTTCTGCCGACGAACGGTGTATTGTGCACCGCGAAGTCCGCGACGAGGAGATTGCGAATATTCCCGATGACATGACACTGGGCATGACCGGCATTGACGCGGCCCGCGAGGCGGGCTCCGAGCTTTTGATGCAAGGGGAGCACATAATCGCAGCCGCTCAGTTGGAGGATATCGATGGAGTCCTCGTTTTCAACCAGACTGACGATCGGAACTTTCGGCGCGATCTCGCGCACGGTCAAGGTGATGTTGGTATTGACGGTGTCGCTGCTATTGGCCAATACCAGACGCGCCTGCGCGACTCGGAGGTTTTGATAAGTGGCGCGGCTATCGATTTCGCCGGTGATGACGGAAACTCCGTCTCCATGCATGCGGGCGGCTGTCGCGTAGTCAGGTTCGATGACGCAATACGGAATTCCGTGGAGACGGAGCCTATCGATCAGTCCTGAGGCGATCGTATCATAGCTACAGATGATGACGTGCCCGCTCACATTCTCCGGAATCTCTCGCGGTGCGGTGAGCCGGATTTGGGCTTCGAGCCAAGGAGCATAGAAAAGGCGAATGAACATGAACGGTAGCAAAATGAGCAGTAACACGATGCCGGAGAGCAATACGATGATGCTGAACAATCGCCCGATGTCGCTCGTGAAGGTTATGTCGCCAAACCCAAGCGTGGTCATCACTGTCAGAGTCCAATAAATGCCGGTAATCCATGAATGATACCGGCCTTCGGCATGCAGCATGATCAGGTGAAAGATGACTGAATAGGTGGCGATGACCGCCGCCGTGAACCCAACGTACTTGAGCAGCGCCCGGATGTTCTGGCGAGTGGCTCGCTCACTGAGAAAATAGGAAATTTGGCTGGTCAGGAATTTCACGACAAAAAGGCGAATGCGGCGGGTTTCTTTTTATAGTGCCGACCTCATTGGGTCAAGGCAAACTAACGCTAGCGCTTTGCGGAAGAACAATGAACGGGCTTGCAGAGCGGTCCCGTGCGGCTGTAGATTGCCCGCATGGGTAAAAACATCGAGTATGAAGTAGAAGAGCGCGATGTCGAGTATCAGCGCCAGGGAAGCAAGGCGTGGCTCGCGCGTATCTATCAACCCAAAGGATCCGGACCGTTTCCAACCATCATTGATGTGCACGGCGGCGCGTGGCACAACGGCGACCGGACAAACAACGTCGGAATCGACCGAGCTCTTGCGGCCCGGGGCATCCTGGTAGCCGCGGTCGACTTCCGGCAGCCGCCAGAGGCAAGCTATCCCGCCTCGATCTGTGACATCAACCTGTCTGTGCGCTGGCTTAAAGTGCAGGCCGGCGAGCTTAGGGGATCGACCGCCGTCGGAGCATTCGGCAATTCCAGCGGCGGTCATCAGGTCGTGCTCAACGCACTGCGACCACGGCACCCGGCTTATTCAGCGCTGCCGCTGCCCAACCACCCCCAGGTCGACGCGAGTCTCGCCTATGTGATCGCCGGCTGGCCCGTGATCTGTCCGCTCTATCGCTTTCACTTTGCCAAGAAGTTTAACCGCGAAGAACTCATCAAGGCTCACATCGATTACTGGCGTACGGAAGAAGCCATGACCGACGGCAGCCCGCAGACGATCATCGAGCGCGACGAGCCGCTCGATCTACCGCCGGTTCTCATGTGCCTCAAAGCGAACGATAAAAACCATCCGTTGGAGATGGAGGAACGCTTCATCGCGTCCTATCGCAAACGCGGGGGAGTGATTGAGGTGCACACGTTCGATGGCCTCCCGGAGCACCGCATGGTTCCAAACCCGAGCCAGCCGGAAACGATGCGCGCGATCGACACGATGACGGCATTCATTCTGCGGCAAGCCAGCTAGCGAAGCGGCTGCCCTAGCTGACCGCCGAATGCTCTCCGCCTGTGCGCAAAGACACGCTTGTCTAGAGGCGGCTAATGGTTGGTTGCGTAACTCGCACGGAACGGCCCTGATCGGGTAAGTCTGGCGGGCCGGCCCTCGTTTCGTTAGGTCGGGTATCTGAGGGGAATTTGGGACCCGCAGGCGCGAACACTAAAAGCCTTCTTCTTCAATATCGGTGAGGTCGAGTTTGCGATAGCTGCGCTCGTTCTCCAAGGTCTTCTGGCGTTTCGCTTCGCGCTCGTTTTCTTCCTGGCATTTCACGCACAGCCGCGTAAACGGCAGCACCTTGAGGCGGCCCAGTTGGATCTCGCCCTCGCAACTCTCGCAGATGCCGTAAGTTTTCTCGGCGATGCGTTGCAAGGCTTCATCGATGGCCACCAGCTTTTCGCGCTCACGGTCGTTCAATATAAAATTGATTTCGCGGTCTCTCTCATCGCTCGCGAGATCGTAAGTGTCACGGCCTTCATCTTTGATGCCTTCGGTCTCTTCCTTGACACGTCCCTGCATTTCCTTCATCAGGGAGCGCTTCATTTCCTCGAGCATCTCCGAGGCCTGCTTCAGAAAATCTTTTCGCTGTTTTTTTTCTTTTTCGGGATCGACTTTAGGCATGGAGTTTTTCACCAATCAAGTCGTAGTCTAGGGCGTCAATAATTTTTATATCGATTATGTCGCCCGGCAAAGTGATCAGTTTGTCGTCGGAACCCCTACTCTCGATATATACGACACCGTCCACGTCAGGGGCATGCGCTTGCGTACGGCCGGTCAATTTGTCGGACTCGTGGTCAACGCCGTCAATCATAACGCGCTGAATGGTGCCAATCAAGGCCTCGTTCTTTTTTCGGGAGATTGACGACTGCAGGTCCATAAGCTCCTGCCAGCGCCGCTCCTTTTCCTCCTCCGGCACGCGGATACCCATGCGCGCCGCGGCCGTGCCTTCCTCTTCTGAGTATTTGAATACGCCAAGCCGTTCAAACTGAGTTTCTTCCACGAAGTCCAAAAGCTCCGCGAAATCGTCGTCGGTTTCGCCGGGGAAACCAACGATGAGCGACGTTCTTAATGTCAAACCCGGGATCGCGCCACGAAGCTTTTCAACCGCCTGGCGTACCTCGCTGCCGCTCTTGCCACGCCGCATCCGTTGCAAGACTGTTCGGCTGACGTGCTGAAACGGAATATCAACATACTTGCAGATCTTGTCACTCTCGCGGATGATCTCGAGCAGCGGCTGATCGAGAAAGTTGGGATAAGCGTACAAGAGTCGGATCCATTCGATGCCGTCAACTTGGGTCATCTCGTTAAGCAAACGGTGCAGTGTAGTGGCATCCTTTCGGTCGCGGCCGTAAGCGGTCAAATCCTGGGCGATCAGATTGATTTCCTTGACGCCGCTTCGGGCGAGCAAAAGGGCTTCGGTGACGACCGATTCGATAGAACGGCTGCGGTGGGGGCCGCGCAGTTGGGGAATAATGCAGAACGCGCACTTGTGGTCGCAGCCTTCGGAGACCTTCAGGAAGGCCGTATAAGCTGGTGTCGACCTCAATCGCGGCGTCGCATGGTCGTAGATGTAGCTCGGGACGCCGACATACTGGCGCTTCGTCCTATCGGCATCGTGTTGACGGAGAATATCGACGATGCGCGCTACCTCGCCCGTGCCGATGAACAGATCGACCTCCGGCAATTCTCTGGACAGTTCCTCCGGGTAGCGCTGTGAGAGACAGCCCGCGACGATCAGCTTGCCGACCTTGCCGGCTTCTTTGAGGCGGGCAACGTCGAGGATGGTCTCAATCGATTCCTCTTTGGCCGGACCGATGAAGCCGCACGTATTCACCAACACAATATCGGCATCGGCCGGCTCGTGCACAATCTCGTAGTCATTTGTTTCCAGCAATCCGGCCATGACCTCGGAATCGACCAGATTTCGGGCACAACCGAGACTCACGATACTGAATCTTTGCTTGGGACGGTTCATTGTCCTAATTCCACTACGTCGGCACCCTCGGGAATTTGCACCTTGAATTGCGAATCTTTCAAACCGATCCCCTTGCGCATGCCGGAGAAGCGCAGGCTCGTTAGATTATTGGCGGCATCGCGGACACTCACCCAGACGATGTCCGCGGAATTCTTGTCCAGGCCCATGAGGATCTCGCCATAGCCGCCAGCCTCTCCTTTGGGTTCGAGGCGGAGGACGTATTGGCTGCCTTCGGTCCTTTTCAGGCTTGCGTTAAAATCTTTTTTCAGATTGCCCAGTCCCAATAAAAACGACAGCGGAATGTCGCCGCGGAAAGCGTTTTTCAACGGACTCTTGATGACCTGGTTTTGCTCTGGCTGGTAAAAATAGAGATGGTTGCCGTCGGCTAGCACAAATTGTCCTTTAGGCTCTTGGTACAGCCACAGCATCTTGCCGGGTCGCTTAAAAAACAGCTCGCCCGCCGCCTTGAGGCTTCGATTCAGTGTTTTGACCTCCGTCTCCTGGCGGAAATCCGCGACAAAATCGACCGTCGAATCGTAGTTTTTTTGCAAGCGGTCGACGATCGCTTCCGCGTCATTGCCGCCGTCGGCTGCGTCGCCGAGTTGGAGGCCGCCAAGCAGTGTGACGGCAAGGACGAAGCCGGCCACCAAGGAGCATACCGGTTTAATCTTCGATCTTACGTGCATAAACTTCCCGCGGCCTCGCACCGTCAGCCGGACCCACGACGCCGTCGCGCTCCATTTGTTCAATCATCCGAGCAGCCCTGTTGTACCCGACCCGCAATCTTCGCTGGACCATCGATATGGAAGCTTGCTGGGTTTCGGTGACGATAGCAACTGCCTGGTCATACATTTCGTCATATTCCTCGGTAGCTGCCACTGCCGAATCGCTTTCCTTCTTCGCTTCGAGCACTTCCGGACGATAATTCGGCCGCCCTTGTTGTTTAATAAATCGCATCACGCGACGAACTTCCTGGTCCGAGACGAAGGCGCCGTGCACGCGAATCAGCCGTGCGGTTCCCGGCGGCAGGAAAAGCAAATCGCCGCTGCCGAGAAGCTTTTCACCTCCCATGGAATCCAAGATCGTTCGCGAGTCAACACGCGAAGTGACCTGAAAGGAGATGCGCGCGGGGAAATTGGCCTTGATCAAGCCGGTAATGACGTCGACGGAAGGGCGCTGTGTCGCCAAGATCAGATGAATGCCCGCCGCGCGCGCCTTTTGCGCCAAACGCGTAATATATTCCTCGATATCTCGCCCGACCGTCATCATCAGATCGGCCAACTCGTCGATAATGATGACGATGCGCGGCAGTTTCTCGTGGGACAAGGGCGCGTCGTGAGAGACCCGGCCGCCGATGGTGTCGGTAAATTCCTCCTCCGTTTCGGCATCCGTCAGGTCGATGACCGGCCGCCTGCCTGCCTCGCGCTCAAGCGTCCGATTGTAGTTGTCGATATTCCGAGCACCCTTGTCTCTCATGAGACGGTAGCGGCGGTCCATTTCGTCCATCGCCCAAAAAAGTGCCGCTGCCGCCTTCTTGGGGTCGGTCACGACCGGAACGAGCAAATGGGGGATATCCTCGTACACGGTCAACTCAAGCATCTTGGGATCGACCATGATGAATTTGACGTCTTGCGGGCTCGATTTGTAAAGGATGCTCAAAATCATCGCGTTGATGGACACTGACTTGCCCGTCCCGGTGGCGCCGGCCACCAGCAGGTGAGGCATCTTTGCCAGGTCGGTTGTGAAGGGAGTGCCGCCGATGTCCTTGCCAAGCGCCAAAGCGAGTTTCGAATCGGTGTTGCGGTAAGCCTCGCTTTCGATCACCTCGCGCAGGTAAACCATCTCGCGGCGCGGGTTGGGAATTTCGATACCGACCACGGACTCGCCGGGAATCGGCGCGAGAATACGCACGGCCACGGCGCGTAGCGCCATGGCGAGATCGTCCGCTAGCATGACGATGCGGCGCACTTTGACGCCGGGCGCCGGCTTGAACTCGTACATGGTAATCACTGGGCCTGGGCGCACCGCTACCACTTCCCCCTCGACGCCAAAATCTTCAAGTTTTTTTTGCAGAATAAGCGAGTTGGCTTGCAACGTTTCCGTGTCCACCTTGAACTGTTCGCCGTCGGGCGGATCGAGCAATTCCACTGGCGGCAGTTTGTAGCCTTCACCGACTTCTGGAAGCTTAAACTGCTCGGGTGGCTGAGCCGGCTTCTTCTGCGGTCTTTTTACCGCCGTCTCGTCGCGAAATTCCTCTTTCAGCAGGATCGGCGGCGGCACGTAGTCCTTTTTATCCTTCTTGGTGTTCTCGCCCTTGCGCTTCTCCTGCTTGCCTCTGATCTCTCTTAGCCGGTGAGCGATGACCGGAACGAGCGTTTTGCGCAGCTGACCAAGTTTGTTCCCGGTGTATCCGGCAAGGTCCAGCAATGAATTTTGCGTCAACAGCATGACTGACAAGAGCGTCGTAAAGCACGCGATCAAAACCGCGCTCAGCCGACCGAAGAGCGGCACCAGCACGCTCTCTTCCAAAAAACCGCCGATAATGCCGCCGGAGTCGCGCGCGGTTTCGCTATCAATGACGACGCTCAGAACGATGCTGACGCTCAGCAGCAGGATCGTGTACGCCGAGGCGGTACTGATCAGGAACCCGTGGCGGCCAGCGCGAAACATCTGCGCCGCCACCATCCCGAGAAAAACCGGCAGCAGGTAGGACGCCAGCCCCAGACCCTGGATTAATAAATCAGCCAAAAAGGCGCCGACAAACCCGCCCCAATTAAGCGTCTCGAGCGCGCCCGCCGGGCTGTTGAGCGAACGATCGGTGACGCTATACGAAATCAGGCTGAGCGCAAGCAGGAGCGCGGCGAGACCGATAACCACGCCCCAAATTTCCCGGTAGAGCCGATTTTTCTCCGGTGCGGCAGGCATAGATGAGGTTCTCAAGTTTCGATAATGTATGGCAAAACGACCGGACGGCGCTCCAGCTTCTTTCTGAAGAAGCGACGGAGCGCTTTGCGCACTTCCTCCTGAAGCTCGGCGGGATCGGTGCGAGTTTCGCGGTTCATGCCGTCGAGAGTTTCCACGACGACTCTTTTGGCGTGCTCCAAGATTTCGTCGCTCTCTTCCGCACTGACAAAACCGCGTGAGATCAAGTCGGGCCCGGCGACGAGTTCGCCGGACTGCTGATGAATCGCCATGACCGCGAGCACCATGCCGTCCTCTGACAGATGACGTCGATCGCGGATGACGACATCGCCGACGTCGCCGACGCCCTTGCCATCGACGAAAACTTTGCCGACCTGGACCGGTGTAACTTTCTGCGCGCTGCTGGTGGTCAGCTCGAGCACGTCGCCATCCTCGAGAATGAAGCAGTTTTCTTCCGGGATCCCGACTTCCTGTGCCAGGCGCCGGTGACGCACGAGATGGCGGTATTCGCCGTGGATCGGCACGAAATAGCGCGGCCGCGTCAGCTGAAGCATGGTTTTTAGCTCTTCTTGGCTGGCGTGACCCGATACATGAATCTCGGACACCTTTTCATAGTGCACATCGGCACCGCGACGATAAAGATGATTGATCAAATTGGCGATCGTCTTTTCATTGCCTGGAATGAACTTGGAGGACAAAATCACCGTGTCACCGGGCTCGATTTTGATGGTCTTGTGGTCGTTGAGCGCGACCCGGTGCAGTACCGACAACGGTTCGCCTTGGCTGCCGGTGGTCAGAAAAGTAAGGCGGTCGGCGGCGAGATCGTGCCAGCGTTCGCTTTCGGTCATGGTATGGCGCGGCAATCGTAAGTAGCCCAATTCCGCGGCGACTTGGCTGTTGCGGACCATGCTACGGCCACTCAGCACGACTCGCCGGTCGCAGCGCTCCGAGATATCGACGACCTGCTGGATTCTCGGAATACTCGATGAAAACGTCGAGACCAATATTTTGCCTTTGCTATGCCGGATAATCTGTTCCAGATGGGTGGCGACTTCACGCTCCGATGGCGTGTGCCCCGAACGCTCAACATTGGTCGAATCCGAAAGCAGCAGAAGCACGCCCTTTTCGCCGTACGCGGCGAATCTCTGGAAATCGAACATTTCGCCTTCCATAGGGGTGTTATCGATCTTAAAATCGCCCGTATGGATCACCGTGCCGACCGGAGTCTCGATTGCCAGCGCTACGCAATCCATCAAGCTGTGGGTCACGCGAATGCCTTCGAGTCGAAACGGCGCGAGATCCCACGGCGCGCCGGCGGTGATTTCCCGAACATCGACCGTGCCTTCCAGATCGTGCTCTCTTAATTTGTTCGCCAGCAGGCCAAGAGTGAGTCGCGTGCCGAAGATCGGCACGTCGAAATGATCGAGAATGTAAGGCAACGCGCCAACGTGATCTTCATGAGCGTGCGTGAGCACAATCGCTTTGAGTTTGTCACGGTTCTCGATCAAATAGCTCACGTCGGGAATCACCAGATCGATGCCCAACAGATCCGCGCTCGGAAACATGAGGCCGCAATCAATCGCGATGGCGGCTTCGCCGTATTGGATCAGCATCATGTTGAGGCCGAATTCGCCGAGGCCGCCGAGTGGGATGATTTTCAGTTTGTCCATGATCTTTATGCGCTTCGCCTTTTGGGTCGCTCAATCGCGGTGGCGGATGGCGCCGCTGTGACTCCGCCAGTCGCACGCGGTTCCGCGGTTTGCTGAAGACGGGCGGCGATCGTCTCCCGAACTTGTTCTACGAGACCGCGCAGTTTGCCGGCACGGTAGCCATCGACCCCAACGGGTTTGTCGACCGAAATTTCAATCGTGCCGGGACGCAATCGCCACTCGCCGGCGGGCAAAACATCCGCGCTGCCCTGGATCGTCACCGGAACGATTTTCGTCCCGGTCTCAACCGCCAACAAAAAGCCGCCTTTTTTGAAGGGCAGCAAGCGACCGTGGCGGCTGCGGGTTCCCTCTGGAAAGATCACGATGGAGATCCCGGCGGCGAGCCGTTCTTTGGCGCGCTGCAAGCTTTTCATCGCCGCCAGCGGATCGGCGCGGTCAACGGTGATATGTCTGCTTGCCCATATGGCCCAGCCAAAAAAGGGCACTCGCAGGAGTTCTCGCTTGGCGATCCAGCGGAGCTGAAACTGGCTGAGCCCTTGAACCAGCGCAGGAATATCGATGTTACTTTGATGGTTGACGATGAAAATGTACGGCTGGTGAGACTCGATGTTCTCAAGTCCCGTGACGTTCAGGGAAATCCCGCCCAAGCGCAGGACGAGCCAACTCCAGAGCTGGTTGATGCGATAGATGCGTTTGCCATGCGGATCAAAGGGCCCGCATAAAATGATCACGATGGCGAGCGGCACGGTGACCACAAGCAGCGCACCTAACTGGGCAAAATAAAACATCAAGATTATTATAAGTTGACCAATGCAAGCGATGGAAATTAGATCACTTATATTAGTTCGTGGCCGCGCAAAAATCAATGTAAGACAATGATTGACACGGCTGCATGCGGGGGTTAAGTTGGCTCAACCTTCGAGCCGGCAATTCGAGCCTCCGGCAGCTTGGAGACGACTATGTCAGTGAATAAAGTGATCTTGATCGGCAACCTAGGCAAAGACCCCGACGTGCGCTTTACGCCGAGCGGTAGCGCGGTAGCGAATTTTTCGCTCGCCACATCCGAACAGTGGAATGACCGCGACGGCAAGCGCCAGGAGCGAACCGAGTGGCACAACATCGTTGTCTGGGGCAAACAAGCCGAGACTTGCGGGCAATACCTGGCGAAGGGCCGCCAAGTCTATGTCGAAGGGAGTATCCGCACGCGCAGTTATGACGACAAGAACGGCAACAAACGCTACATCACTGAGATCGTTGCCCAACGCATTCGCTTTCTCGGTGGTGGTGGCGGAACCCGAATGGCGCCTGAAATGGATGCCGGCGGCTCGGACGATATCAGCGGCGGTGGGGCGCCGCCGCTGGACGATGATATACCATTCTAGCTTTCCTGACCGGTTGCCCGTGACCTATAGGGATCTCTCGCTTAGACTGATTCAGTCCTATAGGTCACGGACCGGAAAGACGCAGAGACGACCCACCGTACGCGGGAACTCGCACGAGAAATTCGAACTTGGAGCGCCGCTGGTTTAGACTTTCGAGTTCACCGTGACGCATTCGCTGGTGCGGATTGAGAGCGGCACCGAGCGGCTGGGAGACGCTTTCTAGGCCACGCGGTTTCTGTCCCGGCCTTGTAAATAGGCGGCGATATTTTCTTCAACTTCCTGCAGCAACCGCGCGCGTGCTTCGTGGGCGCTCCAAGCGGTGTGCGGCGTAACGATCAGACGATCAAGCTCCTGGGCCGCGCGGATCATCGGATGATCGGACTGTGGCGGTTCTTGGCTGATGACGTCTACGGCTGCGCCGGCAATTTGTTTTCGGCGTAGCGCCTCGATCAATGCTGCTTCGTCGACGAGCCCCCCGCGCGCGGTATTGATCAGAAATGCGGTTGGCTTCATGCGGGAAAGACTTTGCGGGTTGATCAAGTTTCTCGTCTCCGTCGTAAGCGGGCAGTGGAGCGAAATGAAATCAGCGAGGCTGAGCAGGCGATCGAAAGCGATTCGATCTGGCGGGATTGGATCGTTGACGCCGGGATGCGCCGAAATCAGAATTTCCATTTCGAAGCCTTGCGCCATTCGTGCGACCGCGTGGCCAATGCTGCCGTAGCCGACGATGCCGAGTTTTTTGCCCTTGAGCTCGACCACCGGGTAAGACAGCAGAGCGAAGACGGGACTTCTCTGCCATTCGCCATTGCGCACGGCCTGACTGTATTTTCCCGCACTGCTGGCCAATTCCAAAATCAGAGCCAGCGTAAACTGGGCGACCGATTGACTCGCATAGCCGGGGACATTGCACACCCTGACGCCGCCGCTCATCGCTTCCTCTCGATCGATGATGTCAACGCCGGTCGCCGCTACGGCAATGAGCTTTAAGTCGCGCGCTTCAGGCGACCTCAATATCGCTTTATCGATAACGACCTTGTTGGTCACGACGATCGCATGACCGGCGAGCCGCGCACGCGTTTCCTCAGGGCTGGTGAGTTCATAGACCGTACAGTCCCACCGGCGAGTGAAGCGTTCAAGCGAAACGTCACCGTAAGTGGCGGCATCGAGAAAAACGATTCGAAGTTGGGCGCCGCTCATGACGGCTTGGCCGCGCCGGCTTCGAGCTCTTTTGCTTCCTCCCAAAGCCGGTCCATCTCATCGAGGGATGATTCCTCGAAACTTTTGTTTGCTTGCTGCAGCTTGGTTTCAATGTAATGAAAACGGCGCATAAAGCGATCGACCGCTCGCGCCAGCACATCCTCGGCCTCGACATCGAGGAAGCGCGCGAGATTGACGATCGAGAACAGCAGATCGCCCAGTTCTTCGCCGGCACGCGTCTGGTCGCCCGAGGCGGCGGCGCTTTTGAGCTCTGCGATCTCTTCGTTGACTTTCTCCCAAACCGGTTCGATGGCAGGCCAGTCGAAGCCCAGGTGCGAAGCACGGCGGGTGACCGCCTGGGCCCGCGCCAAGGCCGGCAGCGCTTTGGGCACGTTGCCGAGCGCGGATTTCGCTTCGCCGTCTTTCCTCTCGCCGGCTTTGATTCGGAGGCGTTGTTTCACAACCGAAGCGGTATCCTGCGGCAGCGGTTCTCCGGCAAAGACATAAGGATGACGGCGAATAAGCTTTTCTGTCAAATGGGCGATGACATCTTTGGCGCTGAAGCGTCCGTCTTCGGCGGCAATCTGAGAGTGAAAGACGACTTGCAGCAACACATCCCCGAGTTCCTCCTTGAGTTTTGCCGGATCGTCCGCATCTAGCGCGTCGATAAGCTCGTAGGTTTCTTCAAGCAAGCAGGGTTTGAGCGACAGGTGCGTCTGCTCCTTGTCCCAAGGGCAGCCGGTTTCGCCGCGGAGACGCGCCATGACCTTGAGCAACTCGCTGAATTTCTGTTCCGCTTCCTTGTCATTCATGCAACTCTTCTCCCCCAGCGATTGCGCTTTTCGGCCTGCCTGCCGTTGTGCTAGATCTTATGTGGCGCTGCTTTTGATGTCCAGCAGGCCGTTGAAAAGCCCTATAGGTGGTTGCGCTGATCCTTTCGCTACAACTTACACGAGGCCCGCTCAGCCTAAGCCGGCCGAAGGATCGATTCTGCGCACGCCGTTGCCTCGAGATCTTTTGAGCGGCCGGCAATTTTTTTCTTGCAGGGAATCAGATCGATGGAGGGAAAGCCATGCCGATGGCCAATATCGCGGGAATCGATACCTATTATGAAACACACGGATCAGGATCGCCGCTCCTGATGTGCGCGCCCGGCGGATTCGACGCAACCATTGACAAATGGCGGCTGGCGAGCGCCTGGACCGGCATCGACGCGATCCGTGCGCTCGCCACCCAACACACGGTGATTGTTTACGACCGCCGCGAATGCGGTCAATCCGGCGGTAGGATCGAGCGGCTTGGTTGGGCGAGTTACACACGCCAGGGAAAAGCGTTGCTCGATCACTTGAAAATTGAATCCGCCTGGATCATGGGAGGCTGCATGGGCTGCTCGGTGGCCCTCGCCTTTGGCGTTCATTATCCGGAAGCGACGCGCGGTTTGATCCTTCACTGGCCGGTAGGCGGCTACCGCTGGAGAGTGAACAGCCAAGAGCGCTTTGTGCGCCACTACAGCTTCGCCAAAGAAAAAGGGCTCACCGGCGTTATCGAGCGCGCCCGCGGCGGGAAGACTTTCTGGACGGACCCCGAAGCGGGCCCGTGGGCAACGCTGATCGCGCGAGAGGCTGGGTTCGCTGATCGCTTTGCGGCACAGGAACTCGAGCGCTATCTCGGGATTATTTTGACGACCGGGCGCGGCCTGTTTGACCGCGATACGGCGCCTGGCGCCGAGCCGGAAGAAATCATGGGTATCAAAGCGCCGGCCTTGATCATTCCGGGTGACGACCCATCACACGCCACTTCGGGGGCCCATTATCTTCGTGAACTTCTGCCGAAAGCCGATTTTTGGAACGTCATGCCGCCGGAACAATCGACGCAAAAAGTTTGCGACCATATTTTGAATTTTTCCCGAAAATAAGCGCTGCAAAAGGGTAGACCACAAAACCAAAATCTGGTAGACAAAACACTTCCAAAGAAAATTACCAGTGGGGAGGTCCAGCCATGGAGGTTAGCGGCTCAACGGTGCAGTTGAATACTTCCGACGGCAAGATGGATGCCTATGTCGCGCAGCCGAAGGACCGCGGCAGCTATCCGGGCATCGTCGTGATCCAGGAAGCGTTCGGTGTAAACGACCATATCAAAAAAGTTACGGAGCGGATCGCCGCCGAAGGCTATGTCGCGGTCGCTCCCGATATTTTCCACCGTGAGTCGGAACGGATCATTCCTTATTCCGACATGGCCAAAGCGATCGCAACCTTGCAACGCGTGCAAGACGCCAAGGCGATGGAAGATGTGGGCGCGGCGATCGCGCACCTCAAATCGCAGAGCAACGTCAAATCGGGCTCTATTGGCGTTATCGGTTTCTGTATGGGAGGACGTCTCACGTATTTGGCGGCGGCGCATCACGCCAACGACATCAAAGCTGCGGTGCCCTACTACGGCGGCGGCATTCCCATGGGCAATCCGAGCCCACTCTCACGCACCGGTGAAATCAAATGCCCGATGTATCTCTTTTTCGGCGCTAAGGATCAATTGATACCGATGGATCATGTCAACCAAATCAAAGCCGAGCTGACCAGCAAAAACGTTCCGTTTCACATGGAAGTTTACCCCGAGGCCGGCCACGGCTTTAACTGCGACGACCGCGGCAGTTACCATGAAGCTTCGGCCAAAGACGCGTGGGAAAAGGCCAAATCGTTCTTTGCGCGGCATCTCAAATAAAGCGCACGGTGCGCCTGTTTAGGGGAGGGGAGGGGCTAACCTTCCTCTCCCTTTTTTATTTCTAAACGGTACAGTGCTCTCAAGAACGAGGAACCGAGATGGCACGGAAAGCGGCGAAAGACCGAGTGACGTTGGGGCTCATCCAGATGAGCGCGGGCGACAGTCCGGCGGCGAACTTACACAAGGCGGTAGCGCGCGCGGCATGGGCGGCTGAAAGAGGTGCGCAGATCCTTTGCCTGCAGGAATTATTTCGTTCGCGTTATTTTTGCCAGACCGAGAACCACAGAAATTTCGCATTGGCCGAATCGATTCCGGGTCCGACCACCGAAGCCTTGAGTGCAGTCGCGGCCGAGCGCGAGATCGTCATTGTCGCTTCGGTGTTTGAACGAAGATCGGCCGGGATCTATCACAACACGGCCGTGGTCATTGACGCCGACGGCAAGATGGTGGGCAAATATCGCAAGATGCATATCCCCGATGACCCGCTCTATTATGAAAAATTTTATTTCACGCCGGGCGATCTCGGTTTTCCCAGCTTTCAAACGCGCTACGCGAAAGTCGGCGCCTTGGTGTGCTGGGACCAGTGGTTTCCTGAAGGCGCGCGCTTGTCCACGTTGTCGGGCGCGCAAATTCTTTTTTATCCGACGGCGATCGGCTGGATTCCCAACGAGCCACCTGCGGTGGCGAAACGACAGCGCGCCGCGTGGGAGCTGATTCAGCGCTCGCACGCGATCGCCAACGGCGTTTACGTCGCTTCGGTCAATCGCGTCGGGCGCGAAGGCAAAATCAAGTTCTGGGGCCATTCGTTCGTCGCGGGTCCGTTTGGCGAGATTGTCGCCCAGGCCGGTGGCGAGCGCGAGCAAACCCTGCTCGCCTCATGCGATCTCGCCAAGATCGAGCAAACGCGTCAGAGCTGGCCGTTTTTGCGTGATCGGCGGATCGACGCTTATCAGCCGTTGTTGTCGCGCGCCGTCGAAAACGACGCCCTTGATTGACGACGGCTGCGGGGATACTGCGAGGATGAGTGCCGCAAGCACGATGGTCACGCCGCGATCACTTGGCTACAGGATGCCTGCCGAGTGGGCGCATCATCGCGCCACCTGGCTTAGCTGGCCGCACAATCGGGAAACTTGGCCGACGCAGTTGAAGCAGGTGCGCGAAATCTGGGTCGAAATGATTCGCGCATTGGCGCCGCACGAGCAAGTTTATCTGCTGGTCAACGACGAAGCCGTTGAACGGGAGGTCGCCGCGCGCCTGCAAACAGCCGGTGTGGCGATGGACAACCTGGTATTGTTGAAGATTTCTACGGTCGACGTTTGGATGCGGGATTACGGTCCGACGTTTCTGACACGTGCCTCCAGCGATCGGCCGTTGGCTTGCAACGACTGGATTTTCAATGGCTGGGGCGGCAAATACAAAGCCTACGAAGACGACGATCGCATCGCTCCCGAGATCAGCCGGCTGCTGAACATTCCTTTGTTCGCGCAATCGATCGTTCTCGAAGGCGGCTCCATCGAGGTGAACGGCGCCGGGACTTGTCTCACCACCGAGCAATGTCTGTTGCATCGCAACCGCAATCCGCATTTGCGGCGAGAACAGATCGAGGAGCATCTCAAAGAATCGCTTGGGGTGAGCCATGTGATTTGGCTCGGTGAAGGGATCGTCGGCGATGACACGGACGGTCACATCGATGATATTGCCCGCTTTGTCGATCCGAGCACGGTCGTGTGCACCGTTGAATCGAAGAAGGATGACGCCAATTACGTTTTTTTACAGGAGAACTTGGCACGATTGCAGGGTGCGAAAGATCAGAGCGGCAAGAAATTGTCGGTGATCGCGCTGCCTTGTCCCGAGCCGGTATGCTACGAAGACACACGTTTACCGGCGAGCTACGCTAATTTTTACATCGCCAACGACATCGTGCTAGTGCCGGTCTTCGACGATCCCAACGATGCCAAGGCGCTGGGAATCCTACAGGAGCTATTTCCTAGAAGGAAAGTGCTGGGGCTCCGCTGCAACGAAGTTGTCGCCGGATTGGGCGCGCTCCACTGTGTGACGCAACAGGAGCCGGCGACGATCGGCTTCAGGGCTTGACAATTTATCCGACTCGCCTATGCTAGCCGCTGGTATGGGCCAGCTCATCCAAATCAACGAACTCCACCAAGCACGTCGCCGGCGTTCGGAAAAAATGAGCATCGAACAATGCGTGGAATTGTTGGAATGGAACATGAAGAAAAGCGTTGACGACTACTTCAATGCTCCTCGTGAGGAACGGTCCATGCGCGCGACGCAAATTCGCAAGCTCAGCGAAATCCTGGAGTACGCCATCAGGCTCCTCTGAACGCGCCACGGTTCATCGTGGAATTGCCGACTCTCCTCGTTCTGATTCTCACTGCGGTTTTGATTTCGGTTCTTGTCGGATGGGTTCTCTTGAACGGAGTACGGTCCGTGCTGCAAGAAAAACGCGATGATCAGCCGTTCCTGCTGCTACAGCAGCAACTGGACCAGCTGCGCGCGCAGTTCAGCGAGAGATTGGACAACAATGCGCTCTCGATTCAGCAGCAGCTCGGACAGATGATCGTCCATGTCAACGAACGGCTAAAGGAAAATGCCGCCGTGTTGAATCAGACGCAGCAGAGTTTGGGCGAACGCCTGGACAACGCGGTCCGGGTGGTCGGCCACGTGCAACACAGCTTGGGAGGACTCGAAGAGGCCAATCGGAAAATTTATGAAGTCGGCAAAGACATCGCCTCGCTACAAGAAATTTTAAGAGCGCCGAAACTCAGGGGCGGCTTGGGTGAATTTTTTCTCGAAGACCTGCTGGCGCAAATACTGCCGCCGCAGCATTTCTCAACCCAGTACGGTTTTCGCAGCGGCGAAAAGGTCGATGCCGTGATCAAGCTCGGCCCGTTGCTGGTCCCGGTCGATGCGAAATTTCCTCTGGAGAATTTTAAGCGCATCGCCGGGGCGGTCGGCGACGGCGAGAAGGGCCGCGCGAGAAGGCAATTCATCGCCGATGTCAAAAAGCATGTCGACGCGATCGCTGCAAAGTATATTCTTCCGGACGAAGGTACCTATGACTTCGCGCTCATGTATATTCCGGCGGAAAACGTTTACTATGAGCTGATCATCAAAGACGACGGGCCGGAAGAAAAGAGCCTCAGCCAATACGCACTGACGAAGCACGTCGTGCCGGTGTCGCCGAATAGCCTCTATGCTTACTTGCAGGCGATCGTTTTGGGGCTAAAAGGGATGAAGATCGAAGATCGCGCCAAGGACATCCTCCAGTGTTTAAGCCGGCTGCAAGGCGACTTCGGCAAATTTCGCGATGAGTTCGCCCTGCTGGGAAAACATTTGGGCCATGCCCAGTCCGGCTATCTGAGCGCCGACCGCCGGCTCGAGCAGTTCGGTCAGAAACTGCTGGCTGTGGAGGCCGATGAGGAAGAACTCTGCGAGTTGCCGCCGAACCCCAGAGCGCGCTAAAATTCGAAGCGCGCGCGCGAGGTAAATTCACCAGTGCGTCTAAGTCTGTTTTCGCGCTTGACCATCGGCTATTTGGCGATTTTCCTGATCGTGGCGTTGGCGAGCGCTTATGCGGTTTTGCAACTGCGTTACTTCCGCGATCTCACCCAGTCGATCCTGAAGGTCGACAATCGCATTCTAGATTACGAAAAGGCGCTCGCGGATCTGCTGCTGGCCCAGAGTCGCGCCGAGCAGAAATTTGCGATCACTCGGGACGAAGCTTGGTATCTGCAGTTTGTTCGTTTGAAGATCGAGTTTGAGGGCCGCTTGGAAAGCGCCTTTGCCGTGGAAGATCCGATGGCGACTCCGGTGCTCAAGCGGATCGCCAGGGATTTTGGCAGCTATGACGAGATCGTCAATGAAGAGGCGCGCTTAGTGCGTGCCAAAACACCGTATCCGCAGGAGGAGTACAAACAAAAAAAGGATTCCTTGATCGACTCCATGCTGGCATCTTTTGAAAAGCTCCGATTGAATCAGCAGCAGTTGACCTACGCCAAGGTGAGTGATTTGGCGGCGGTAGCCGACCAGGCCGGCGAGGTCTCCGTGATGATTTCGGTCGCCTGCCTGATGGCGATCATCCTGATGTCACTGTTCATCACCAAAAGCATCACCCGACCGATCGCGTTGTTGAAACACAAGACCCGGGAGATCGCCGCTGGAAACTTCGAAGGGAGAGTGGCGGTGCATTCGCCGCCGGAGATCGGCGAATTGGCGGCGGCGGTGAACTCGATGTGCGAAAAACTGCAAGAGCTTGAGCAAATGAAAACCGACTTTTTCGCTTCCATGTCGCATGAGCTGCGCACGCCCTTGACTTCGATCAAGGAAGGCACGCGTTTACTGCTCGACGGCGTCGGCGGCGATACGACGGAGAAGCAGCGCAAGCTTCTGACCATCCTCGCCGAAGAGAGCAATCGCTTGATCAGCGTGGTGAATTCGCTGCTCGACTTGTCCAAGATGGAAGCCGGCATGATGGCCTACGATTTCGAGCTGACTCAGATGGAACCGTTGATCAAGCGTGCGATCGTCGAAATGACGCCTTTGATTGAAGCCAAAGGCATCCGCCTGGAAAGCGAGCTGGACGGCAGGTTGCCGGCTTTAAAAATGGATCCGGAAAGAATTCTTCAGGTGCTCAGAAATTTGCTCGGCAATGCGGTCAAATTTACGCCGAAAGGCGGGTTGGTCAATGTCTCGGCGAAGGCGGCCGACGGCACGCTGGAGATTTCGGTCAAAGACTCGGGCCCGGGAATTCCCGCGGAAAGCTTAACCTCGATTTTTGAAAAATTTAACCAAGGAACTCGCCGGACACCGCACTCGCGGCAGGGCACCGGTCTCGGTTTGGCGATTGCCAACAGCATCATTACATCTCATGGCGGAAAAATATGGGCCGAGAGCCAATTAGGCAAAGGCAGTACTTTTATTTTTGTGTTGCCCTGCTAGTATTCCTGTCCGGTTGCAGTCTTTTCCAGGAATCACAGCGCCGCCGCCAAATGCGTGAAGGGTTGGCAACGGCGAATGAGATGCTGGTCCGCGGCGATTTTGACGGATCTTTGAGCCATTATGAGAGCGTCGCCGCGATGGCTCAAGAAAAGCCCCCGGCCGACTTGGCGGTGTACAGGATGGGTCTGGTGCACGCCCATCCGCAAAATCCTCAAAGGGACCTGCACAAGGCGCTGGCATTCTTTTCGCAAGTCGTTGCAGCGTATCCCGCGAGTCCCTGGGCCGAGCCCGCAAAGGTCTGGGTAGGAGTTCTGAAAGAGGTCAAAGATGCCAAGCAAGAGGTTGAACAGTCGCGCCGTGCGATCGAACAGACAAAACGAGAGATCGAGCAGAGCCGCCAGGCAATGGAGAAGTCCAAGCAAGAAATGGAACGGTCACGCCTGGAGCTCGAAAAGATCAAGCAAGAAATCGAGAAAACCAAACAAGTCATCGAAAAGTCCAAGCAAGTTGATATCGAAATCGATCAGAAGCGACGCGACCGCGGCAGGTAGAGCGCACCATGGCTAAAGGTCAAATTCTCGTCGTCGATGACAATCCCAATCTGCTGGAGTTGATCCGCATGCGCCTTGAGTCGGCGGATTACGAGGTAGTGGCTACGGGGGATGAAGCGCAAGCGGTCAATGCGCTCAAGGAAAAATTTTTCGATCTTTGCATCGTCGATTTGATGCTTGCCAATGGCGATGGTCTCACCTTGATGGATGAGTTCCGCGGCATCAATCCCGAGGTGCCGACCATCATCTTGACCGCCCACGGCAGCATCGAGAGCGCGGTGGAAGCGATGCGCCGCGGGGCCTACAGCTATTTGACCAAACCCTTCGAGCCCACTGATTTGTTGCTGCAGATCGAGCGCGCGCTGGAAAACCGCAAGCTCAACTATGAAATTAAGCGGCTGAAAGACATTATCAACGAGCGCTTCGATTTCGCCAACATCGTCGGGCGGAGCGGAAAAATGCGCGCCGTGCTCGACGTGGTGTCGCGCATCGCCAAGCTCGACTCGACGGTTCACATCCACGGTGAAAGCGGCACCGGGAAAGAGCTGATCGCCAAAGCGATTCATCTGGCAAGCGATCGCAAAGACAAGCCGTTTGTCGCGTTAAACTGCGCGGCCTTGCCCGAGTCCCTGCTCGAAAGCGAGTTGTTCGGTCACGAAAAGGGAGCGTTCACCGGCGCGGTGAAGAGCACTCGCGGGCTGTTTACGCAGGCCCATGGAGGGACGCTCTTTTTGGACGAGATTGGCGATATGCCGCGCGCCACCCAATCGAAACTGTTGCGGGTTTTGCAGGAGCGGCAATTTTATCCGGTCGGCAGCGAGGTGCCGCTGGAAGTCGACGTTCGAGTGATCGTTGCGACCAATAAGGACCTTGAAGAACAGGTGCGTAAAGGAATGTTCCGCGACGATTTGTTTTATCGTATTCACGTGATTCCCGTCTATCTGCCGCCGTTGCGCGAGCGCAAGGATGACATTGTGCCGCTGGTCGAGCACTTTCTAAGAAAATATTCCCAGCACATGAAGAAGGAAGTGAAGGGTTTGACACCGGAGGCGCTGCGCAAGCTAATGATCCATGACTGGCCCGGCAACGTGCGGGAGTTGGAAAACACCATCGAATACGCCGTGGCGATGACCCAAAGCGACATGGTGACCGACGACTATATTTTGCAAGGTAAGAGTGCCACAGTCGAACGCGCGCCCAGCTTTTCTCACGAAGGCCCGGAAGATTCGAGCGCAGGACTGCGGCCGTTGAAGGACGCGCGCGACGCGTTCGAGCGGGATTATCTCATCCAAGTGTTGTCGATGACGGAAGGCAACGTGAGCCAGGCTGCGAAACTCGCCGGTAAATATCGCGCCGACTTTTATGATCTCTTGAAAAAGCACGATCTGAAGGCCCACGAATTCAAGAAGGCGAAACCGGGGTTACCAAATTGAGAACGGTGTTGTGACCGTTTGCTAGTAACGTCTCGGCCTGCTTCTACGTATTATCCCTACTTTAGCTCCTTCAGGTGTAGGGTAATAGCTACACACAGTTGGGCTGCTCCCTCCGTAACTTACCAAAAATAAAACATGTTCCAGAATCGGGTTTGTGGTATAAAATTTGTGTAAGTCGCTGTCTGTGATTTTCCTACAAATCTGTGCGACCCAGCCGCGACGGTGAGGTGACCGATATGCCCTACTTCGGCGGGCCCAAGCAGCCATCCGGTGAATGGGAGTTGTTTCTCGGTTTGTGGGAACGGGCCAATCTGGTCCGCTCTTTCTTTTGGAGCCAGCGGGTCGATGACGAAAGATTGTTGCTTACCCAATTTTTGGCGCGGCTGCGGCGCTTTTTCGGCGTTGATTTTTGCTTCAGCACACTGCGCGTAACCGAACGCGACCTGGTGGAGGTTGGCGTCCCTGAGGCGGGACTGAGTCAGCTTCCGAATGACTTCGCTTCCCAGTGTCTTGAATCGGTGGCTAATTCGCGCGCGCCGGTGATTTGGAACGACTCCGGCCGAGGCGGTTTTCACAACACGGTGGTCGCGCCCTTGAGGGCGCCGACCGGCGGGGCTTTTGGCTTTCTGATGCTCGGTCATAGGCGCCCCAAGAGCTATTCCGCCGTCGAACTCTTCGTGCTCCAAGCGCTGGCCGGCGAGTTGAGCTGGGTCGTGCGAGATCTGGCGGTGCGCAAGCATCGGCGGCAAAAATTGGCCCGAGGCTATGACGAAATCAACGACGGTCTGCAGACAATTATCGGCAATGCGGAGTTGATCCGCGAGCGAGTTAGCGGCCGGCTCGCGGGCGACACGGAGGCTCATATCCGCGCCATCGAAGCGGCGGTCGGGCAGATCAGCGACCGGATTGATTCTTTGTCGCCATCCTCCCACGCAGGCGGCGCGCCGCAGGCCACCGCGGAAGAACCGGGCGCCGAGATCGCCAGTGCCATCGCCCAATCGGTGGCTTCCTGCCAACCCGCCAAAGAACGCGGCATTGAACTCGAAGTCGTGTACACGCCGCAATCCCCGAATCGCTCGATGGTTGTGCCGGCGCCAATAAAGCGCCTGTTGAGCATGTTGGTTGATAACGCGGCTTTAGCGACGCGCAACGAGCGCGTGCGACTTACAGTCCATCGGGACCATGGTGACCTGCAATTGAGCGTTCGAGGAACGGGTTCAAACCGGGTCGCGGATAAGTTGAAATCCATGTTTGAGGCTGCGACGCGTTTGGAGGACGCGCGCGATGAGAGCGGCGAGGCGTTGATGCGAGTGCGCGAATATCTGGACAATGCCGGAGGTGATGTTTATTTGAGGAGCCACCCGGGAGAGGCTGCGGAGTTTGTCGTTCGTTTGCCGATTGAAAGCAGGACGCAGCCGGGACGGCCCAGATAAAAACTAAATTGGCGTGACAGGTTTTATCATTATTAACAACTCACGTGAGTAGGGAGGAATTGTATGCAAGGCGTTGTCTCTAAAGGCGCCGGTTATTTTATCGGCGCAGGTGTGCTGGGATCGATGTTGCTGGCGCAGGGATGTCTCGCGACGCGCGATTGGGTGAGGGAACAGGTGGACCCGGTGTCGGGTCGCGTTTCCCAGACCGAAGGGCGTCTCGACAAGGCCGAAGGCCAGGTCGGCAGCTTGGGCAGCCGCATGAGCGGGGTCGAGGGTAAGTTGGGACAGTTCGAAGGCCGCTTGGGCGAGGTCGATGCGAAGACCGAACGCGCGCTTAGCGCGATCTCCAACTTACGCTTGGAGCGCAAGCTAGTCATTGACATGAAAGACGGCGCAAATTTCGCATTCAACTCGGCGAAGCTGCCGGCTTCCGCCCAGCGAGAGATCGACGGCTTCCTGAGCGATTTTAAGGATGATGCCGGCGAGGGCGCGATGTTTGTCGTTGCCGGTCACACTGACAATGTCGGGAATGAGGATTACAATTACGAATTGGGTAAAAAGAGAGCTGAAGCGGTCGGCCGTTACTTGATTACCCAGAAAAAGCTTGACCCCATGCGCGTGATTCCGGTTTCTTACGGAGAGAGTGCTCCGAGCGTGGACAACAGTAATCCTCAGGGTCGCGCGAAGAACCGCCGCGTGGAAATTCTAGTTTATCGGGACGGCATTACTTCGACGCCGGCGATGGCAGCTTCGACGCCGGGAGCACCGGCGCAGCAGCAGCCGCCGGCGCCCACATCTTCACAGCGGTCTCAGGAGCAGTCGACTAATCATCTGACGCAGCGCTAGTCGATCGCTAAGGATCGCAGCCGAGGGTGCAAAAAAGGCGGAGCTGGAGCTCCGCCTTTTTTATTTTTATCGGTAGAGCCGGTCGATGTATCCGCTGTCGTCCAATTCACGAACAAAATGGGTATCCCAAAGCGCCAGCGGATTGTAGCTCGCTACCTCAGGATTGCGCCGTAGCGCGAGTTGAAAGACATTGGTAACGGCTTCAAGCCTGGGATAGGGCTTGCGTTCCAACGACTGCGCCCATTCTTCGTAGAGCGTTGCGACTTCGTGGTCCGTCTGGAGCTTCAAGACCGGAGCGGCGTGTTCTTTGAGGATTTCCTTGGTTTGTTCCGGGCAGGTCAGAAAAAAATGAATTGCGTCGACAAACCCCTTGGTGAGCAGGCGAACCTCTTCCTGATGACTCTTGACGAAAGTCATTGTTGTCGTCAGGGTGACACCGCGTATCATCGGCATGGCGCGTACGGGTATCACGTGAGCGCCCGCGTTAGCAGCGCGGGCATCATGCGGGATTGCGACGAAAGTGCCGGCAAATTCGCCGCCGACGACCCTGCTCCAACGATCCTCTGCAGAGCCGCGCAATTCCACCAGTTCGACGTCGCCGCGATCCGCGTCGAGACCTTCTTGCTTGAGAAAGAGCCAGACGTTGAGGCCGGCATGGGAAGTCAGCTTGTCGGCGACGACTTTCTTCCCGCGCAAGTCTTGAAGCGAGCGGATCTCCGGTGCGACAACCAACTTGTTCTCCGTCCAATTGTTCGTGGCCTGTGCGAGGTGGACGAAATCCTCGCCCTGCGCATTTCTAACATAGAGGTTGTGATGGTTGCCGGAAATTAGATCAATCCGGCCGCTTTTTAACGATTCCACCGCCTTCTCGCGGACCAACTGCGGCGAGGTATCGACTTCGAGTCCGTTCTTTTGCCAGGAGCCTGATTTCTCCGCAACCAGCCAAAGCGGTGCATGGGAATTTGATCGGTAAACGATTCGAAGTCGATGATCCGCCATGGTGCAACCTCCTGAACTGCTACTAAAGTCGCAGCGTCATAGCGCGCGATACTAAGCTCGCATTCTCAAGCCGAGCCAAAGCGTGATAGCGGCTAGCAAAAGAATGCACCAGTTAGCGCCCTTGAGACGCCGTATCATCGCGTCCAACTCGCGCGCGGTCGCCCTCTCTCCGCCCTCGTAGCGTCGAACGAAGCGATGCCCGATTCCCAATGCCTGGTAGACGCTAAAGATGACCAGCAGAAAGGCGAAGATCAGTTTGACGAACAAACCGTAGGCGATTTCCTTGAAAAAGGTTTCACGGTATGCCGCTTTAAGTTCGGTGAGCTGAAAGGCGCCGCTGAAAAGAATGATGCCCAGAGCGCCGACCTGGAGCGGATTGTAGAACTTGAGGCCGCGGGCGAGCAGCCGTAGTTTGTCGTCATGCTTATCGAGCACGGTGACCGACGGTAGCAGCATGAGCCAAAAGCCGACGACCGCTCCGAGATAGGCAATCAGGGCGATGAGGTGGAGCCAGGAATAGAGCATCAGGAGCG
>DATBMR010000200.1:0-3297 GCA_036554745.1 Binatia bacterium
GCAAGGAGGCGCTGATGCAGAGCAATGTCACCCAACAGCGTGTGCCGGTGATCGGTGATCCGGGGCCATGGGTCCACATGAGCGAGAGCCCGCGCCATGTTCGGGTGTTTTTCGGCGGCGAGACCATTGCAGACAGCAAGCGAGCGAAGCTGGTCCGGGAGCCGGACGTCTTGCCGGCCTACTATTTCCCCAAAGAGGACGTGCGCACGGATCTTTTCGTACCCAGCGCGCACAAGATGCAGTGTCCGCTTAAAGGCGAAGCCTCTTACTGGTCGATCCGAAGTGGCGGCAAGTCAGTCGAGAACGCGGCCTGGAGTTATCTGACTCCGGCCCCAGTGGCGGGCGCGATCAAAGAGCACTTCGCTTTCGATTGGCCGAAGATGGACAAATGGATGGAAGAAGACGAGGAGCTTTTCAAGCATGCACGCGATCCTTTTAAGCGGGTCGATGCCCTGCCGAGTAAGCGTCACGTGCGCGTCGTCATCGATGGCGAAACGGTGGCCGAGACGCACAGGCCTCATCTGGTATTCGAAACTAATCATCCTGTGCGCTACTACATTCCTCAGGAAGATGTGCACATGGAGATGCTCATGCCGACTGCCACGACATCGCGGTGCCCCTATAAAGGTCCGGCGTCGTATTGGTCGGTGAAAATCGGTAATGAAATTTTCACTGACCTGGTCTGGGGCTACATGGATCCGATCCCGGAAATCCCGAAGATTAGAGGTCTTCTTTGTTTCTTTCATGAGCGCGGCTGCGACATTTACGTCGACGGAGAGTTGATCTCGCCGCCGACAACCAAGTGGGCGCGCGCGCTGCGATAACAGACAGAAGACTATCTCGTCAGTTTAATTTTTCACTTCGTTGGAGACGGCGGTAGGAAATTTGTCGCTCGCCCGTTGATCCCATGCACGCGCTTTATTGGGACGGTCGCGATCTAAGATTCGAGCCCGCCGTTCGGCAGCCAGTCACAGACACGGAAATGGCGTTGATCAAGGTTCATCTCGCGGGTGTCTGCTCCACCGATCTACAGATCTTCAAAGGCTACATGGGTTTCAAGGGTGTGCCGGGTCATGAATTTATCGGCAGAGTCAGCGAAGGGCCCAAGGATCTCATCGGCAAGCGCGTCGTCGGTGAGATCAACTTCGGCTGCGGCAAGTGCGATCTTTGCCGGCGCGATTGGAGCCGTCACTGCCCGAAGCGGACGGTTATGGGAATTCTCAACGCAGATGGGGCGTTCGCCGAATTCGTTTCGGTACCGTCTGGCAATCTTCACTTGGTTCCCGAATCCGTGAGCGACGAAGAAGCGGTGTTTACCGAACCGCTAGCGGCGGCGTTCGAAATCCTCACTCAGATCCAGCTTAATCCAGGCGACGAAGTGCTGGTTCTCGGCGACGGCAAATTGGGCAACCTGTGCGCACAGGTGATGCGACTCAGCGGCGCGAAAGTGACCGCTTTGGGGAAGCACGCGGACAAACTCACGTTGATTAAGAAGACCGGCGTGCGCACTGTGCAACTGAGCGCTTGGCAGCCGCGCCAATTCGATATCGTCATCGAGGCCACCGGCTCCACCTCGGGGCTTGAACTGGCGCTCAGCGCCGTGCGGCCGCGCGGCACGCTAATTCTGAAAAGCACCATCGCCGGTGCCCATCAAGTTTCCTTAGCGCCGATCGTGATCAACGAAATCAACCTGATCGGTTCGCGGTGCGGGCCGTTTCCCGATGCCTTGGACGCATTGGCTGCGAAGCAAGTAGCGGTGACGCCGCTGATCGAACAAATTTACTCGCTGAGCGACGGTATCGCGGCGATCAGCCACGCGGCCAGGCCGGGAGCGCGGAAGATTTTACTCAGGCCTTAATAAGTGTGGCCGCTTATGTGGCTGAAATTGCAGCGTGCGCAGAACGTCATGCTGAGTCCTTCGGATTCACGATAAACTCCGTGAACCATCTGCTTTGATCAGCCCACGATAAATACTCTAAGGTCATCGGCCTCGGCGCTCTAGAACGACGATCCAGGCTTTGCCAGGAACGCCAATTCTTCGGTGGTGGATTCCCGTCCGAGGATCTTGTTGCGATGAGGAAAGCGGCCGAAGCGCGCGATGATGTCGCGGTGGCGAATCGCGTAGTTCAGGTACTCGTCAAAGAAGCTCTTTTGTTCCGCCGGAACGCAAGCAACCAAATCGCTGAAGTACCTGACCGATCGCTCTTGGTGCGCCAAGGACTCGGAGTGTTCGAGCGGTAAATAGATGAACACCCTTTCGATCGCGCGCAGTTCCCAGTCCGTGCCTCGTGCGATACCTTCGAGAGACAGCGCGAGCGCCTTTTGGTCGTAGGAAAACGCCTGCGCCGTTTCACGATAGACATTGCGGGGAAATTGATCGAGAAGAATGATCAAGGCCAAGCGCCCGTGGGCCGTGGACGCCCACGGATCAAGCTCGCGACGGGCGGCGGCCCGAATATGATGTTCGAAACGGCTCCGAATGTCATCGTCAGTTTCTTGATTCTTTGACCACCACAGCGCGGCTTGCTCTGCAGCGACGACGGCGTCGTCGGCATTAGTGCCGAACCAGAAATTCAGGACTTCCTCGATCATCATCGGTTTACGATCAGTGACGCACGGGTTGTTTGCGCACCAGCTCTTCAACAAATTGCGTCGCCGTGGTGAGATCGTAGGAATAGAGGCGCCGGACCATCGTCACGGCGCCCATCCTATCGCCGGGTTGGAAGAGATCCAGGAGACGAGCCTCCTGCTCTTGTCGGCTGAGCTGTTCGAGATTGTCGAAATCGTGTGAAGCTTCGCCGGGGAGTTGAACTAGCGTGTGGCGGGTGAGCGCCTCGAGCATGGTCTGAACGCTCGGAACCACGCGCCACTCGATTTGCAACAGCCGGCGAGAAACATGTTGCACCGGAAGATGGTGATAACGCGCAGTCACTTTGGCGGCACCGTTTTTCATCTTAGCGAATACCTGCTCGCGCTCCGCGGCGAGAGCGTTGGCCAATTGGCTTGAATCCAGGCAAGCTCCAGTTCCAGCAATCGACGCCTCTGCATCGAAGTTCCCGGCCGATTTCGCTCGTTGCGGTCGGGTAATTGCTAGCTTATGCCCGTGTCATTTAAAAGAATTCACGAAAACTCGCGCGAGCTCAACTGCTGCCGACGACACCTTCGAGGCGAGGAAAGAACTCGCCGATGGCGCCATGATGAACGAAATCGGCCAGTCCATCGAGCGGTGTCGGGTCGCGGTTGACGATCGCCAGCAGGGCGCCGTTTTGTTTGGCGATGACCGGAAACGAAGCGGCC
>DATBMR010000201.1:0-6265 GCA_036554745.1 Binatia bacterium
CCGGGTAAAGGTCCCAGGCTCGCGGGTTGGCGAAATAGGCGAATAGCTCGGCAAAAAAATCGTCAAATTGCTCCAACGGACTCCATGGTTCGAACACCTGTGCCACCAGGCTCTTCCACCAATCGCGTTCCAACGTGGCAAGCTGCTCCTCGCTCGCTCCGGGAAATGCCAACCGGGGCGCTTGATCGAAGCAGATGCGAAAACGCTCTGAAAGCGCCGCAGGCGCAACGTCGATGCCGTACTTCGCGGCGAACGCCGCATAGCTTTCGCCGACGCTTCGGCTGGGTTTCATCAAGGTACCCGCTGCATCGAAGAAAATCGCTTTAATGGTCATAGAAAGTAGCGCCTGTTTTACTTGGGTGCGATTGCAAGAAATCTATCATTCTTTATAATAAATATCGATGCAAGGAAGCGACGCTCTGGTTATCATCGACGTGCAAAATGACTTTTGTCCTGGCGGGGCACTGCCGGTCGCCAATGGCGATCGGGTCGTCCCTGTACTCAATGAGTACATAAAGAAATTTGCGCAGGAGAAGCTGGCGATCTTCGCTACGCGGGATTGGCATCCTGAGAAGACCAGCCACTTCAAAGCGTTCGGAGGCCTCTGGCCCCCCCACTGCATTCAGGGTACCAAGGGTGCTGAGTTTCGCCCCGATCTCGCTTTGCCACAGGAAACGGTAGTCGTGTCGGGCGGCACGGCTCCTGATGAGGAAGGTTATTCAGGATTTGATGGGAAGGATCAGCAGGGAGTTGGTTTAGCCGATCTTTTGCGCGCGTTTGGTGTTGAGCGAATTTTTGTGGGCGGCTTGGCTACCGATTATTGCGTCAAACACACTGTTTTGGACGGGCTCAAGAACGGCTTTAAGGTTGTCTTGCTCGAAGACGCGGTGCGCGGCGTGAATCTCAAGCCGGACGATTCAGCACGGGCCATCGAGGAAATGTTGCGCGCTGGCGCGCAGAAGGTGACAAGCCCCGACTCGCTACAGCTCAACCGGTAGGTCAAAGTCGCCCGCCTTCACGGACTGTCTATATAATTTCTCTGCCCGGCGCGTCCAAAAGACGGTGATTGTCGAAATGGACGTTTTGGTCGTTGTAATGACAGAGTCCTGGATGCGCGGATGGACGAAGGCGTTCAATGGTGACAGATTCACAGTCTTACAAAGATGAACTAGCGATCGCCGAGAGAGCGGCGCGCGAAGCGGGCGCAGTGGTGATGGGGCTTTTCAAGGGTAAATTCGATATCCAGGAGAAGAGCAAAAATAATCCCGTTACGACCGCCGACCTGGAGGCGAATCGCATCATTCGCGAGACGATTCACGATGCTTTCCCTGCGGACGGTTGGCTGTCCGAGGAAGATCAGGACAACGGGAAGCGCTTGACTCTTACCCGCGTCTGGGTGGTCGATCCGATCGACGGCACCCGTGAGTTTATCGAGGGAGTGCCCCAGTTTGCGATCTCGATCGCGCTTGCGGTGGACGGTTTGCCCAAGATCGCCGTTATCTTCAATCCGGCGAAAGATCGCTTCTATACGGCAGCGGCCGGCGGCGGCGCTTTCCTCAATCATGAGGTTATTCGCGTGACGGCTCGGCATGACATCAATGGGGCTCTATTGTTAGTGAGCCGCTCCGAGCCGCGGAAAAAGTTTCAGTTGATCGCCGAACGTTGCGATATCAAGCCGGTTGGCAGTATCGCCTATCGCCTGGCTAAGGTCGCCGGCGGCGACGGCGACGGTACGATCACGTTTCGCACTATTCACGAGTGGGATATATGCGCCGGAGTGCTGATGGTTCAGGAGGCCGGCGGAAAAGTGGTCGATGGCGCTGGTGCGGCGGTCGTGTTTAATCGCCAGTCGCCGAAGCACCGGGGGGTGGTGGCGAGTAACGCGATTCTGACCGCAGGGCTGCAGGGACTGTGGGCCGACGCCATGGGCGACAAGCGATCTCCCTAGCGGCGGAGGACCAGATGCGCAGAAAGTGCGTTTATTGCAGCGGGCGCGCCGGCATCTTCGGCCAAGTTTGCGGCGACTGTAAAAGACTTCTCGACCGGGTCCAAGAGCTCCGCGGTAAAGTGAGTTACGGGCAGTTTCTTGATGGGCTCGAACAGACCGGTATCGACAAGGAAAAAATCCTGCGTTTTCTCACGGCCGATCCGGATGGCCGCGGCAGCATCCGAGATCAAGTCACCGCCGAGATGACCAGCGAGCTTATGCAAGTCATGGGTATTTCCGGCCGGCAGACGGCGCAGGAAGTCAAGCGCATCCGCGATAGCATCGACAACGACTCGGAATAGAGAAAGCTTCGCGCGTTATGGCTGTGACGATTTATCTATCGCTGGCTCTTTTGACGCTCTACCTGATCGGTCGAGTGATTCAGCGCTGGATTTTTCTCCGTGATAAACGAAGGATGGCGATCGAAAGCCGTGAGGGCGGAAGAGCGATCGTGAAAGCCGGTGATCTCGCGCCGGGAACGGTAAAAAAATTTTGGCTCATTTGCCGTCAATACCGACTGGATGCTTTTTTGGTCAACGACCGGGGTAACTTCTACGCCTATGTCAATCGTTGCCGGCATATGCCGACTCCGCTGGACTTTGTCCGGGATGAGTTCATCAGCGATGACGGACGGTTTTTAAGATGTTATACGCACGGAGCACTGTATGAGTTTCATACCGGGCTGTGCGTGGATGGTCCGTGCAAGGGCGAGTCGCTCTACCGTCTGCCGGTGACGATTGACCGAGATGAGGTTCTGGTCGGTTGTCCGGACGGCGATCTGAAGCCGCTCGCGGACTAGGAGTGGACATGGCAAACGGAGGGAAGACGGCGGCACGAAAATTAGTGGCCGAATTAGGCGAGATTGAACACGGGACGAGCAAGAAATTTACCTTGCGCCGGGGCCAGCGCACTCTCGAGGCGTTGTTGGTCAATTTCGACGGCCGGTACTTTGCCTACATCAATCGCTGCCCTCATACCGGCATTACGCTTGATTGGGTGAACAATCAATTTTTCAGTTCCGATCAGCGCTACCTTATGTGCGCGACCCACGGCGCGGTGTTCGAGCCGCCCACCGGCGAGTGTATCTGGGGGCCGTGCGTAGGATTGTCGTTGCAGAGCGTGCCCATCGAAATCGAAGAAGGGCGGATTTATGCCCGGCTACCCGGCGCAGCCGCCGATGGTTAACGGCGGGTGTGAAAGGCAGGAGGCTTGAGGAGCGCTTTATGGCGGATTGTCTTTTTTGCGGCATCATCGACGGCAATGTCCCGGCAAATCTGGTTTATCAGGACGATCAGATCGTCGCGTTCAAGGACATCAAACCGCGAGCGCCGGTGCATTTTCTGATCATTCCGCGCAAACATTTGGCAGGAGTGCTCGATATCGAGCCTCAAGACCACGCTTTGATCGGCGAGATTTTTCAAGTGGCTTCACGCTTGGCGCGTGAACAGGGAATCGCCGACACCGGGTTTCGCGTCGTGGTCAATTCCGGGGCCGATGCCGGCCAAAGCGTTTTTCATTTGCACTACCATCTGATCGGCGGGCGGCGCATGAGTTGGCCGCCGGGATAGTGCCGTGTGAATTTTACGACTACATTCGATGAGCTCCGACCAACGGCAACTTTTGCGAGCAAGGCGGTTGGGCTGGTGCTTCCAAGATGCTGACGCCGAACGGAGCTCGCTCGGCGCCGCAGATTACAAGCGCCAAACGTGACCTCAAGTATTACCCTGGATACTCCAGCCCAGGAGAGGCGGTATGATGTCGATCGATGAACCGCGCAACGCGGCGAGTGCGATGGCGATCCAGCAATTCGATATTGCTGCAAGCAAGCTCACCATCGATCCGAATATAGCGTCGCGCCTGCGCCAACCGGATCGGGCGATGATCGTCAGCGTACCGACGCGGATGGATGACGGCCGTGTCCACGTCTTTACCGGGTATCGCGTCCAACACAACGACGTCTTGGGTCCCTTCAAAGGCGGCATACGGTACCATCCGGAAGTCAACCTCGGCGAAGTCTCCGCGCTGGCGATGTGGATGACCTGGAAGTGTTCTTTGGTCGGCCTGCCGCTCGGAGGAGCGAAGGGCGGCATCGCTTGCGATCCCGCAGAGCTGTCCCGCCACGAGCTGCAGTCGATGACCCGGCGATACACTGCGGAAATTCTCAACATCATCGGTCCTGAGGTGGACATTCCGGCTCCCGATATGGGGACCAACGAACAAGTCATGGCGTGGATCATGGATACTTATTCGCAACACAAGGGTCATGCCGTGCCCGAAATTGTCACTGGGAAACCGGTGGCGATCGGTGGCAGCCTCGGGCGGCGCGAAGCGACCGGCCGAGGTGTCGTCTACACGATCATTGAAGCCGCGAAGCATCTACAGATCGACCTGTCAAAGTGCACGGCCGCAGTACAGGGTTTCGGCAATGTCGGCTCGGTGGCGACAAAAGAGCTGGCAAAAATCGGCGTGAAAATCATCGGGGTGTCGGACCGAACCGGCGGTTTCGTTGATCCGCGAGGACTTCCGGTCGACAAGCTTTTAGAAGTGGCGACCAAAAATCACGGATTTGAGGGAAATCCTTACGGCGACAAGATCACCAACCAAGAACTGCTGGAGCTTAAATGCGACATTCTTGTACCCGCTGCGTTGGAAATGCAGATTACCGGGGCCAACGCGCCGCGCCTGCAGTGCCGCATACTCGCCGAAGGCGCCAACGGCCCAACGACTCCCGAGGCGGACGCCATCCTCAGAGAGAAAGACGTCTTCGTCATACCCGACGTGTTGGCGAATGCCGGTGGTGTTGTGGTTTCTTACTTCGAGTGGGTGCAGGGCCTGCAAAACTTCTTCTGGTCTGAACATGAGGTGAATGAAAAGCTCCGCGATATTCTCGTCAAGGCCTTTCATCAAGTGTTGCAGATGAGCCAAAACCGTTCGGTCGACATGCGGTTGGCGGCGTTGATGATCGGCATCGATCGAGTGACACAAGCGATGCTCTGGCGCGGACTGTATGCTTAAGCAGCGCTTGATGGCAGTCGACCCGCTGTGACTGCGTTGAAGCCGGCCGCCTAAACTGCTAACAAAAGATGGAGGAAGGATCTGCGAGATGGTTCAAGCGACGCAACTCAGAGCGGGCATGATTATCATACACGAAGGCGATCTCTATCGTGTGACCGCGGTTCATCATTTGACGCCCGGCAATAAACGCGGCTTCATGCAGACCAAGATGAAAAACTTGCGGACGGGGACCGGCACGGAGTACAAATTTCGCTCGGAAGATCGCGTCGATCAGGCGATCCTAGACAGCCGGCAGATGCAGTATCTGTACGCGGAGGGCGATCTCCACACGTTTATGGATACCGAAAACTACGAGCAGATCACTCTGCCCGCCGCTGATATGGGCGAGCTTTTGTCGTATTTGTTGCCGAACTCCGTCGTCGGCATCGAATTTCACGATGGCAAACCGGTCGGCATTCATCCGCCGTCAACGGTGGATTTGACGGTGGTCGACACCGAGCCCTCCATGAAGGGCGCTACCGCCAGCGCGTCGTACAAGCCGGCGAAGCTGGAGACGGGCGTGACCGTCCAGGTTCCGCCGTTTATCCAGGTCGGCGATAAGGTACGCGTTGATCCGACCGATGGGTCTTATCTCGAGCGGGTCAAGTAGCCTTGATCTTCTCCAAAACCGCTTCGACTTGCCGCTCGAGTTCTTCAAACGAGCCATCGTTCTCAATCACGTAGTCGGCGAGGCGACGTTTTTCATCCAGGCTCATTTGGGCATCGATGTGTTTCTGAGCGGCCGCCGCGTCAATCCGATCACGTTTCTGCAACCGCTGCTTCTGCGTACTGACGTCACAAGCGACCAAAATGACCGGTCGCAGCCATTCGTGCAAGTTGCCTTCGAAGAGCAGCGGCACCTCGTAGACAACGATTTCACGGCCGGCTGCTGCATGTTCGCTGATGCGTTTTTCGGCGAGAGCGCGCACGCGCGGGTGGATGATCGCCTCGAGTTTTTTTCGCGCCGATGGATCGTTAAAGATGATGGCGCGCAGTTTTTGCCGATCGAGGGTCCGGTCCGGCTGCACGATTTCGGCGCCAAACGATTCGACGATCTCACGCCATGCGTCTTGCCCCGGTTCAACGACTTGGCGAGCCAAAGCGTCGGCGTCGACAACGGCGGCGCCGAGGCGCTCGAGAATTCTTGCAACCGATGTCTTGCCCGAGGCGATCCCTCCGGTGAGCCCGATCAATTTCACGTCCCAGTAATGGCAAAATCGTCAC
>DATBMR010000224.1:0-1826 GCA_036554745.1 Binatia bacterium
ACAACGGCCCTATCCATTTGACATGGTTTGCGATCGGAAAACGCGACAGACCTCCCGAAAACTTCTATGTCAAGCCGCAATGGATCATCACGCAATGGTTCTCACCTTGTTTTTGACCGCCGCCGCTCGCTATCGCGAACCACTTCAGTCAAGTCCTCAGCCGGACGAATCTCGAAAGGTCCTGCCTGTACGCCTGGGTGATTCGACATCAACTGGATGGCATGGTTAAGATCGCTGGCTTCGAGCATCAGGATCCCACCTAACTGCTCTTTCGTCTCCGCATAGGGACCATCGGTGACGGACACTTTCCCATTGGTCGATCGCAGGGTGACAGCGTTGCGCGCGCGCTGGAGCGCTTCTCCGCCAACAAAGTGACCGTTTTTTCGCAGCGTGTCGTCGTAGGCGAAGCACCCATCCATCAAGGCATTCCGCTCGTTTTCGGACATCGTTTCCCATTTTTTTTCGTCATAGTATCCAAGGCATATGTATTTCATAGTTTCCTCCGAATGCAGATTGACTGCTCACCCCTATAGTCGTTCGGCGGAGCGCTAAATCGACACCGGTTACATAAAGCAATTAAGTTAAAAGTGGTCGTTCCGCGGAAACGAAACTCGGCGAAGCGATTCTGTCTCAGCGCAATTCAGCCAGCCGGCGCTGCAGAAAGCGGCGCTCTGGCTCCTGCCCCGTGAGACTCAGGGCGCGTTCATAGGAGACCCTGGCCTCAGCAGTTCGGTCCAGCCGACGGCAGAGATCCGCCCGCGCAGCGTGGGCGAGGTGGTAGTCGGAGAGGTCGCCGCGTGCCAGGATAGCGTCGATCAGCGCAAGCCCCGCTGGTGGGCCGTCACGCATTGCCACAGCCACCGCCCGGTTCAGCTCGACCACGGCCGAGGGTTCCGCCCGCACCAGCAGATCGTAAAGCGCGACAATCTGGGGCCAGTCCGTGGCAGCCGCGCTGGCCGCGTTCGCGTGCACGGCTGCGATCGCCGCTTGAATAGAGTATGGACCGACCTCTCTTGCCGCCAATGCCCGTTCCGCTAACAACGAACCCTCTTTAATGAAATCGCGGTTCCAAAGGGAGCGGTCCTGGTCCTCCAAAAGAATCAAATCGCCTGACGGCGAGGTGCGCGCGGCGCGGCGCGACTCGTGGAGCAGCATGAGCGCGAACAATCCCAATGCTTCCGGCTCGGGCAGCAACTCCACCAGCATCCGGCCGAGGCTAATCGCTTCGCTCGAGAGATCGTGGCGCGTGAGCGTCCCACCGGAGGACGCGGAGTACCCCTCGTTGAACACGAGATAGACGACCCGGAGCACGGCATCCAGCCGGTTCGGCAGCTCGCTCGCCGAGGGGACCTCGTAGGGGATACGCGCGTTGCGAATCTTCGCTTTGGCGCGCACGATGCGCTGCGCCACCGTGGGCGGCGATGAGAGGAAAGCCCGCGCTACCTCTTCGGTTGTGAGACCACAGACTTCGCGCAAAGTCATCGCCACTTGGGCGTCCGGCGATAGGGCTGGATGGCAGCACGTAAAGATGAGGCGTAGACGATCGTCTTTGATGCTGGCGTCGCTCCACGCCGTGGGATCATCGGAATCAGCTGCGAGTCGCCTGTCGACATCTTCCGGCAAAGCTTCGAACCGGCTACGGCGCCGGATCGCGTCGATCGCCTTGAAGCGACCGGTTGAGATCAGCCATGCGCGCGGGTTGTTGGGCATGCCTTCTCTCGGCCATTGATCGAGTGCGGCAATGAAAGCATCGTGCAACGCCTCCTCGGCCAAATCGAAGTCGCCCAACAGGCGGATCAGAGTTGCCAACACTTTGCGCGATTCGG
>DATBMR010000225.1:0-5625 GCA_036554745.1 Binatia bacterium
GTCGGCACCATCGGACGGAGACCACAAACAGAAAGCCCCCGCCGGCTCTGCCGACAGGGGCTTGGGTGTACGTGCTGGTCCAAGCGCTAGCCGGCGCAGTCCTCCCGGACAACGACGACTACAACGCTACGCAGCTGGAAAGCGCCATTTCTCATAGAGCGGACGCTATCACGCGAGAGACCAGCGAACAAGGGGCACAAGTGTGTCTACGTATTCGAGCATCGCTCGCGTTTCACGCTTCGTGGTCGATCTTTCATGCGACCCAACTATTAAGTGAGCCGCCGAAGTCGCAACAATTGCAGGTCGGCTTATCTCGGCGACGGCTCGCACGATAAAAGTTGCAATCGGCAGCAATATTCTTCAGATACGCGACCTTTGTCAACATTGCACTTTCTGAAAAGCCCGACCAGCGCGGCGGCTTATCTCCCTAACGATCGGCGGCTTATTTCGGTTGCTGGGACTCCAAACCTACTTCAGAATCTCCGCCATTTTTGCGATCAAGGCCGGCTCGATTTTGAATAGGCGAGCGATGATCTTTTTCACCTCTTCGCCGCTCAACGGATCGACGTCGAATTTGGATTCGCCGCTAGGCGAGAAATCCTTGTCCTCCGATGTATTTTGAAACACCCGGCGCAGGATTTGATTCACCTATCCGGATAGAGACTGTCAAGTTCCCATGGACCCGAATCGGAAGTTTTCCCGCCAACCGTAAAGGCGCTAAGCGGCACGGATCCGGTGGTGTATCAAGCGAGTATCGGAAAAGAATTTGGCCGGTGCCTTTTTCTTTTCTGGCCAGTGTGTTAAGTCGAGCAAAGTTTGCCGTTGTAATCCTGCGGCGATTTCTCTCCTAGATAAAAGGGGTAACCGATGTCAAGCAACAGCTGTGCGCGACTCTTCTTCCTATTTTTCGCGATCGGCGCGGCTCCGGCCTTTTCAGCCGACGCGCCGTTTTATCGCGGCAAGACATTGACGGTGTTGATCAACTTCGCCGCCGGCGGGCCTACGGATGTCGAGGGCAGGTTGGTAGCGCGGTTTCTCGGCAAGCACCTGGCCGGACAGCCTTCGATTGTCGTGCAGAACATGCCTGGAGCGGGGGGAGTGACCGGAACAAACTACCTGGGCGAGGTCGCCAAGCCCGACGGTTTGATCCTCGGGTATTTCACCAACCAGTTTTTCAATCTTCTGACCGCGGATCCTACTCTCCGTGTCGATCTGGCGAAGTTCGGCTACATCGCCAGCATCGAGGGAGTCGCGATCGCCTATATGCGTAAGGACGTGGCACCTGGCATCCACGATCCTAAAGATATCGTCAAGGCGAAGAATTTCCGGGCCGGTGGACTAAGCCTCAACAGCGCCAAGGACGTGCGCTTCCGGCTGCAGCTCGATATTCTCGGTATTCCGCATCAGTACGTTACCGGCTATAACTCCAACTCGGATGCGCGTCTGGCCGTGGAACGAAACGAGATCCAGTTTTTCACCGAGGGAACGCCGGGCTATCGTTCCCAAGTGCAGCCGCGCATGGCGAAGGAAGGTATAGTGCTGCCCGTTTACGCGGATGAGCTGGTGACGGCGAGCGGCGAGTTCAAGCAGAGCGCGGAGGTGCCCGATATCCCTTCGTTCTCTCAGCTCCATCAGCAGATATTCGGAAAGCTCGGCTCGGGCGCGCTATGGGAGACGCTGAAGACCATCAACATCACTCACGCGATGCAGCGCGTCGCCAAGGTCGCACCGAACACGCCGCCGGAAGCGGTCGCGGCGCTGCGCCAGGGGTTTTCTCAGATGATCAAGGACCCGGAATTCATCCAGGAATTCAAAAAAGTCACCCGATCCGATCCGCACTTTCAGGTCGGCGGTGAGGCCGACAAGCTTATCACCAAGCTGGTCCAGGCGCCGGCCGAGGTGAAGAGTACGATCAAGAAATATACTCAAAGTAAGTGATATTACACGAGTTGGATGCTGAATCGGGCAGCCGCGTCAAAGTCTCAGCAGCCGGCGCGCGTTGCCGCGCAGGATCGCGTCTTGCTCCTCCTCCGGGCATCGGAGCGCGCGGATCTTTTCGACGCCGAGCCAATCGCCAAGCGTGTACGGATAGTCCGTGCCGAGCATGAGACGATCGGCACCGACTTTGGCTTTCAAATACTCCAGCGTGTCGACATCGTAGACGAGCGTGTCGAAATAGAGGTTTTTGAGATAGGCGCTTGGCGGTTTCATCGCTCGGGCCGGCCGGACGCCCTTGCCAGTTTCAAATTCCTTATCGAATCTTCCCAGATGATAAGGGAGAAAGCCGCCCCCGTGGAGTGCGCAGATTTTCAAGTTTGGAAAGCGGTCGAATAATCCGCTGTAAAGCATGTAACCAAGGCATAGGGTCGAGTCAGCGGGATTGCCGCAGACGGCATTCAGCCCGAACTCGGTCATGCGCTCGGCGCCGGCGATGTGCTCGGGGTGGATGACCACCAAGACGTCCAGCTCCTGGGCCTTGGCCCAAAATGGATCGAAATCATTGACATTGTAGTAACGGCCGTTGACGTTGGTGCCGATGAATGCGCCGCGAAACCGAAGCTGCGCGACCGCATGTTCCAGCACATTCGCCGCGCGTGCCGGTTCCTGCAACGGCACCGTCGCCATGCCGACGAAGCGCTCCGGCTGTTGTTTGACGAGATCATTAACGCAATCGTTGTAGAGCCTCGACCAGGCTTCGCCTTGCGCGCCGTTAAGCCGGTAGCCCAGACTGTTGGTATTGGCTTCGAGAGCGGCGATTTGGACCTGACCCTGATCCATGACTTTGATGTGGCCGGCGACATCGAAGATCGGCGGCTGCAATCGATGGGGCTTGCTGCCGTTGAATGACAGTGCATAGCTGCCTCCAACTTCGCTCACCGTGACGCCCAGAGCTTCGCCGTGCCGCCGGGCTTCCTCGATCACCTGACGCGGCACGTAATGATGATGGACGTCGATCGCGTGCCGGTCGTTTGCGATTGCCATGCGGGGCTCCTTTGCGGTGATGATTTAAGATTTCTTCACAACGGCGAGTGTCTCGACGTGAAATGTTTGCGGAAACAGATCGATTGGCTGGACCATTCCAAGCTTATATCCATGCTTGGCGAGCGCGGCAAGATCACGCGCCAGCGTCGTCGGGTTGCAGGAAACGTAAAAAACTCCGGCAGCACCGAGCGCGGCCAGATCCGCTGCGACGCCTTTGGCGCCGGCTCGTGGCGGATCAAGCACAATCTTGGTGAACTCTTCGCCGCGCTTTTTCAGCCGAGCGAGCGTCTGGGGCACCGGGGCGCACACCCAGCGAATATTGTCGATCGCATTTCGCTGCGCGTTGAGCCTGGCGTCAAGGATCGATTGGCGGTCGCCCTCGACGGCCACCACCGCACCGGCCCGCCGCGCCATTGGAAGGGTCAAGTTACCGGCGCCGCAGAAAAGCTCGAGCACGCGGTCGCCCGGCTGCAACTCTCCGGCTGCGAGCAGCGCCTCGATCACGCGCCGGTTTCCCTCAGGATTGACCTGAGTGAAAACGTCGGCGGCAACCCTCAGGCTGAGATCTTCCGGGAGGCTAACCGTGATGGTCGGGTCACCCCAGACCTTGCGCCGGTTGGGGCTGGCAACGATGAGACCGGTAAGTCCCGCTTCCGGGTCAATCAGGTTTGCGCACGCCGGCTCGTCCGGTATTGTGTTGCCGGCGCGTACTACAACCACGGTTTGACGTAGCTCGTCTCCCGTGACGATCTCAACGTGGTCAATAATCGTGTTCAGGCCGCGCGCCCACTGGCGCAATCGCTTAATGATGCGATTCAGACGTTCGTCGGCGATCAGACACGATGCGATTGCCACCAGTTGATGCGACGACGCCCCGTAAAAACCAAGCTGGTTGCCGGGACCGACCTGAAGGCGGATGCGGCGGCGGTAGTGGTATTCCTCGGCGGCAGGCAGGATCGGTCGCAGATCGTATGCCGTAAGCTTGCCGATCCGCCGTAACGCGTCATCGACGCTCTGCTGCTTCGCTTTGAGCTGAGTGGGGTAATCCAGGTGCTGCCAGGCACAACCGCCGCATGTGCCGGCGTAGGCACATGGCGGTGTGCGGCGCGCGTCGGAAGGGGAGACGGTGCGAACGATTTCGCCGATCGAGTAACGTTCGCGCTCTCCGGTTAGGCGGGCAATGACGGTATCGCCCGGCGCAGTATGAGGCACCATCCAGACACGGTGATCGACGCGGCCGATGCCATAAGGGCCGTAGGAAAGCGCATCGATGTGTAGCGTGACTTCGTTTTTCGCGTTAGTCTGTGACATTCGTACCCGAAGGCATGCAGATAATGGAAATTAAGCATAAACGGACCAGCCAACACAAAGGAGGCGCGGAGAATCGTCCGACGATCTCTGCGCCAACTGTGACGAGCGCGATGGAGCCATGACTGAACGCTACGACGATGCGCGTTTTCTCAAAGGCATCGAAGAGTTCAATCAAGGACTTTTCTTCGAGTGCCATGAGACGCTGGAACAGATCTGGCTCGAGGAACAGGGCGAGGACAGAAAGTTTTATCAAGGTCTCATCCAGATCGCTGCCGGATACTTCAAGCTCGAGCAAGGTGTGCCGGCCGGCGCCCTCAAGCTTTGGGGCATGGGCTTAGAAAAGATCGCCTCTTACAGGCCCGTATATCTCGGCATCAATGTCGATGCTCTGTTCAACCTGGTTGCAAATCATCGGGCCGAGCTCCAAGCGAACCAGCAAAGCGCCGAGACTCTGACGCTCGCGCCGCCGACGATTCAGATCATATGTTAGCCGGGCTTTTGAACGTGAAGGCTGCTGACCAGGTGCAATCTTCACGCTCTAAAATGATCGGCCTGGATGACGAAACAACCGATTCATGAAAGCTCAAGAGCGAAGGATCGCGACAACCTGCAGAGCGCCTTTGCTTCCCCGGGAAAGTCGTGTTTGACGAGTGCCATGAGTTTGCCTCGTCATTGCGCAGTCCACCTCACTGATTCCGCCGCATGATCCGCTGCTTCGACGTTCGCAAAATCTACCAGCAGGGCGATGCTGAGATCACCGCATTGGCCGGGATTACCTTGCATATCGCCCAAGGTTGCTTTGCGGTGATCATGGGACCGAGCGGGTCAGGCAAGAGCACGCTGCTCCATTTGATCGGCGGTTTGGACCGGCCGAGTGGCGGCGAGCTGCTGGTCGATGGGCGCCTGATCGGCCAGATGGCGGACGATCAAGTGACGCTGTTTCGCCGCAGGAAGATCGGCTTCGTTTTTCAATTTTTTAATTTGCTACCGACGCTGACCGCGTTGGAAAACGTCGCACTGCCGTTGGTGCTCGATGGCCAAACTAAGGACAAGGCGGAGGAACGCGCGGAGATGCTCTTGCGTAAAGTCGGTTTGGCCGCGCGCAAAAAGCATCTGCCCGAAGAACTTTCCGGCGGCGAGATTCAACGTGTCGCGATGGCGCGGGCACTCGCGTTTAATCCGCCGATTCTCCTCGCCGACGAGCCGACCGGTAATCTCGATTCCAAAAACGGTATGGCGGTGCTCTCGTTGCTGCGGGAGATTAGCAAACAGGATGGATGCACGGTCGTCATGGTGACCCACAGCGACGAAGCGGCCGAATACGGCGACCGG
>DATBMR010000251.1:0-8868 GCA_036554745.1 Binatia bacterium
GTGGCGGCTGCGCGCGGCCTGCCGTTTAAGGGTATCATGGTTACCCACGAGAAGACGCTCTTCTGGATCATTGCCAATCCCGAGGTTCGCGGCATGGCCGATCTCATCGGCAAGACCGTCGCGGTCGACCGCTTGGCAACCTTGCAGGATATCGTCGCCCGCGATCTCTTCAAGCGAAAGGGCGTTAATCCTGATCAAGTGACTTTCGTTCAAACCGGCTCGGTCTCCAACAGCGTCCAATCGCTCAGCCAAGGCAGCGTTGCCGCTGCCCTGCTCTCCTTGCCCCACAACTTCGTCATGACGCAAAAAGGTTACCGGGAGCTGGCTTCGGCGTTGGAATTCAATCAGCGGTCGGCTTCCGGGGGCATCGCTACGCATGAGATGAAACTCAAGAAGGATCCTGCCGGCGTAAAAGCCGTTATCCGCGCGACTTTTGAGGCGATGGAGTTCAATCGGAAAGAGAAAAGCTGGATGGTCAACTATATTCAAAACAAATGGAAGCTCACGCCCAACGTCGCCGAAGACTCCTATCGCGTTTGGTTGAACGGTTTCACCTCGGACGGCAAGATTCCGCTCAATGAGCTGCAGCAAATCTACGACGAAGCCTTTGCCGCAAAACTTATCCCGAGCGCCGTGCCGGTCCCTAAGGTGATGGATTATTCCTGGGTCGATGACGTGATAAGAGAAAGACGGTAATCCCAAGCTGAAGGAGTTCGCGATGGCGAGCCAAGCGTTTGTAGATTCCCTAGTAAAAGAAATCGTCGAACCGGGCGTCGGCCAGTTGCTCGATCTACCCTATTTCCGCGAGCTGCGTGCCGGCAAATTGTCGATAAAACGGCTGCAGGGATGGGCGCTCCAGCATTATCTGCACAATGTGGCGCTGCTCAAGGGCTTCGCGCTCTGCATGGTGAAAAACAGTCACGACCCCGACCTCTTCAAGTATTTTCTCTACCAGATGAATGAGGAGCAGCATCATCCGGATCTTGCGAAAAAATTCGGTGTCGCGATAGGTCTTCAAGACACGGACTTCGAACAGGCGACGCCGATCTTCGAGTGCCTCGCGCATACCAGCAAAACAATTCACGGCATGCTGCTCGGGGCAGCGTCGGAAAACCGTGCTTCGGCCCTCGTCAATGAAACCATGGTTTGCCGCTACTCCGAGGAGCATATCAATGCGTTGCGCCAACACTATAACCTCAGTGACAAGCAGATACAGTTCTTCACCGTGCACGCGGTTGCCGATCAGGAGCACACTGCGATGGCGAGCGCAGTGATCGCTAAACATGCGCAAACCGAGCACCAACAGGAGCTGGTACGCCAAGCGGCCCGCCACATGGTGCGCTTCAAGGTCGCCAAGTTTGAGGGCATCTACAACGCGTATGCGTGAGAGCGACCGTGATTGTGTTCGTGGAACGTGCCGGGAAGGTCAACGACACGAACACGCAACGCAACCCTGGATAGAACCGTTCCGATGATCGTGAACTAAGAGATAGAAATGGCTGCTTTAACCCTCGATCTCGGTTGCGGCGACTATGACATCGTTAGGCCGCTCAAAGACGGCGCTGTCCGTGCCGAAGGCATGGAGATCAATTTCATCACGATCAATAGACCCCCGGAAGTACATTGGCGCATGGGCATGCACCAGGAGTTCGATGCCGCCGAGATGTCGTTCGGAACTTTCGTCGCCGGCAAAGCGCGCGGCGATTTTCCCTTCGTCGGCATTCCCGCTTTCGTATATCGGAAGTTTCGTCACTCCTGCGCTTACGTCAACACCAATGCCGGAATTGCCAAGCCCGAGGATCTGAAAGGGCGACGCGTCGGCGTGCCCGAGTGGCAGATGACGGCCACCGTCTGGTTGCGCGGTTTTATGCAAGATGATTACGGTGTCCGTCCATGTGACGTCCACTGGTTGACCGGCGGCCTGGAATCTTCGGAGCGCAAGGAAAAAGTGGCACTGACGCTGCCACCCGAGATCAAAATAGAAAATATTTCAACCGGCAAAAATCTTTCGGACATGCTGGTGGCAGGCGAAATCGACGCTCTATTCACCGCTCAGGTGCCGCTACCCTACGTCAAGCGCGCGCCGGAGGTGCGCCGGCTTTTTGCCGACGCGCGCCGAACCGAGACTGATCATTTTCGCCGCACTCGGATATTTCCGATCATGCATGTGATGATCCTCCGTGAAGAGCTTTACGAGTGTCATCCATGGATCGCGCAAAGCCTATACAAGGCGCTGGTCGAATCCAAGAACCGCTGTCTCGAGGCGATCTTCAAAAACGATGCGTTGCACTCGCCACTGCCGTGGACAGGACAACACGCCGATGAGATCCGGACTTTAATGGGTAACGACTTTTGGCCCTACGGCGTCGAAGCCAATCGGCAGACGATCGAAACCTTCTTGCGCTACTGCTTCGAACAAGGTCTGACGCCGAACCCATTGGCGGTCGAAGAACTTTTTCCCAAGGCGACGATCGATACCTTTCACGTCTAGGCCGGTGGCCTAACCGGCCCACCACTCGGGTATTTTTAGTCACTTCTGAGAGCCGGCGGGAAATCGTCAGTCCCGTCAGCAAACCTTGCGTTCCGCTCAAAAGAGCTCCTACCTGGCAATGTTGACCGAATGGTCGCCGCCCCCTGAATTGCCGGTCTATGCTGCCCCGACCCAACCCCGAACTTTCGCAGACAACACGTGACACCGGGTATAACCTAAAGATTTCTGTCTTCGGCATGCCTCCTGCTCTGCAGAGAAACCACACCACGAGATCAAAGGAGATTGGGAAGACAAGAGTGTCCGAGGCAAAAAGAACTAGGTCGGTGATTTTATGGGCATCAAATATTTCAATCGCTTTGCAAACGAAATGGCAGGAGGAACGGAAATGAAAGGGACCGAAACCCAGACAGCTAAACCAAGCTATTGGCAGCTTATATTTCTGCAGAGCAAGGTGAACGGCGCAGCCTATAACGGCGAGGAATTGCCGGGGCGCAATTGGAACTGGCCGACAAACACGTATCTGCAGCGCCGCTTGAAAGAAAGCAAATACTTTCAGTCAGCAGAATATTCCAAACTGAATTAGCAAGCCGCGTCCCGCGCTGCCTCCTTCAGCACAGCTCCCACGGGACAGCGGCCGTCACTGAACCCCCCGTCATGTTCAGTGGCAAGAGGCCGGACTCGCAAGAGTCCGGCCTCTCTTAAACTAACCAACCCTTCACCACAACGCGTTAAAACATCATCGGAAGGTGGCGAGGCCCGAGTTCAACTCGGGCCTCGCCACATCTTTGAGTATTCTTCATGAGACGCGTAGCCGCCAGTAGATCATCTGCATCAACTGAACAGATCTTCTTTCCACTTCTCGATGACCGCCTGTTGGCGCGCTGCACTGATCTGGGCCGGAGGCGGGAATTGGTCGCGCCATTCGAATGGGCGGCAGGCGTCGATGATCATGCGCGAGCTGAATCCCTTGCGTTCCGGCGGGATGATCGGATCGAGCGGGCCGCTCCAGCAGCGCCGGAGAATTTCCGCCGAGTCGACCGGGTCGGCGCGGCTGCACATGGCCCATAGCACGTCATCGATGTCGTAGGCATCGATATCGTCATCGACCACGACGACGTATCGGCCCAAGTACGCAGCGCCCTGGCACTGGCTGGCGATCAGAGCCGCTTGGCGCGCGTGGCCCGGATAGCGTTGGCGAATCGAGATCACGGTTAAAAACCGTCGAAAGTAACTGGCCACGGCCTGGACGTCCGGCACGCCCGCTTTCTCGACCTGATCGCGGATGTACGCGGCGCGCAAGAGTTCATAGCAATGCTCGGCACGCGCTGTCGGGCGATATTCCGGCGACGCCGTGATGATCGGCTGGTTGCGATGATAGAGCCGGTGAACCTTGATAAGCGGCTCGAATTTTTCGCCACTGGCGTAGTAACCGGTCCACTCGCTAAACGGTCCTTCTGCTTTGCCCTGATCCGGCAAGAACTCGCCCTCGATGGCGATTTCGGCGAAGGAGGGAATCGGCAAACCCGTTATTTCGCCGCAGATCACTTCCACCGGCTCACCTTTGATACCTCCGACCGCGTCAAACTCGCTTCGCCCGTAGGGCTCGGGGCGCGTGGCAATCATGTGCAGCAGCGGATCCACCCCGAAGCAGCAAACCACTGGACATGGCTTGCCTTGATCAAAATACTTTTGCCGGTGCAGTCTTCCATGCTTGCCCGGTGAAATGTTCATACCCATGGTGTTGCGATCGTGCACCATGACGCGATAGCACCCGACGTTAACCCAACCTTCATCGGGATCACGCGTAATGACCACGTGTCCTGTCCCGATGTAGCGCCCGCCGTCGCGCTCGTGCCAACGCGGCACCGGGAACTTGAAGAGATCAACAGCGTCGCCATCCAAAACGTTCTCCAGCACCGGCCCGTGCGAAACCGTCACCGGGGGAATATATGAGGGTCGGGCAAGCCGTTCCCGGCAGGCTTGAATGAAGCCTTCACGGGTAATGTCGAGCGGTAAATTCGTCGTCAAGGCGGACCGCTTGAGGCTCTCAAAGAAGCCCACCAAAATCCGATAACCGATTGGATAATCTTTGATCCGGTCGAAGAGTAGCGCTGGACTATTTTCTTTGTGTTTCGACGCGAGCACCGACAGCGCTCCGATTTCGAGATTCCAATCGGCGCCGTTGATGACTTTGAGCTCGCCGATCTCGGCAACCTTTTGGATCCATTCACGCACATCCTTGTAGCTCATGATCGCCTCCGGCTGCTCCAGAACTACGGAGTTGCATGACTCTTTGCAAGTCCGCCGTGCAGCGACCGCTCACGGGTTTGGCGACTACAACAGAGAAGATCCGCAAAAATCCCAACAGGTCCGGCGGATGGTTCGGGCGTTCGTCCGTAGCACTCGCCTGCTAAAGAGTGAGAAAAGCGATTTTCTTGCCTTTGCGCAGAAGAAATTTGGCTTTAGCAGAGAAGTTTTGGAAGAAGCTTATACGGTCATGGTCGACGCGCTTTCAACCGATGGTTTCGTCGAAGACCGTGCTGCAGAGCGCCATCGGCCACTCTCACCCAGCCGGTGAGCCACACCGGCGTTGTCGACTATGGTTTTCTCCGCGAAGCATTAAAGAAATAAACGCCGAGCTGGATTATTCACAGTTCCAGATAAACCCAGCCACTCTGCCGAACCCAGCGTGAAACTGGAGAAGCGAAGGCACAGAGCACCGACGCTCATCGTGCACGTCGGCAGCGGGCTTCACCAGGGCTGATCAGGTTTGGCCTGAGTCACATCGCCAGCCGGCGATCATTGATCCGGTTAGTTTCGTCGCAGTTGTGCAAACGGCCCTGCGGCATAAACGACGCGTCCGCCGACGATGGTGAGTAGCGACTCGAGCGCAGGAATCCGCTCTTCTGGCACCGTCAGATAATCTCCGTTGAGCACCGCGAGATCGGCGTGCTTGCCCACTTCGATCGAACCTTTGCGCCCTTCCTCGAAAGTCAACCACGAACTGCCGATCGTATGTATGCGCAACGCTTCTTCGCGCGTCATATTCTGGGTTGGGTCACGCAGCGCCGAGACCGCCGCCGTCTTTCGCGTGACGAGCCACCAGAGCGTGAGCATCGGCGAGTAACTTCCTGCGCGAAAAGCGTCGCTGCCGGCGCCCAAGGGAACTGCGGCTTCGATCATAGCGCGTAACGGCGGCGCATTGCCGGCCTTCTCCCAGCCCCACATCTCGACGTTGCGCTCGCCGGCCAAGGCCGTGCGATTTTGCACGGCTATCGCCCCGCCGAGCTTCCCGATCCGCCCGATCGTTTCCGCCGTCGCGTCGTCAAGACCGGCGAAGATGATCCGCCGCCGCGGCAGCGGCGTGACCGATTGGATCGGTTCGAGCAGGTCGAGTAACTGCCGCGCCGTTTCGTCTTGTTGAACCTGTAAATGTAGATTGTAGCCGCGATCGGCGGCGAAGCGCGCCAGGCGATGGAATCGTTCTCGCGCCGGCGCGCCGAGTCCGGCGTTCTTCGCGTCAGAAGAGCCGTCGCCGCGAATACGACTTTGAGTAAACCCGGCGAAGCGAAAGTAGTCGTTTTGGTGCAGAGTCTTGATCGCTTCGAGGGCCCGTTCGAGCTGCTCGATCTCGTCTCCCGCTTCATTGGGAGCGACGTAGAAATTGATCCGCAGCGACAGGTCTCCGGTGCGCGCCATGTCGGCTAACACCCTGCGATGTGCGAAGTCGATTCGGTCGGTATGCAAATCGCTGATTGAAGTGACTCCCAGCCGATTGAGCTCTCGAAAGCAATTGCGCAAACTTTGACGCACTTTATCGAGTGTCGGTCGGGGAATGCGGTGATAAGCATACTCCCACGCAGGCGCGCCCTGCAGCCAACCAGTCAGCTCCCCCGTGTTCGGATTGCGCACGAATTTTCCTCCGGCCGGATCAGGCGTCGCGGACGTTACGCCGAGTGCCACCAGTGCGGCGCTGTTCAACAGAGCGCCCTCACGCAAGTACTGAATATAGACCGGATGGTTCGGCGCCAGCACATCCAGCTCGGCGCGCGAGGGAAAGCGCCGTTCGGCAAATTGCGTCGGCACCCAACCGCCGCCGACGACGATCCAGCTTCCGGCCGGCTTCGTCTTGGCGGCCGCACCTATTTGCCTTAGCCCATCGCTCAGGCTGCGAGTGAATTCCCAATGAAGCTCGGTGTCCCAGCCTGAGCACCCAACTGTCCCGTGGATGTGTGAATCGATCAACCCCGGTATGACGGTACGACCGGCAAGCTCGACTACCTGTGTGCGCGGCCCGATCAGCGGACGCATGTCACGGTCGTAGCCAACTGCGAGAAAACGCCCGTCACTGATAGCGAGCGCCTGATGGATTGAAAAATGACGATCGACGGTGATTATCTTGCCACCGCGAAGAACCAAATCCGCCGGCGCCTTGACCGCGAGCGAGCGCGCAAAATCCACTTCGGCGCCGCTGCCACAGGCAGCCAGCACCCCTGAAAGAAAAAGAACCGCCAGACGTTTCAAGTGAGCTCCGAGTTTGTTGAAGTTGACAAATTTTAGCCGTCACGCGAAGCGATTGCGAGGGGCGGCGATGCATCTTCAACGCCATGCCTCGTCAAAAGCCTCTATTTTCGCCCGTACTTGTCTGCGACGATTGCGCAGCGCCAACGTTTGAAGCTATAGTCCGACAAAATTCGCGCAGTTACCGAAAACGCGGTGCATTGCCGAGGTGAACGATGAAACCGGTACAACTGTTCTGTTGGCATTTCATGGCCTACCCCTATCTCGACAAAGATTTCGACGAAAAGGAATATACCGGCTGGGTCACCGTGCCAAATCGGTTATGGGACAACCGTAAAGCGCGCGGGTTGTACCAGGAGTATATCGACCAGCTGGCATACGCCGACGAACTCGGCTTCGACGGCATGGTGTTAAACGAGCACCATCAGAACATTTACGGCTTGATGCCGTCGCCGAATCTGATCGCCGCGGCGCTCACCCAATGTACCTCCCGCGGCAAAATCGTCATTCTTGGCAACCTGTTGCCGTTGCATCTGAATCCCATGCGGGTCGCGGAAGAGTACGCCATGCTCGATCAAATGAGTGGCGGCCGGTTGATCGCCGGCTTTGCTCCGGGCGGCGGACCGGAGACGTTTAATTACGACATTCCATCGGCGAATACGCGGGAGAAGTTCTGGGAAGCTGCAGACCTGATCGTGCGCTCCTGGACGGAGGACGGGCCGTTCGCGCACGAAGGCCGCTATTTCCCATTGAGGTATGTCAATCCTTGGCCGAAGCCGCTGCAAAAACCGTTTCCCCCGGTGTGGATCCCGGGATCGCGCAGCGCGGCGACCATGACCGAGGTTGCCAAACGAGGCTATTGCTATTTTCTATCGTCGCGCAGCCACGGCGGCGAGACCCATCGGGCCCAGCAGGAATTCGCCGCCGTGCTGGAAAAGCACGGTGACCATTATCATCCGTTTCGCTTTGGTATTTTAATGTCGACCTATGTAGCCGACACCGACCGGCAAGCGCGCGAGGAATGCGAAGAAGGAGTCTGGTACTTTCTGAAGAACTGTCTCAAGGGTCACCTCCGGCGCGAAGGGCGCCAGCTGACCTATGGCCCCGGCGTACCTTACATCCCGGCGGCCGCATGGAAAGAATATTTGCAAGGCTACAAACCCGGGCGAAAACTCTTGGGCGACGTCGAGAACTGGGAGGAGCTCGATGCTTCGCAGTCGATCATCGTCGGCAGCCCGGAAACGGTGACCCGGCGCATTAACAGCCTTATCGAGAAAGCCAAAGTCGGCAACCTGTTGATTCAGTTCCAACTCGGCAACATGCCCGACCACCTGGCGCGGAAAAGCATGAAGCTTTTTGCCGGGAAAGTTGCACCGGCGCTCCGCGAAGCGTCTTTGGCCCAGTTTAACCGGGAGTTTCCCGGGGCGATTAGCGAACCAGCGGAGGCGGTCCATTGACCGGCGACATCGTCGACGTCAACAAACGTAGCGTTCAGGTCCTGGAAAACGGCACCGGAAGACCGCTGCTCTATCTCCACGGCTTTGCCGATGTGCATTCGGTCAAAGAAAGTTGGCTGCCGTTCCACAAAAAATTGGCCGAGCACGCGCGCGTGATCGCTCCGGCGCACCCCGGCTGCGCCCTTACCGACGAAAGCAAAGATATCGACACCGTTGAGGACGTCGTCTTTCACTATCTTGAAGTGCTTGACGCTCTGCAGCTAAACCAGTTCGATTTCGTCGGCTGCTGCGTTGGCGGGTGGATCGCCGCCGAGTTCGCCGTGCGCCATCCGGAAAGAATTCGCAAGCTGGTGTTGATCGGCGCCGCCGGCTTGTTCGTCCCAGGCGAGCTCATCGGCG
>DATBMR010000289.1:0-34328 GCA_036554745.1 Binatia bacterium
CTGATCATCACCGATCAACACCGCGCCGATCATCTCGGCTGCTACGGCAACAGCGTGGTGCGCACACCGAATATCGATCGATTAGCCCGAACGGGAACACGTTTCGAGCGCTTCTACGTCGCGACGCCGATCTGTATGCCGAACCGCGCGACCTTGATGACCGGGCGGATGCCTTCGCTCCACGGCGCAAGGCAGAACGGGATTCCGCTGTCACTCACGGCGACCACGTTCGTCGATATCATGCGCGCTGCCGGCTACGAGACTGCGCTGATCGGAAAATGCCATCTGCAAAGCATCAGTGGGAATCTGCCAACGATCGGCATGCCTGAGCGCGAACCCGATTTGACGCCACCGCCGGAGCACCTGCGCGAAGCGGACAATACGCTCACTCGGCATGGGCGCTACGACCAGGAGCTGCCGTCAACTTGGGAACGAGAACCCGACTTTGAGCCGACGCTCCCTTATTACGGCTTCAAGCACGTAGAGCTCGCGATCGGACACGGTGACAAAACCGTCGGCCATTACGCCCGCTGGCTGAACGAGCGGCATGCTGATCCCGACTCTCTACGCGGGCCCAAGAACCAATTACCGGGCAACCATTACGTTGCGCCCCAGGCTTGGCGCACGCAAATCCCAGAATTTCTCTATCCCACTGCTTATATCGCGGAACGAACCATCAAGTTTCTGGAAAACTATTCACGCACCGATCGTTCCAGGCCATTTTTCATCCAATGCTCGTTTCCCGACCCGCACCATCCGTTCACGCCGCCCGGGCGCTATTGGGATATGTACGATCCGGCAGCAATCTCCCTGCCGCCGTCCTTTCATTCCGGCGAGCGGCCGATTCCGCCGCACTTGCAGCAGCTTTACGATGAGCGGGCGCAAAACAAGAGCAACCGAGATGGCCAGCGGACGTTCGCTGTCACCGGCCGGGAAGTGCGCGAAGCGATCGCGCTCACCTATGGCATGATCACGATGGTCGACGACGCGATCGGTAGCATTTTGGGATGGCTCAAAACCCTTGGACTCGATAGTGAAACCGTGGTCATCTTCACCAGTGACCACGGCGACTTTATGGGCGATCATCAACTGCTGTTAAAAGGTGCACTCCATTACCGCGGGCTGGTGCGCGTACCGTTTATTTGGAGCGATCCAGCGGTTGAGCCGAAAGGACTCGTCAACCGGAGTCTCTCCGGCACGCTTGACATCGCCAACACGGTGCTCGCGCGAGCGGGACTTCAGGGCCACAACGGCATGCAGGGAATAGATCTCATGCCAGCCGTGCGCGGGGCTCCGACCGGCCGTAACTCGTTGGTCATCGAGGAGCACCAACGACGCGGTTACATGGGATTCAAAAACAATTTTCGCGCGCGGAGTTTAATCACCGAAAACGAACGTTTGACTGTGTACGAAGGCGTCGAATGGGGTGAGCTTTACGACTTTACCAGCGATCCCGAGGAACTGAACAACCTGTGGCGCGATCCGTCGGCACGGTCGCGGCGCCACGAACTCACCGAGGAGCTGGTGCGCAAACTGATGGAACTGGCCGATTCGAGCCCCTTGGCAACACACCACGGACCATAAACGAAAGAACTCGTTCCAATCGTTCAAGCCGTTCAAATCGTTATCCGCTAACGACCCTCCGCATCGAAGCAACACCTCCGAAACACTTCGAACGTTTGAACGACTTGAACGGAGCGACGCGATTGAACAAGTTTAATTCAAGGTTTAATCCCCGACGCGATCAGCGCGGGCATCGGTAATTGCACGAACTGCCCTTTTGTATATTTCTCGACTTCCATGCGCATGGCGTCGCGGATTTGATTCAGCACCGTCGGTTTTTGCGCGTGCAGCAAGCCGGCGGTACGCACCGTGCTGTCCTTCATAGCGTTAAACAGCCCATCACCGGCCGGCAGCCTCCACGTCTGGGAGATCTTGATGACCTTCGGTGATTCAAAACCACAAGCGATCAGCCCGCTCTTACATTCTTCGATATCGCTGTAACGGAAAAACGGCGGCCCTTGGGGTAATTCGATGCGCGGTTCGCCATACCGCTCCACGGCGCGCAGCACGATGCCGAACCCGATGGTTTCCTCTGGCGGCCTCCAGACCGAGAACGCAAAGCGACCGCCGGATCGAATGACACGATAGGCTTCGGCCAGAGCGTGTTCCGGTCGGCCGAGATGAAGAATGCCGAAGTTCATCGCCGCCGCTTCGAAAAGAGCGTTGCCCAACGGTAACGCTTCGGCATCGCCCTCGCGAAACTCTACGCCGGCGTGAAGCTGTCGCGCTTGAGCAACCATGGCGGGCGAAAAATCGACGCCCAAAACCACCGCGCCGCGCTTCGCTGCCGCGGCGGCAACATAGCCGGGACCACTGGCGATGTCGAGAAAGTTACAACCTCGCTTGACGCGAGCGGCGTCGAGCAAGGGCTCGATCGCTTGACTGGTTAGTTCGCAGAAAGTTTCGTGATAGGTCGCTGGAATATTTTCCCAACCCGCGTATTCAAAGTTCTTAAATTTTTCTGGCTCGAGAATCATCGGTCACTTATAGTGGCGATCCACTGGCTGGTTTCTACACTGGCTTATCTGGGATGTAAAGTCGCGGCGGGCGAGCGGATTTTGCCTTGACGCCAACGGCGGGTTTTTTTACTGTCGGAAACCCCGGGAGGTCGACGATGAAAATCATTCCAACAAGTCTTGTCGCTCTGTTGCTTTGGCTGCTTTGCAGCGTCGCGCCGTTATCGGCGGCGCAGCCGTTGACCAAGGTCATTATGACCACCGGATCGTTCAGCGAGCGCGAGGCGGCCATGTATGTCGCGCAAGATTACGGTTTTTTCCATCGCTACGGTCTCGCCTTGACGTTCGTTCACGTGCGCAGCGGCCCGGTCGGTATGGCAGCCCTCGCTTCAGGCGAAAGCCAACTTCACGAGGGATCCGTCACCGGCGCCGTTTTGGGCTCCGCCGCCGAGGGAACCGATCTGGTTTTTGTCGCCGGGATGATCAACAAGCTCATCGGCAACATCATGGCGTCGCCGAAAATCAAAGGCCCCGCCGACCTCAAAGGTAAGACGATCGGCGTCACCAGCGCCAGCGGCGGTAGCTGGATGTTCACGACCCTCGCGCTCGAATATTGGGGATTGGATGCCAAACGCGACGGCATTAGTTTTCGCATTCTGGGCGACGAATCGGTACGCAGTCAGGCGCTGCTCAACGATGCGATCGCGGCAACCCACCTCGGCTACACCTTCGCGAGCCCGCTCAAAGCTCGCGGTTTCACAAATCTTGCCGATCTCGCCCAGCTGCCGATCCCATTTCAGAGCACGGGCGTGATGACGACCAAGCGCTTCATCCAGGCATCTCCCGAGGTTGTCGAAAGCGTGCTGCGCGGCATTGTCGACTCGATGGCTTTTATCGCTCAGCCGGAAAACAAACCGGCGGTGCTCAAGAGTTTGGTCAAAGGGCTACGGCTGGCAAAGATCGAGCAAGCGATCGAAGGCTATGAGAGCCTGCCGAGACTCTACGAACGGCGAATCTTTCCGCGGGTTGACGGCATCCGTAATGTCATTCGCCTGCTTGGCGCTACCAATGAAAAATTTCGCAAGCTCAAAGCCGAAGACCTGGTCGACGAACGGTTTGTGAAAAAATTGGCAATAGAGGGCAAATTTTAGTTTTCCAAATATTTTTCGAGACCTTAAAGTCTGCCAACGGTGATGTGGGAAGGACAAGCACGGCAACCAAGATCGCCAGTACTCGCTATGGCATCTCCTCAAGCAATCTGCCGAAGCCCTTGACCGGTTGGCGCACATGCAGTCGCTTTTCCACCGCCCAGACGCGGGCGGGCACCGCGTGCACGACCGGCACCTGCAAATCCTCTTCGAGCAGGTGAATAATATCGAGACAGCGCCAGCCGGTGCCAAGCATGTAAATCCCATCGGCGTTCGGTTTTTTTAAAAAGGCTCGGCGTGTGTGCGCGTAAATCTCCGTGGAAGCGAGACGTCCGACATCGGCGAAGGCGACTTCCATTCCCTCCATGGCTAGCACGTCGAACCCCGCGCCTTGAAAGTAGCGCGTAAACATATCGTTGATGCTGCCGGTGAAATAAGTCACGCCGACCACTTTTTTTATGCCGAGCGCGCGCAAAGCTTCGACTTGAGTCTGACCCGCAGTCACGATGGGAACCTTAAACTCGGCCTCCCATTCCCCGGTGATCCTCTTTTCGCCGTCAAAACCATGCACCATAAAAGGCGGCGCGCCCTCCGGGTGGATGAGATCGACTCCTTCTTTGGCCAGCTCCGCAACTTTGTCATGAACCGCGTTGAGCGCCGCGCGAAATTCGTCTTCGGTGCCGCGCTGGAAATTCAAATAGACCGGCACGACGCCGATACCCTCCGGGAGCAGCCGGATGAACTCTTCCAGCGACCCTGGCCGATGAGTCGGCTTAACCACTCCGACCACGCCGCGCCAACTTGTAAATACCATATTAAGGTTCCAAACGTTTCAGACGTTCCATAGGTTCAACGATTTTAGGGGACCGTTGGAACCTGTCGAACCATTGGAACAACTGGAACTGAATTATCTAAAAATCTGCGGGAACTTCGCCTTGAGTTGCCCCCGCACGTTCTCGGGCACTTCAACCACCTTGGGAAATTCGCCGCGCAGCTTGCGATTGTATGGCATGCAAGCGTCAATCAAAATCCGGTTATTGAAATTTCCTGGGAGAAACATCGGGTCACGCCCGGATGACCATGCTTTTTGGACGAGATCGATATCGGTCACCGGATCGAAGCGCGTGCCCATCGCCCAGAGCACCTGATCGATGTCGGAGCAATCGACATCATCGTCGACGACGACGGTCCACTTGCCGTTGTAGGCTCCGGCCATGCAATTGGAAGCGACGTGCAAAACGTTGCGCGCATGACCGGGGTAACGCTGACGAATTTGAATCGCCGTGAAACGAGTGGCCGGAGCGCCTTCGTGGTTCCATACGCCAAGGATATCGGGCAGGCCACACGCTTCGAGAGCATTCCAGATTTCCGCGGCGCCGGCGATGCCCTTGAGAAGCCCGGTCTCATCCACCGGTTTGTGCTGCGGTGCGCAGGTGAGAATCGGATTGTTGCGGTACATGACAGTTTTGACGTTCACGTACGGCCGCGGCACGACGTCGTCCGAGTAATAGCCCATCCACTCGCCGAACGGCCCCTCCGGTTGGGTCTGGCCCGGCACCGCTTCTCCTTCGATCACAATCTCCGCATCGGCCGGGATCGGAAAACCGGTAAAAGGACCTTTCACCACTTCCACCGGTTCGCCGCGTATGCCGCCGGCAAAATCGTATTCAGAAATGCCGCTTGGGAGCGGGCTCGCGGAAAGCATGTAAAGCAGCGGGTCCTGGCCGCAGACGATGGCAAACTTGCAGCTCTGGCCGCGCTCGAAATACTTGTCGCGATGAATCCGCCCGTGCTTGCCTTCGGTAATTTGGCAGCCGATGGTTTTTTCATCGTAGACCTGGCAGCGGTAGGCGCCGAAGTTATACCATTCTGCGTCCGGGTCTTTGGTGATGCACATATCAGCGGTGCCGATGTAGCGGTGCGTGTCGGCCTGGTGGTGGACTGGCACCGGCAGCTTGAGGACGTCGACTTTGTCGCCCTCCAACACGTTCTCGAAGATCGGGCCGGTTTTGACCATTTTGGGTTTGATCAGCTTCATGTCGGTCATGACGTGATGATAGGCTTTGACGATATCGGCCTTGCGCTCATACTCGAGCGGCAAACCAAGCGTCAGCGCGACTCGTTTAATTGTCGAAAATTGGCCGAACAGCGTTCGGTAACCCTTGGGATACCCGGGCACTTCGTCGAAAACAAGCGCAGGTGCCTTGCCTCTGGCGCTTTCGGTGAGCATCTGCGTGATCGCCCCCATCTCGCGGTCCCAATGCGCGCCGGTGACTTTGAGCAGTTCACCCATTTTGTCGACTTGCTCAATCCAGTCACGTAGGCCGCGGTAAGTGACTGCGCTTTGCGAGCCAATTCGCTCCGGACGTGCCATGAATCCTCCCTAAAATTGAGACTTTGGTTGAGGTTTCTTCACCTTACGTTCACCTTTGAGGGTTGTCAAGAAAGCGGCGGCAGCGGCTCTTGTCCCCGAGCACCCGTTGGTGCTATGACCCCACAGCGTTTAAGCCGGCGCTTGCGCCAGCGCCGCAGCGCGAAAGGCGAGGGGTCTCTATGAGTGGGAAAAAGTCTTACGATCGGCAACTCCGCAGCATTGGCCAGTCTCTGGAAGCTCAACGCATCAATGTCTTCGAGCTCAGCACGCAAGGGGACGGTTACGTGATCAAAGGCGAGCCGGACAAGGAAACCTCACTGCTAGCGATGTTAAGAACGTGGCAAAGACGGCTGCGAAGTGATGGAGTGAACGGTTCGTTGACCTTCACATCCTATGACATTGACGAACTCGATCGACAAGGTCGAGCCCGGCGATCAAGAACGAACCGGCTCCCGGATTTTCATAGTCTGCCCAACACTCTGAGAATGGTCGGCTCCTATCTCGAAGCCAAAGAAGCCGAGCTGATCGAACTGCGCAAGCACGAGCTGAGCTTCTCAATCCTTTCCCGCAGCAAGTTCGGCCACCCGGAATTCGAAGAAAAGAGCCTCGGCTCTTTCTACGATCTATTCGTGCAATTGCATTCACAAAGGAGCCGTCAGTAGCTGAACCACGAGCCAATGTTGGCGCTGCACGTCCTGGTTTCTTGGCCTCGCCGCTCGCCTGAGCGTTCCACTTAATCCAACCAGAGCGTCAACCAAATCATCGCCGCCAACACGATCGAACAGAAAACCGCGGCCGAGCCCAAATCTTTAGCGCGACCGGAAAGCTCGTGCAGCTCGCTGCCGATGCGATCGACGATCGCTTCGATCGCCGAATTGATAACCTCCACTATAACGACCAGGATCCAGCTACCGATCAGCAGCGTCCGCTCGACACTCGTGTCGCCGATCCACCAGGCTGCGGGAATGACGATCACGAAAACGTACAACTCGTAGCGCAGTGCAGCTTGGGTGCGCCACGCTGCGCCAAAGCCGCGGCATGAATAACGCGTGGCCAAGCAGAGGCGTTGCAGCGGAATTACGAGAGCGGCGCGTACAAAGCCCATCGACCGTACTACCGGATCATCCTTTCGCGATGTTATCAGTAAGGAACCGACTCAGGTGTACGTCCTGCCCTTCAGCGCACTCAAGACTTTCTCTGCCGTGATCGGCAGGGTCTTGATGCGCACCCCGACCGCATCTTCGACGGCGTTGGCGATGGCGGCCGCAGTGGGGATCAGCGCGGTCTCGCCGATGCTCATGCTGTTGTACGGGCCGCTGCCGAAATCGGACTGCAAAATCGTCGTATGGAGCGTCGGAATATCCTGAATGTTGGGAATTTTATAGTCGCCGAGATTACCGGCCATCACCTTGCCGCTTTCGTCGTAGGCGAGGTTTTCGATCACACCATATCCCATTCCCATGATCACGCCGCCGTCGATCTGGCCCTGGTGGGTCAAAGGATTCAATATCGTCCCGGTATTGTGCGCCGTCGTCAGCTTTTTGACGCGCACTTCGCCGGTTTCGGCGTCGACGTCAACTTCGGCCACCTGAGCCACCAGCGAAGCTTCCGGACCGTCGGCCATGTTGGCATAATGTCCTTCAGCGGTCAGCGGACTCCCGTGCGCGCGCACGATCTCGGCGTAGGTCATGCGCCGTTCGGCGCGCCCGTGGGTCACCCCGCCGTCATAGATGATCAATTCATCGGGTGCCGCGTTCATCAACTGCGCCGCCACCCTGAGAACTTCCTGGCGCAGCTTGCGCGCCGCATCGAGCGCCGAACTGCCGTGCACCCGTGTGCTGCTGCTACCGCGCACGCCGGTGTCTTTGATGACTTTGGACGAGTCGAGCATTTCCACCTGGATCGAATCCAGCGGCACCTTCAACTCCTCGCCCACGATCTGGCGCATCATCGTGAAGACACCGGGCCCGGTGTCGGTCACCGCGGAGGAAAGCGTCAGGTTGCCGCGGGCGTCAATGCGCAACAGCGCATAAGATTCGCCGCCTTTGGAAACCCAATCGGCGACGGCGCAGCCGCGCCCGATATTTTTTCCTTTGGCACGGCCGTAGCCGGATTCGTTCAATGCTTTCGCCAGCGTTTCGGTAGCTTTAACGTGGGGAATCACATGACCCAACGGCGAAGTATCGCCGTCATGCATTAAATTCATCCGGCGAAACTCCACCGGATCGAGGCCCAAACGCCGCGCCACCAGATCGACTTGGCTCTCACAAGCGAACATCGCCTGCAAATGACCGGGGGCGCGCATATAGCCGCACGGCATCTTGTTGGTATAAACGTAATTCTCTTCGACCAGGCAATTGGGAACGCGATAGGGGCCCGGAGCGTCGTGCGCTCCGACCAAGTAACCCTGCGGCCGATAAGCGCCGTAGGCGCCGCTATCGAAAACAAACCGCACATGCTGCGCGATCAAAATGCCATTTTTCATCACCCCGGTTTTGACCGTGATGACCGCGCCATGGCGCGGATTGCCCGCCATCAGTTCCTCCGTGTAGTCGACGACCAGCTTTACCGCTCGACCGCACTTCCGCGCGAGCGCATAGCAAAGCGCCACGTCATTGGCGTCGCCCTTGCCACCGAAGTCGCCGCCGACGTAACAAGGTCGGGTGATCAGGCTCGCCGGAGGCACTTGCAGAGCATTGCCGACTTGGTCGCGCAATGCGAACGGGCTTTTGTTCGATGACCAGATCTCAGCGGTTCCGTCGTCATTGATCCGCACGACCGAACAGTGCGGCTCGATGTAGCCTTGGTGCACTGCCGGCACGCTGAAGGTATTTTCCACGACCACGTCCGATTGGCGAAAGCCTTCTTCCACTTCGCCCTTCTTCCAAGTCAGCCGCACGAACACGTTGCTCGGCGCGTCCAACTCGTGCAACAGGCCTTTGTATTCAGTGACGTGCGGATGAAGCAGCGGCGCATTCGGGTCCATCGCCTGAACCGGATCGGTGACCACCGGCAACTCTTCATAGTCAACGTCAATCAGATCCAACGCCGCTTGCGCGATTGCTTCACTGTCGCCGGCCACGGCGGCAACTTTCTCACCGACGTAGCGCACCACGTTGTCCGCGAGCAACGGCATATCGACGATTTTCTTGCCGATGCGCGCCCCGTCTAGATCCGCGCCGGTCAATATCGCCCTGACCCCGGGCAGAGCGGACGCCTTGGAAGTATCGATTTTTTTAATGCGGCCGTGCGCGATCGGGCTGCGCAAGACTTTCGCCCAAAGCATGCCGGGCAGTGTCACATCGACGGCATAGACGGCGCCGCCGCCGACTTTCTGTTCGCCTTCCACTCTTGGGCTGGGAATACCGACAGTGCGAATTTCGTTCATTTGAACCTTACCTCGCTGTTTTGCGTTGTCGGAGCAATTAAAAATTTTTACTCAGAGTCGCGATCGTTTATTTTCAGAAATTTTTTGAACTACACGCACAATTTACTTGTTTTCAGAACACAACTGTGATTTGAGGGTAGTTACAACAACGAACCACTCGTGGCAAGTGCACAAGGAGGAATCTCGTGGATGAACTAAAGAGCCAGATGGAAGGTGTAACTCGCGTATACATCGAACTGGACAACAAAATATCAGACAAAGGCGGCGTGCAGAACCTGTTCGGCATGAACCGGAAAATTCGTCAGGCCCTCGAATCCATCACTATCGACGAACTCGACTCGATGCTGGCGGAAATTCACCGTGCGAAGGAAGGTCTGACTCGATTGCAGGAAGATGTCGTCGAGATCCGGGTCTTGAAAGAAGTTCTTAATTCGCCGGTGTCCAAGCAAACAAACGGGCAGGTCCGACCGTAGTCTACTCAGCTAAGCGAGTTTGAGTGCGGTTTCCGGAACAGCGGCTAAGTGCCGGCAACCAAACGTTCCCCCCGAGACCGCGGTCGCTAAACCGGCTGCGGCAGCGACGAATGCTGCAGCCGGCTGACGAGTTCACCCAATAAGCCCACACCGGCTGACAGCCCACCGCGATAGGCAATCGCCTGATTTGAATAGGGCGACACGCGTGCGCCTGGCGTGATTATCCCAAGCAAATTCAACGGATCAGCGGCAGAGATGATCACCGTCTCTCCGTTCGCCGAGTCACGTCTCATTCGTCGCAGCTCTTCGACAGCCTGCGGCAGCGCAAACTGCTCGCCGACGAAGCCGTCGACAAAGCGCCCGCCGCGAATTTCGCCCCGTGCTTCCCAGCGTCGGTAAATTGACAGCAAAGTGCGCCAAGCGGGCATAATCGTCTCACGCGCCAATAATTCGCGGAAAACGATTCCGTAGCGTTCCAACAGCTGACGCGCGCGTCGTTCCGCGACCGCGTCGCTGCTGATCGTGGCCTCAACAAAAGTCCTGCGCCAAAGCGACCAGCGGCCGACCGGCATCGCACGCTCGGGGCTCTTACCGCCCGAAATAACATGTAGGCTGCGTCGCCGCTCTATTCTCTTGTGCTCGGGAGTCAAAAGCACGCGAAGGCCGGCGATGCCGTCGCCGCTCGCCAAACCGTGCGCTACCAACTGCCACAGCGCTTCTTCAACTTTGACCTTCAAGAGTCCGGTCCCGCGCGCAATATCGTTGAGAAAAGAAGCGCCGTGACGCTCGAGAAAACGGGCCACCTCAAGAGCCATCGGCGACAGTGTGGTGATCTGGTCTAAGCGCACCGTGAGGGCTTCGATAAATCCTTCCAGGTCCTCGCGCACGAGCAACGAGATCGGCGCGTTGCGCGCGGGAGCGAGGATGCGCCTGCCGCGCCGCGAGGAGCTCAAGGGCTCTTGTCCCTCTTCACCGTTGCCGACGCCGGTTTTTAGTCGTCCCCAGGTAACCATGCCGGCAAGACAAAGATGTTCGAGATCGGCCGGGTCGTAATGCTCGATGCGCGCCGGCAGCACATGTTGCTCCCATGCGGGCGCCGGCAACTCCAAACCCTGTAGCTGTTTTACCAGCTGCAAGACGCCGTCACGTCCACGGACTTGCGTGCCCCGCGCCACGTGCTGCCACGCCAACAGAAAGCGCATGAACTGCGCAGCGGACACCGGTTCGATCTCCTTGCGCATGCGGCCGAGAGTCAAGCGATGGATGCGCGCGAGCAACAATCGATCGCACCATTCCGGCTCGTTGGACGGCCGGACAGCGCAACTAAACTCTCCACGCAACACCGCCCCCGCGCTTTCCAACGCGATCAACGCCGCGTCGATTTTTTCCCACGCTAGGCCGAGGCGCTCGGCGAGGCCGCCGGCGGTGATTGGACCGCTGACCTCAAGCCAACCTTGGACAATCGATTTGTATGCCGCTTCGGCGGATGTGGCGGCCTCGCTGAAGCCGAGCGGCAATTCGATCGCCGGAACGAAGGCCACTCCGGGAATCGCCAACCCAACCAAGTCCGCCCGTTCGGCGGCAACGTAGGCGCGTCGGCACGTATTTCCTAGTTGCCACGCGGCCAAACTGGCACGGCCCGCTTTGATTAACGCCTCAGCCAAGGGAAGCCAATCCGGCCGATAACGCTCGGGTAGGACGCCGACGCCGAGCAAAAGATCATGTAGCTCGTCCGCGTTGCGCACTTCCGGCCATGCTTGCTTGCACACCTCATCGATCGCCGCCGGATCGAGCCGGCCGAACTCCTGCGCAAGCCGTGGATCAACCCGGCGCAGCGACACCGCGCGTGCGCGGCGCTCCTCGAGCGGCGCATCGTCCAGGAAGGCGTATGGATTGGCATTAAGAATCTCATGCGCCATCGGCGATGGCGCCGGCGTATCGATTGCCCGCGTCTCGATCGAGCCGTTGTGGATGCGTGCAAGGATTTCCGCCAAACCGTCGATGTCTGTCGCTTCATGAAGACAATCGCCAATGGTTTCTTTGACCAGCGGGTGATCTGGCAGTTCGAGCGGACCGGTGCGATTGTCCTGGCACATCACCTGTTCCGGAAACACCGCCGCCAAGAGATCTTCGGCGCGCATGCGCTGGAGCGCCACTGGAACCTTGCGGCCGCCATTGTGCCGCCGGATCGCCAAAGCGCGCGTGGCGTTCCAGCGCCAGCGATTGTCGAACATCGGCGAGACGAGTATCGCTTGGGTCAAATTGTCTTCGAGATTCCCCGGCCGGAGCATGGAAAAGACGTCGGCTAAAGGGAATGAATGCTGCTCGACCAGCGAAATGCACAGGCCGTCGTCCGTCGCCGCCGCTTGCAGCTCTCGATCAAAGCTGACGCAAAAGCGTTTACGCAGCGCGAGGCCCCAGCCGCGATTGATGCGCCCACCCCAGGGCGAATGAATGATCAACTGCATGCCGCCGGCTTCGTCGAAAAACCGCTCCGCAATGATCTTGTCTTGCGACGGCACGGTACCGAGCATCCGCACGGTTTCGGCAACGTAATCGACGATCTGTTCGGCCGCGCTAGGCGGCATCGACGCTTCTGCCATGAGCCATGCCAGCGCATGCGCGCGATCGGACAGTCTCTCCGCCACCGCTTTGCGCAATTCGGAAACCGCCGTGGACAACTCCAGGGTGCGCGCCGGCGCCTCACCGAGCCAAAACGGAATACTCGGAGGCAGGCCTTGCGCATCTTCAACCCAAACCGTTCCCGAGCCGACACGCCGGATACGCCAGGAACGATTACCCAAGAGGAAGATATCACCGGCGAGGCTTTCGATGGCGAAATCTTCATTCACGGTCCCGACAAATGTTTCGCTCGGAAATTCGACCACCCGGTAATCCGCTGTATCGGGAATCGCGCCGCCGTTGGTGATTGCAGTCAGGCGCGCGCCGCGACGGGCGCGCAACAGACCGTGAACGCGATCGCGGTGCAGGTAGGCACTCCGGCGACTGCGCCGCGTTTCGACTCCCTCGCTTAATATTTCAACCAACTGATCAAAATCTTCCCGCGCGAGATCTTTGTAGGGATAGGCCGCACGCACGAGCTGCCATAAGCGCTCCTCGCTAATACCGGCCTCCTCGTGCTTTCTACGCGCCGGACCGCTGTGGGTTTCCGTTGCTTCCAAGCTCGCAACCGTGGCGACCATCTGCTGTGCCAGAACGTCCAACGGTTTGTTGACGATCGTGAGTTTGTCCAGCTCGCCTTGACGCACGGCGCGGATCGCCGCAACGGTCTGCAAAAGGTCATCGCGCGTGAGCGGGTAAAAAATTCCCTTTGGGACGGCGCCGAGCCAATGGCCGGACCGTCCGACTCGTTGTAGCAGCACGGCGAGATTGCGCGGTGCGCCGATGTGGCACACGATATCGACGTGGCCGATATCGATACCGAGCTCCAAGGAAGCCGTCGCCACCACAGCGGAGTATTGGCCCGACTTGAGTTTTTCCTCAACGGCAAGACGCGTCTTGCGAGAAAGGCTGCCGTGATGTGCCCCAACTTTGTCTTCACCAAGCCTCTCGGTAAGCTGATGCGCAACGCGTTCGACCAAACGTCGCGTGTTAACGAATACCAAAGTGGTGCGGCGCTGCTGGATCTGCTCGGCTATCTTGTCATAAACAGACTTCCAGATATCCTGGCGAATGATCGGCCCAAGCTCCTCGTCCGGCACATCGATGCCGAGCTCCATGTCGCGTTGGTGACCCACGTTGACGATAACGCACTCGGGGGAGCCATCCGGCCGGATCGCATGGGACCCAACCAGCAGACGCGCAACTTCTTCGATCGGTTTCTGAGTTGCGCTCAGGCCGATCCGCTGCAATGACCGGCCGGTTAACGCGTTGAGACGTTCGAGCGACAACGCCAGATGAGCGCCGCGCTTGTCTTGCGCGACGGCGTGAATTTCATCGACAATCAGCGTTTCGGCGGCTTTGAGGAATTCGCGGCTGCGCGGTGCCGTGAGCAGAATGTAAAGCGACTCGGGCGTGGTGATCAAAATATGGGGTGGCCGGCGCACCATGGCCTGACGCTCGTGCGCCGGCGTATCACCGGAACGGACGGCGATCCTGATGGTCGGCAGCAGTATTCCTTCGCGACCTGCGAGCTGATAAATCTCTGCCAACGGGGCTTGTAGGTTCTTGGCGATGTCATTGCCAAGCGCCTTGAGCGGCGAAACATAAACCACGCTGGTGCGCTCTTCGAGCGCTCCGCCGAGCGCCCTGCCAATCAGCCGATCAATCGACCAAAGAAACGCGGCCAGGGTTTTCCCTGACCCGGTCGGCGCGGCAATCAAGGTCGAATTTCCGGCAGCTATGGCTTCCCAACCTTGCTGCTGGGCGAGCGTAGGATGTTCGAAGCGCTCGGTAAACCACTGCCGAACGAGAGGATGAAATAACGAAGTGCTCAACGGGTCTCCGCTGCGGGTCGCGTAAGGATCAAATTAGGGGTAAAACTGCGAAGCGTCAAGCGACCGAGACGAAACAAAACGTGCTTAATAAAAGCGCGTGATCGGCAGTCAGGAAAGCTAACTTAGTGTCTGCCGGCGACAATGCTCGGGCACGATTATGACTTGAGCTTTGAGTTACAGCGAAAAATGGGCCAAGACAATCCGGTACCGGCTAAGCTATTGAACGGGCTTCGTCTCCACTCTCCCCGGCGCCTTGACTTCTGGAGGCGACGCTTGCGGCGTAGTGCTGACGCCTCGGTTGAGCAGCTCTTCCATGACCATTTTGGCACCGGCATGCCCTTTATCCGCGAGCTCGCTGATTCTGCTTACGAGAGTCTTGAACCCGGCCTGTACCTTTTGCGCTTCCTGAATCGCCGCCTGCTGGCTCGTTTTGACCATGGTGAGATTGCTGCGCTCGTTGAGCAAATGAAAGGTCTGGAAACCGAAGTAAATCGTCAGCGCCGCAAGAACGAGACACAACGGCAACGTTGACGATGTTTGCTCCACGACCGGAGCAGCTTCGACCCGCTCCGCCTCCTCAGTGTTCTCGCTATGCTCCATGGAGCTTTATTTTTTGGGCAATGCGCCCTCGTGCGCGGCGTCAAGATTGATCCCGCTTTCTGCCAGGATCTTTTTCAATTGCTCGTCATTGGTCTTTAGCGCCATGTTAGCGAGCACCGCGATCAGTTGACGGTTGAGCGTTTCGAGTTGAATCGTCTGGGCGATCTCTTGCTGGCGCTCGGCAACCTCTGCTTGTATCGACTGATTACCCAGAGCAACGACGATATTGACGAGAACCAGCAGGAGAATGAGCCCGGACCACGCGGTCAAGAGATTTCGGGTCGTTTTACCCACGAGATTCGCAATCGAGCTCTAATGTTGCCGCAGGACCGTGCCGATACTCCGGCCGAGATCAGTAAATCAAATTTCCAAGCCGTTCCCAACGAACCCAGCGATCCGTGCCGTCCCATGACCAGTAAATGAGAAACGCCTTGCCGCGTACGTCATTGAGATCGACGAAACCCCAGAAGCGGCTATCGTAGCTGCGGTCACGATTGTCTCCCATGACAAAAATATGATCGCCAGGCACCGTTTTGGGTCCATAGTCGTCACCGCTCCCGACGCCGCCCGCTTGCGGGTCGTAGCCTGCAAAGTGTCCATGAGGATCTTCGATCTGCTTGCCGTTAATGAAGATCTTCTTGTTGCGCACCTCCACCGTATCTCCGGCAACGGCGATAACGCGTTTGATAAAATCCTTGGAGCGGTCCTCCGGATAGATAAACACCACCACATCGCCCCGCTCGGGGCTGTCGTACTGTAACAAATAACGTTCGATAAACGGAATCCGTAAACCGTAGGAAAGCTTGTTGACCAGAATATGGTCGCCAATCTCGAGCGTCGGAATCATCGACCCGGAGGGAATCTTAAACGCTTGCACGATAAATGTGCGGATGAACAGCGCCAAGATCAGCGCCATGATAATCGCTTCCGCATATTCGCGGAAAGCCGATTTGGTCTTCACCGTTGTGGTCTGCTCCGTGACACTTTGCTCTTTCACTTTGTTCACCTTTTCCGGGGCCATAAAGCTTTGATATCAGACCTTCAGCACCGCCAGAAATGCCTCTTGAGGAATTTCCACTTTGCCCACCTGTTTCATGCGCTTCTTGCCCTCTTTTTGGCGCTCCAGCAACTTGCGTTTGCGGGTAATATCGCCGCCGTAACATTTGGCCGTGACGTTCTTGCGTAAAGCTTTCACCGATTCGCGTGAGATGACCCGGCTGCCAATGGCAGCTTGGATAACGACTTCGAAGAGTTGACGCGGGATCAACTCCCGCATCTTCTGTACCAAATCGCGACCCCGATAATAAGCCTTGTCGCGATGGACAATCATCGACATGGCATCGACCACCTCGCCGTTGATGCGAACATCGAGCTTAACGAGATCCGCAGGCCGATAGCCGGCCATTTCGTAATCCATCGACGCATAGCCCCGGCTTACCGACTTCAGCCTATCATAAAAATCGGCGACAATCTCATTGAGCGGCAACTCATAAACCAGCATCACGCGTTTCGGCCCCAAATAGCGGATTTCCTTCTGCGTACCGCGCTTTTCTTCACAGAGCTTGAGCACGCCGCCGAGAAACTCCTGGGGCAGGTGGATACTCGCCTGGATCACCGGCTCTTCGATGCGCTCGATCTCGGACTCGTTCGGCAGCCGCACCGGGTTGTCGATCATCAGCGTTTCACCGCTGGTGGTGATCACCTGGTAACTTACGGTCGCCGACGTGGTGATCAGGGTCAAGCCAAACTCGCGCTCGAGCCGCTCGCGCACGATGTCCATGTGCAGCAGACCGAGAAAGCCGCAGCGAAACCCGAACCCCAGCGCCTGGGAAGTTTCCGGCTCGTAGGTGAACGAGGAGTCGTTAAGGCGGAGCTTTTCCAGCGCTTCGCGCAGTGCCTGGTACTGGGCGGAGTCCGTTGGATAAAGTCCGCTGAACACCATCGGTTTTAGCGGCTTGAAGCCAGGGAGCGGGGCATCGCTCGGGTTATCGTCGGTGGTGATCGTGTCGCCAATCCGAGTTTCGGCGACTTCCTTGATACCCGCCATCAGAAAGCCGACCTCGCCCGCCTTGAGCTCGGCCACCTCAACCGGGTTCGGCGAGAAAACGCCGAGCCGGAGCACTTCAAAAACACGGCCGCTCGACATCATTCGGATCTTGACACCCTTCCGCACAGCGCCGTCAAACAGGCGCATCATCACAACCGCGCCATGATAGGGATCGAACCAGCTGTCGATGATCAAGGCGCGCAGCGGTCCCGCGGGATCACCTCGCGGCGACGGAAAACACCGAATGATGCCTTCGAGAATATCTTCGGTGCCAATCCCTTCCTTGGCGCTCGCCATCACCGCGCCGGAAGCGTCTAGACCGATCACGTCTTCGATCTCAGCTTTTACCCGCTCGGGTTCGGCACTCGGCAAATCGATCTTGTTGATCACCGGCAAGATTTCCAGATTGTGATCCAATGCCATGTGCACGTTCGCGACCGTCTGTGCTTCAACCCCTTGGGCGGCATCGACGACCAACAGCGCGCCCTCGCAGGCAGCCAGGCTGCGCGAAACTTCGTAGGTGAAATCGACGTGACCGGGAGTATCGATCAAATTGAGCTCGTACTCTTTGCCATCCTTGGCCCGATAGCTCAGGCACACCGGGCTGGCTTTGATGGTAATGCCGCGCTCGCGCTCGAGTTCCATGCTGTCGAGAATCTGATCGGTCCGCTCGCGCGCGCTGACTGCGCCGGTAAACTCCAGCAAGCGGTCCGCCAAGGTCGACTTGCCGTGATCAATGTGCGCGATGATGGAAAAATTTCGAATGTGGTCGAGGATCATCGGCCGACAGCTTTCCGATAGAATTCGGCCGTGCGCCGCAGTCCATTCACCAACTCGACTTCCGGCCTCCAGCCGAGCACGCGAGCCGCCAGATGCACATCGAGACAGCTACGCCGCTGCTCACCGGGCTTGGCCGGCCCATGTACCGCCTCGATCGGGCAGCTGAGAAGCTGCTTCAGATGATGGAAAAGCGTTACGACGTCGGTTTCCACCCCGGTGCCGATGTTAACGGCGCCGACGAACGTCGATTCGAGCGCCGCGAGGTTGGCATTGACCACGTCGCCGACGTAGACATAATCGCGCGTTTGCCTGCCATCACCGTTAATCAAGGGCGTTTTCCCGCTCAGCAGCAACGATAAAAAAATCGCCACGACACCCGCCTCACCCTTGGCGGACTGGCGCGGTCCGTAAACATTGGCATAACGCAAGGCGACGTACGGCAGGCCGAACGCTTGCTGGTAATATGAGAGATAAAGCTCGCCCGCTCGCTTGCTCACGCCGTAGGGACTCGCGGGCCGGGTCAGGTGATCTTCGGCCGCCGGAAACACATCCTGTTCGCCGTAGACAGCACCGCCCGAAGAAGCAAAGATGACTTTTTTCACGCCGCAATTCTTGCAGGCTTCGAGCAGGTTGATGAATCCGATAATGTTGACGCGTGCGTCGAAGCTGGGATCAGTAACCGAATGGCGCACATCCATTTGCGCCGCGTGATGGCTTAACACGTCGGGCTTGATCCTTTGGATCACGTGACCAGCTCTCGGATCCGCGATATCGGTTTCGTGACATTCCGCCTTGGGATTGAGATTGTTCCGTTGTCCGGTCGAAAAATCATCCACAACATGAACTTCGTGGCCGCGTTGGATGTACGCATCGACAATGTGCGAGGCGATGAATCCGGCGCCTCCGGTAACGACGATTCTCACGTTTTTTCCCCTTGAAGCCGGCTGCGAAAATAGTCGATGGTCTTGGCAAGTCCCTCTTCGAGCTCGACCTTGGGTTCCCACTTGAGAATTTGCCTGGCCTTGGTGATATCGGGCTGGCGCACCTGCGGATCGTCTTCCGGTAGAGGTTTGTAGACGATCGGACTCTGAGAGCCGGTAAGTTTGATGATCCTCTCGGCAAATTCAAGCACGGTCATTTCGTGAGGATTACCGATATTGACTGGCAGATGGTGATCGACCTCAAGCAGTTTATTGATACCGTCGACTAGGTCGTCGATGTACTGAAAGCTTCTGGTCTGTTGACCCTGGCCATAAACGGTCAATGGCTCGCCCTTGAGCGCCTGCATGATAAAGTTTGGCACCACCCTGCCGTCGTGCAGGCGCATGCGCGGACCGTAGGTATTGAAAATTCGCACGATGCGGGTGTTCAAATGATGGTAGCGATAGTAGGCCATGGTCATCGCCTCGGCGAAACGTTTGGCCTCATCGTAGACGCCGCGCGGCCCGATCGGATTGACATTGCCCCAATACTCTTCATTTTGCGGCCGCACGAGCGGATCGCCGTAGACCTCCGAAGTCGAGGCCAGTAGGTAAACCGCGCCTTTCGATTTCGCCAACCCGAGCGTATTGTGCGTTCCCAACGCACCGACCTTGAGCGTCGGGATCGGCAGCTCCATATAGTCGACCGGGCTCGCCGGCGACGCGAAATGAAGGATGTAGTCGAGCGGCTCCGGCACTTCGATGTAGCGACTGACGTTATGATCGATGAACCGGAACCGCGGATTCTTGAGGAATGTCGCAATGTTCTCCTTGGCGCCGGTCGAATAATTGTCCATGCAGAGCACTTCGTGGCCTCGTTTGAGAAAACTCTCGCACAGATGGGAGCCGATAAAACCAGCGCCGCCGGTCACCAGATATCTAGCCATCGCGACGTCCTATGGAGTAGTAGGTAAAACCCAGTTTGCGCACATCGTGCGGGTCGTAAACGTTTCGGCCGTCGAATATCACCGGCTGGGCCAGCAAGTTTTTAATTCGTTCGAAGTCGGGGCGGCGAAATTCGTTCCACTCGGTCAGGATGAGCAACGCCGAGGCGCCATGCAGCGCATCATAGTTCCGGTGAGTATATTGGATCCGGTCTCCGAAAACTTTTCTTGCTTCTTCCATCGCCTCGGGATCGAAGGCCTGCACGCGCGCACCAGCCGCCAACAGCGATTCAATGACCGGAACCGCGGGGGCATCGCGCATATCGTCGGTTCTCGGCTTGAACGCGAGTCCCCACACGGCGAAAGTCAGGCCGGCTAATTTGGCGCCAAAGTGACGTTTGACTTTTTCGATCAACAGGCTTTTTTGCCGCTGGTTGACCGCCTCGACCGCCTTGAGCAAGACCATTTCAGAATCGTCGCCGCCCATGCTGATCATGGCCCGAATATCTTTCGGGAAACAGGACCCACCGTAGCCGACACCCGGGAAAATAAAATGCGGCCCGATGCGCCGGTCCAAACTGATCGCGCGCCGCACCTCACTGATGTCGGCATGCATCTGTTCGCATAGCCGTGCCACTTCGTTGATAAAAGATATCTTGGTCGCCAGCATGGCGTTCGCAGCATACTTACTCATCTCGGCGCTGCGGCTGTCCATGATAAGAATGGGATTACCGGTCCGAACGAAGGGCTCATACAGTTCCTTGACCGCCTCCAGGGCTTCGCCGTGATCCCCGCCGAGCACGACCCGGTCGGGCTTCATAAAATCATCCACCGCCGCGCCTTCTTTGAGAAACTCGGGATTGGAGACGACCGCGAATGGCTGATCCGTTTCCTCAGCGATCCATTGCTTGATATGATCCGCGGTACCCACCGGAACGGTGCTCTTGGTGACGATCACCTTGAACGAATCGATCGCCTTGGCGATTCCCTTCGCAGTGGCTCGCACGTAGTCGAGGTTGGCATTGCCGTTCGACCCTTGAGGTGTTCCGACCGCGATGAAGACGATCGCCGATTTTTTTACCGCCGCCGACAAATCCGTGCCGAACGATAACCGCTGCTCCGCCGCATTGCGCCGGACCATCTCCTCCAATCCCGGCTCGTAAATCGGCACATGACCGGACTTGAGCGCCGCGATCTTGCGTTCATCAATATCGACGCAGATCACATCATTGCCGGTCTCGGCAAAACAGGTCCCGGCAACCAAGCCAACATATCCCGCACCCACGATCGCCAACTTCATGTTCGTCCTCCACTCTGAAGCACTTCGCCGATGACATAAACAGGCCGGTCCTGGGACTCATGGTAGGTGCGCGCCAACATTTCGCCCAAGAGCCCCATCGTCACGAACTGAAAGCCAATAAAAATTAGCAAAACGGCCAGCAAGAGCAGCGGCCGGTTGCCGATTTCCAGTTGGTAAACAAGTTTCTGCACGGTCAAATAGAGCGCGAGAGCAAATCCCGTAAGGCCGCTGACCACACCGATCGGTCCGAACACATGCGCAGGACGCGTCGAATAGCTGCTTAAGAACTTGACCGTCAGCAAATCCAACACCACTCGTAATGTGCGCGAGATTCCGTACTTCGATCGACCATGGAGCCGCGGCCGGTGATTGACCTTGATTTCGGCGACTTGGGCGCCGCGCTCGTAGGCGATCGCCGGGATGAAGCGATGCATCTCGCCATAGAGCTTAAGACCCTTCGCGATATCTTTGCGCATCGCTTTGAGCGTGCAACCGTAATCGTGGAGTTTCACCTTGGTGGTCCAGGATATCAAACGGTTCGCGATCATTGAAGGCAAGCGCCGGCTGAGAAACGGGTCCTGACGATTAACCCGCCAACCCACGACTAAATCATTTCCCTGTTGAATATTGGCGATCAGCGAGGGAATGTCCGCAGGGTCATTTTGCCCGTCCCCGTCCATGAGCACGACAATTTCACCCTGCGCATGAGCCAACCCCGCCGCCAGCGCCGCCGTCTGGCCGAAGTTACGCTTGAGTCGGACGACTAGAAGGGCCGGTTGGCTTCTATGCAACCGACTCAGAATCTCGAAAGTGCGGTCCCGGCTACCATCGTCCACCGCGATGACCTCATAGCTTTTTTGCAACGAGGAGATGACGCTATGGATCTCGCCAATCAACGGTTCGACGTTTTCCTCTTCATTGAAAACCGGCAGGACAATCGACAGCTCCATCGGCTCACGAATGAAAATCGGTCAGCTGAACAAACTGCTGATACCGCTCCTCGATCTGCGCCAGAGACACGTCAGTCAGCCGCTTGACGCCAAAGTCCTCCACCGTAAACGATGCCACCACCGAACCGTACACGATCGCCCGGCGCAGTCCGCCTTGACTCTGATCGGCCGAGCGCGCGAGCTGCCCAAGAAATCCCCCGGCAAAGGAGTCGCCGGCGCCGGTCGGGTCGAACACTTCCTCGAGCGGATATGCCGGCGTGGCGAACATTGAGGAATCGGAAAACTGCAAAACACCGTACTCCCCGCGTTTGATCAGCACCATCTTGGGACCCATCTTGAGGATCGCGCGCGCCGCCTTGACAATATTATCGTAGCCGCTCAACAATCGCGCCTCGGAGTCGTTGATGACCAGGATTTCGATCCTCTGGAGCACCTTCTTCAGATCGTCGCGGCTCTCGCGAATCCAGTGATCCATGGTATCGCAGACAACCAGTTTCAGGCGGCGGATCTGGCGCAACACTTCCATTTGCATCGCCGGATCGATATTGCCCAGGAAAACATATTCGGCGTCACGGTAGCGTTCCGGCAATTTCGGCTCGAAGCTGCCCAAGACGTTGAGATGGAGCTCGATCGTATCGCGCATATTGATGTCTTCGTGATAGCGTCCGCGCCAGTGAAAGGTGTCGCCGTCAGCGCGCTGAATGCCATCGATATCGATCTGCCGCTGGGTAAAAAGATCGAGGTAGTCTTGCGGAAAATCCCGGCCGATCACACCGACGATCCTCACGGGAGTGAAAAAGCTTGCTCCGAGAGCAAAATAAGAGGCCGAGCCGCCGAGGATTCGCTCTGCCGAGCCGAATGGCGTTTCAATCGAATCGAAGGCGACGGTGCCCACTACTAAGACGCTCATAGGTATTTCCCGATGATCGGGCGCAACTCCTTCCTAATCTTCTTGGGAATTCGCGATCGGTCCGTGATGATAGCATCCTTTAGCGCCGAGGCACAGATACATGAACGAGCCTGGCTTAACTCCGTGGCGGCGCGCCGGATGGTGCGCTGCGCCAACTCGATGTTCTGCCGGAGCACCGTGAGCACGTGCTCGATTTCTACATGACCCGCCTGCTCGTTCCAGCAATCGTAGTCGGTGGCGAGCGCCAGGGTGGCGAAACAGATTTCCGCCTCACGGGCCAGCTTGGCTTCCTGAAGGTTGGTCATACCGATCACGTCGGCGTTCCAGCTGCGATAAAGATGCGATTCGGCCCGAGTCGAGAACTGCGGCCCCTCCATGCACAAATAAGTCCCGCCGTCATGGACCTTGGCATTTTCCGAACGGGCGGCCGCAGCGAGCGCGGCGGATAACTCCCTGCAAAACGGATCAGCCAAACTGACGTGTGCGACCAGGCCCTTGCCGAAAAACGTGCTGGGACGCTGCGTCGTACGATCGATGAACTGGTCCGGGATAACCACGTCTCCTGGAGCGATGCTTTCGCGGAGGCTACCGACGGCGCTGACGGAAATAATTCTTTCAACACCCAGCTTTTTCAAAGCGAAAACATTGGCGCGAAAGTTCACCTCGGTGGGAAGCCATCGATGTCCTTTGCCATGACGCGGCAGGAAGATCATCTCGACGTCGCCAAGCCGGCCGCGGAGAAATTTATCCGACGGCTTGCCAAATGGGGTTTTGACTTCAATCTCGCAAACTCGGCCAAGCCCTCCCATCTGGTAAAGACCACTACCGCCGATAACGCCGATCATTGGGGATACCATCTGCGACTGTCAGACCGCTTCAGCTGCGATTCCGCCCCTCCGCGTCGTTGCCGTCTGCTCGCCTTGAAGCTGTCCGCAAGCGGCCTGAATGTCGTCACCGCGCGGCCGGCGCATATTGACCTGCACGCCCGTTTGGCGCAGGACATTTTGAAAGCGCTCGATGCTCTCAGTCGGCGGTCTTGTAAATGCGCTGCCGGGATGGGGATTGAATGGGATCACGTTGACTTTACTGGGAATGCCGCGGAGCAGCTTGGCGAGCTGTCGCGCATGCTGCTCGGAATCGTTGACGCCGCCGAGCAGGACATACTCGAAAGTGATCCGTTTGCGACGCGGGATCGGCAGCTTGCGGCAGCAGTCGAGCAACTGGCGCAACGAGTACTTGCGATTTACCGGCATCAGCTTGCCGCGCAACTCATCGGTGGGGGCATGTAATGAAATGGCAAGATTCACGTGAGTCTCTTCCATGAGTTTTTGCATTTGCGGCACCAGGCCGACGGTCGAAAGCGTCACCCGACGCGGCGAGATCCCGAGGCCCCACTCAGCGTCACTGATGATCTCCAGTGCCTTAAGCGTCTCGCCGTAATTCGCCAGAGGCTCACCCATCCCCATGAGAACCACATGAGTGACGCGCTGATCGCCGTCGACAGTTCGGCTCGCCTCGATGATCTGATCGACGATTTCGCTCGCCGACAGACTACGCTTGAGCCCCAAGAGCGCCGTGGCGCAGAAGGCACAGCCGAAGCCGCAACCCGCCTGAGTCGAGATACATAGCGTCAATCGCGGCGGCTCAGGAATCAGCACGCTTTCGATGCGGGCGCCATCGCCGAGACCGAAGAGAAACTTGACGGTGCCGTCACGCGACACCACCCGGTGAACGGTCTTCAGCCTGCTGATCGTCAAACTCTCTTCCAATTGCTCGCGCAACGCGCGCGGCAGATTGGTCATCTCGGCAAACGATGCAGCGCGTTTTTGAAACAACCACTGCCGGATCTGTTGGGCGCGGTAGACCCGCTGCTTGCGTTCGGCGAGAAACGCGGTCAGCTCACTAAAGCTCAAATCTTTGATGTTGGGCTTCACATGCGAATCCAACGGGGAGTTGGACGCAGCTGCGCGCTCAAAGAACCTCGTCTGGTCGGAAAAAGAAAGCGATCTCACTGGCTGCGGTCTCCGGACCATCGGACCCGTGTACCGCGTTCTGCTCCACGTCATGGCCCCAGTCTTTGCGAATTGTACCCGCTGCCGCTTTGGCGGGGTCGGTCGCTCCCATTATTTCACGGTTCTTAAGGATCGCGTTTTCACCCTCGAGCACGGAAACAAAGATCGGCCCGGAAGACATATAGGCGCACAGGCTGGCAAAAAACGGCCGTTCTTTATGGATTGCGTAAAACGCTTGTGCCCGCTCCGGTGTCAGCCGCACCAGCTTTCCTGCCGCGATCCTCAGTCCGGCACCTTCGAAGCGGCGGAGAATCTCACCGATAAGGTTTCTCTTGACCGCGTCGGGCTTGACGATCGATAAGGTTCTTTCCACGCTCATAATCTTGTTAACGCCTCCTGCATCGTACGGCCGATGGTCGCCGGCGACGAAGCCATGCGGATACCGGCCTGTTTCATCGCGTCGATTTTTTCCTTCGCCGTACCTATGCCGCCGGAAATAATCGCGCCGGCGTGGCCCATGCGTTTGCCGGGTGGCGCGGTCTGGCCGGCAATGAAACCAACCACCGGTTTTTTCATGTTGGCCTTGATCCACGCCGCAGCTTCCTCTTCGGCGCTGCCGCCGATTTCACCGATCATCACCACCGCCTCAGTGCCCGGGTCCTGATTGAACATTTTCAGGGTGTCGACGAATTCCAAGCCGTGCACAGGGTCGCCGCCGATGCCCACACACGTCGACTGCCCCAGACCCAAACGGCTGAGCTGATCGACGGCTTCATAGGTTAACGTGCCGCTGCGCGAAACCACACCGATGGTGCCCGGCTTATGGATATGTCCTGGCATAATACCGATCTTGCACTCGCCGGGCGTAATCGTTCCGGGGCAGTTGGGACCGAGCAACTGCGAGTTGCGCCCGGCGAGGAAGCGCTTCACGTTGATCATATCGCGCACTGGCACACCCTCGGTAATGCAGATGATTAACGGAATACCCGCATCGGCCGCTTCGAGGATCGCGTCGGCCGCGAAAGCCGGCGGCACATAAATGACGCTCGCGCTGGCGCCGGTTTCCCGTACCGCGCGCTCGACCGTATCGAAGATCGGAATGCCTTCATAGGTCGCGCCGCCTTTCCCCGGCGTCACCCCCGCCACCATTTGCGTGCCATACTCCTTACATGCCTTGGTATGAAACTGTCCGGTCGCCCCGGTAATTCCCTGGGTAACGACGCGGGTGTCCTTGTTAACCAAGATCGCCATCTGCCTATTGTCGATTTTGGATTTGCGATTTTCGATTCATGAAGAAAGAACTGAATGCATCGTATCCATGATGTCTAGTTTCCATGTCTTTCAATCTAAAAATCATTTAACTGCGTTCACGATCTTCTCCGCCGCTTCAGCCATGGTTTCGGCTGGAATGATCGCCAAACCGGAATCGCCGAGAATTTTTTTGCCGATCTCGACGTTGGTTCCCTGCATGCGCACGACCAGCGGCACATGGATATTCAGCTCGCGTGCTGCTGCGACGACGCCCTGCGCCAAGACGTCGCAGCGCATGATGCCGCCAAAAATATTGATCAACACGCCGCGGACGCGCCGGTCGGCGAGCAGGATGCGAAACGCCTGCGCGACTTTGTCTTTGTCAGCGCCGCCGCCGACATCAAGAAAATTGGCCGGTTCGCCACCGTAGAGCTTAATGATATCCATGGTGGCCATCGCCAGGCCGGCGCCGTTCACCATGCAGGCAATATTCCCGTCCAAGGAAATGTACGACAGATCGTATCGGCTCGCCTCGACTTCGCGCGGGTCTTCTTCGTCAAGATCGCGCAGTGCCCGAATTTCCTTCTGACGAAAAAACGCATTGCTGTCGAAATTCATCTTAGCGTCGAGCGCCATCACTTCGCCGTCCTTCGTGATGATTAGCGGATTGAGCTCGGCCAACGCCGCGTCGCATTTCTCATAGGCGCGATAAAGTCCTTGCATGACAATGGTCATTTTGCCGGTCAGCTCAGCCGGAACGCCGAGCCCGTAGGCGAGCCGCCGGCATTGGAAACCGGCCAAACCGATCACCGGATCGATCGTCTCTTTGAGAATTTTCTCGGGCTGACGTACCGCCACCTCTTCGATCTCGATGCCGCCCTCGGACGAGCCGATCACCGTTACGCGCGACTGTGCCCGATCCAGCACCATCGCAAGATAAAGTTCACGCTCGATATGGAGCCCTTGCTCCACCAGCACCCGCCTCACCTGACGGCCCTCCGGCCCGGTTTGATGGGTGACCAGGTTTTTGCCGAGCATGGCGCGCGCCGCGTCTTCAGCCTGATCCGGGCTCTGCACGACCTTGACGCCACCGCCCTTGCCGCGTCCACCGGCATGAATTTGCGCCTTGACGACAACCACGCCCCCACCCAATTCCAACGCAGCCGCCTTGGCTTGCTCCGGTGTGGTCGCCACGATGCCGCGCGGCACCGGTACGCCGTAGCGCTTGAGGATCTCCTTTGCCTGAAACTCGTGAATATTCATCGCGCAAGGCTTGATCTAGAGCGAGGCCCTTAGACTAGCCCATTAGCCTCAGGGTCGTCAGGATGGTAAGTCGCCGCCGGCCTAAGCTACGCCCAGTACCCGGTTCATCGCCTGTACAATATCTTTAACATGGCTGAGCGATTCATCGAAGGCCTTCTTATCGGCAGCATTGAGACTGATATCGATGACTTTCTCGACCCCGCCGGCACCAATCATGACCGGCACGCAGAAATAATACCCGCTCACGCCGTATTCACCTTCGAGCATGGCGGCGCACGGCAGAATCTCCTTTTTGTCAAACAGATAAGCCTCGGCCATTTGAATGGCTGCTGAGGCCGGAGAAAAATACGCCGACCCGGTCTTTAAAAGCGCGACCACCTCGCCGCCTGCGTTTCGAACACGCGCTTCGATCTCGTCCAGGCGTCTCGAGGGAATGAGCTTTTCCACCGGTACGCCGCCAACGAAACAGGTGCTCCGTACCGGGACCATATCATCGCCGTGTCCGCCCAAAACCATCGCCTGCACGCTCTTCACGGAAACATTTAGCTCCTTCGCCACGAACGAGCGATAGCGTGAAGAATCCAGGATTCCCGACTGACCGACCACGCGATTCTTGGGAAAACCAAGGGTACGCTGCATCAAGGTCACCATCGCATCGAGCGGATTGGTGATCACGATGACAAATGAATTCGCCGCATATTTCTTGATCCCATCCGCCACAGAGTTGATAATTTTGGCGTTGGTTCCGAGCAAGTCGTCGCGGCTCATCCCCGGCTTGCGCGCGATTCCCGCGGTGACGATGCAAACATCGGCACCCTCGATATCCTCATACTTGTTAGTACCGCTAACGCGGCCGTCGAAGCCTTCAATCGGCCCGGCGTGCGAAAGGTCGAGCGCTTTGCCCTGCGGCAAACCTTCGATGACGTCGAACAGCACCACGTCGCTGAGCCCTTTCAGCAACGCCAAGTGAGCCATCGACCCACCGATGTTGCCCGCGCCGATTAATGCGATCTTCTTTCTCGCCATAACTTCCTCTCGCCTGCTTCTTGTCCCATTCCTCGGATATCGGGTTACATATTAGCGACGATCGCATCGCCAAAGCCCGAGCAACTCACGAGCTTCGAGCCTGGCATCAACCGTTCGAAATCGTAAGTCACGGTCTTCGCGTTGACAGCCCCCTCGATGCCCTTGATGATCAGGTCGGCAGCTTCCGACCAGCCCATGTAGCGCAGCATCATCTCGCCCGAAAGAATAACCGAGCCGGGGTTGACCTTATCAAGGTCGGCATACTTTGGCGCGGTACCATGGGTCGCCTCGAATACCGCATGGCCAGTTTCGTAATTGATGTTAGCGCCAGGAGCGATGCCGATGCCACCGACCTGCGCCGCCAAAGCGTCAGACAAATAATCACCGTTCAAGTTCAACGTTGCAATGACATCGTAATCCTTTGGCCGGATGAGGACGAACTGTAGCGTGACATCCGCGATGGAATCTTTCAGCATCAATTTCTTCTTCCACTTGCCTTCGCCGTGCGTCGGCCACAGTTTAAGCGCGGCTTCGACCTCTTTTTTGATGTCGTTTTGCTGGTCGGGCGACATCATTTCAAAGCCGGGATCGATCATTTTCGCGTTGTCCTCAATGCTCAAGTTGGAATTGGCTTCCTTGTTGCCCAAGATCCATGACTCGCGCTCGGTGACCACGTCATTACGGAACTCACGCTTGCCGAGGGCGTAACCCCACTCCATGAAAGAGCCCTCGGTATATTTCATGATGTTCCCCTTATGGACGAAATTAATGTTCTTGCGCCGGTTCGCGAGCGCCCACTGAATTGCGGCGCGCACCAGCCGTTCGGTACCTTCCACCGACACCGGCTTCAAGCCGATCGCTGCGGTGTTCGGAAAGCGAATCTTGGCATATTCCTTAGGAAAGTTTTCTTTCAGAATCGACTTAAATTTGGCATTGGCTTCCGTGCCGTTGGGGAATTCTATGCCGGTGTAGATATCTTCGGTGTTTTCCCGGAACACCACCATGTCAACGTACTCGGGATGTTTGAGTGGCGAAGGCACGCCATTGAAGTAGCGCACCGGACGTTGGCAGACGTAGAGATCGAGCAACTTGCGAAGGCCGACATTGAGCGAGGTCATGCCACCGCCGATCGGGGTCGTGAGTGGTCCCTTGATACCTACGAGAAATTCCGCGAACGCCGGCACCGTCTCTTCGTGCAGCCAAGCGTTGTAAAGTTTAAAGGATTTCTCTCCCGCATAGACTTCCATCCAGCGAATCTTTTTCTTGCCCTTGTAAGCCTTCTCCACCGCCGCGTCGAAAACTCGCACAGAGGCGCGCCAGATATCGCGACCGGTGCCATCGCCTTCGATGAATGGAATAATCGGATTATCGGGAACCTGCAGCTGCTTGTTGGCTCCCATGGTGATTTTAGCGCCGTCTTTCGGGACCTTTACCACTTTGTACTCTGCCATGTTCTCCTCATGTGCAAAAATAGCCTAAGGGCCTTGCCGATTGGCTCGGCTCCTTAGGCTATTTGCTCAAAAATAAATTGTAACTGTCCGAAACTAGCCGATTAGCTCGGGGGAGTCAAGGCACGGATACTACTCGTTTTTCTTCTGCTCTAGCCATTTTTCGAGATATCGTCCGGCCACTTCCCGCCCCCCCAGTCCAAACGCCAATGCCAGCGCCAAACAGACCGCACCGAACACCAAAATAAACGCCCAGATGACGATTTCCGATGCGATATCGAGGATTTCAAAAATCCCGGCAACGACGAAGATCGCCGTTCCGATGTAGGCGGCTCGGCCGATCGCCACCGCTTGCTCGAGACCGGCATTGGCGCACGAAGTACGCGTCACGGTCTCCAGGAAATTGGCGAAATAGAGACCGAGGATGAGGGTGACTAAGGCCGCAACGATTTTCGGTATATACAAGTAGATTGTGTGCAGTGTATCGGTTGCGCCGCTCAAGTTGAGGGTCTCAAGGGTGGTCACGATCGCGATCAAAAACAAAAACCAAAACACCAAAAGACCGAGGATTTCCGATGACGACTGCTTGATGCCGCCGCGCGTCAGGATCTGGGTGATACCGGCGCGCGCTGCGAGCGCGTCGAACTGGCAAAGCTTCAATAAACGAACAACGATTCTTTTGATCAAATTACAGATCACCCAACCGAGCAAGATGATGGCCACCGCAATCAGCAAATTCGGCAGGAATACCCCAATCTTCGTTATGAACGCATCCCAGAATCCGGTGACCGTAACGATGGGATTCATCAATTCCTCCTTGGTGTCATCGTCAATTTCGCTGTTAGTTACATAGGGGAGTCATGGCGAAAATGTCAAACCACGGCCGTAAGAACATCTATTTACGGCTGTACTTGAATCCACACCATGCGCCCACTATATTCGTTCAACTCGTGATTTGGCGACGCTCCTCATCGATTTAATCGGATCGAGACCTTGCATGTAACCGTCGACAGACTGGCCAAAGCCTATGGCTTCTTATGGGCGCTGAGAGAGCTCAATCTCGAGCTCATGCCCGGTGATTGCATCGCTTTGCTTGGCCCAAATGGTGCGGGCAAGACGACTTTGTTGCGGCTGCTTGCCGGGTTGGTCGCGCCGACCAGCGGGACCATTCGGATGGACGCGGTGAATTTCTCGCGCGCCGCGGCGGCACTGCGAGCTCGAATCGGCTGGCTCGCACCGGCAGATCATCTCTACGAAAACCTGACCCCGAGAGAGAACCTGACCTTTTTCACCCGGCTCTACGATCGCCGCAGCGCTACGCCTGCGATTGACGCTGCCCTGGAGCAGGTGAATCTTGGCCGACGCGCCGGTGACTACGTCGGCAATCTTTCGAGTGGTATGAAGTGCCGGCTGTCGATCGCCAAGTGGCTGCTTTTGCAGCCGGAGCTTCTGCTGCTCGATGAACCGTATGGAGTACTTGACGGCACCGGCATCGATTTGCTCGAAACCTTTATCAAAGACCAATGCGCCAAGGGCAGCATCGTGATCGTGGCGTCGCACCATGTCTCGCGTGTGCTCACTCTATGCCAGCGCGCGCTCATTCTGGACCAAGGGCGGTTGACGTTCGACGAGCCCAAGCGCCAGCCATGGCCGAGTTTCGATCGGGCATTTAGTGAGTTCTTGCCGCAGGGAGGCGCATGACCCTGCTACGGCAAGCGCACTTGCTGCTATGGAAAGACCTGCTTCTCGAAGTGCGCCGGCGCGACAGTCTGCTGACGATGTTTTTCTTCGGCACTTTGCTGCTGTTTGTCTTTCATTTTTCGTTCGATCTTGCGCCCGAAAGAGTCGCTGAAATGGCCCCGGCGCTGCTTTGGCTGGCTTTTCTCTTTACCGGGACACTTGGCTTGGCGCATCTGTTCCAGAGTGAGCGCGAGAACCACTGTTTGGACGCCTTGCTGCTCTCGCCGCTCGACCGCGGCGCGCTGTTCCTCGCCAAGACCGGCTTTAACTTGATCTTGATGATGCTTGTCGAAGCGGTGGTCATCCCGCTGTTTTGGGTTCTGTTCAATCTCCGCTCGTGGAATTTGCTACCGCAATTTTTTCTGGTTACCTTACTGGGGACCATCGGTTTCTGTGTCTTGGGAACTCTCATGTCGGCAATGACGTTGAAGGCGCGCGCGCGTGAACTCTTGTTGCCGCTGGTGCTGTTTCCGCTGATGATCCCGGTGATCCTGGCCACCATTCGCTGCATGGAAGAGGTTTTGCGCGCCGGCCAGATCGGCGAAGCGATGCCGTGGCTACGGCTGCTTCTGGGTTTCGACGTGATATTTTTGACCGCTGGAGTGCTCATCTTCGATTGGGTCATCGAAAATTGAAGTGAACAAACAGGCGTACAAGAGAAAGGGCATTCTCGGCGCTTTGGCGCTGGTCGCGGTTGGCGTCGGTCTTTATTGGTCGTTGGTGATCGCGCCGCCGGATGCCTATCAGGGTGAGGTGCAACGTATCATGTACTTGCATCTGCCAAGCATCTTGATCGCCTATCTTTCCTACTTCCTGGTGTTTGTCGGGAGCGCCTTGTATCTCTGGAAACGCGAAAAACGGGACGATATTCTCGCCTATGCCGCCGCTGAGATCGGTGTGCTTTTTACCGCGCTTACCATCATCGAGGGCTCCATTTGGGGCCGGCCGACCTGGGGGGTTTGGTGGACCTGGGACGCTCGCTTAACTTTAACAGCGATTTTGTTATTGATCTACGTAGGCTACCTGATGCTGCGAGCGCTGATCGAAGACGAGCAGCGCGCCGCCATTGCAGCGGCCGTACTCGGCATCATCGGTTTTCTCGATATACCTTTGATTCATATGTCGGTTTACTGGTGGCGGACGCTGCATCAACCGCCATCGATTCTGCGCCCGGATAAATTGCCGTGGGAGAACGTTCACCCGAGCATGTTGACGGCGTTGACGATCAGCTTCGTCGGCTTTCTACTGCTCTACTTCTATCTGTTGTCGCTGCGGTATCGGATCGGCGAGATGCGCCAGGAGATCAAATCACTCCGGCTGGAGCGCGGCCTGTAATGAGGGCGTGGGGTTTTGTCGCAGCTGCCTATGGAATTGTTTGGGGTGTGATCTCGTTGTATTTCTATAGTTTGAAGCGCCGCTACAACGAAGCGGCTGCAGAGCTTGAGCGTCTGCGGTCGCAAGCGAGCCCTGGATATGAAAAAGAATAGGCGTTTTTTGATTGGCGGACTGATCATCCTTGCGGTGCTGTCGTACATGATTTACGGCGGCATGCAGGACGCGATCGTCTACTTCGTCACCCCCTCTGAGCTCAAGGCGAAGGAGCACGGGCGACTGGATAAATTTCTCCGCATGGGTGGTATGGTCGTCAAAGGTTCCATGCAAAAAGACCTCCAGAATCTGACCTACCGCTTCGATATCACCGACGGGGCCGCGACGTTCCCGGTCATTTTCAGGGGCGTGCCGCCGGATCTTTTCACCGAAGGTAAAGGCGCCGTTGTGGAAGGTCGGATCGGCGCCGACGGCGTGTTTCATGCCACGACCATCATGGCCAAGCACGCCGAAGAATACAGCCCCCACGCCGACGGCAAGCCTCCCCTCACGAGCTTCGTTCCGGCCGCGGAAGCCACCGCCAAGTGACAGCCATCCTCGGCCACATCGCCGTCGTCTTCGCCTTTCTCCTAGCGTTGTGCGGCATTGCTAGTCCGCTAATGGCGGCGCGTTGGGCTGAGCCGCGCTATTTGACTCTCGCGCGCTACACGATCCTCGGTCAGTTCGTCTTGGTCTTGGTCGCCGCCGGCGCGCTGATCTACGCACTCGTTGCCACCGACTTTTCTATTAAGTACGTCGCTTTTAATACAACCCGGGCAACGCCGATCTATTATCGCGTTACCGGCCTATGGGGCGCTCTCGAAGGCTCCTTGCTGCTCTGGGAGTGGATACTGATCATCTTTGCCGGCATAACGGCCTGGCTCTACCGCGACCGCCATCGCGAGATGATGCCGTGGGTGCTGATGATTTTCTCCATTGTCTCGGCATTTTTCCTCGGCGTCATCGCCTTTCTTTCCAATCCTTTCGAGAGCATGTCCCCTGTGCCGCCGGACGGCCGCGGTCTTAATCCGCTGCTTGAAGATGCGAATATGATGACTCATCCGCCCCTGCTCTATACCGGCTTCGTCGGCCTGACTGTCCCTTATGCTTTCGCCATGGCCGCGCTGATCACCGGCAAGCTCGACGAAGCATGGATCACGAGCACACGGCGCTGGACGATAATCGCCTGGTTCTTTTTGACCGCTGGAAATTTGGTCGGTGCCTGGTGGTCGTATCACGTGCTCGGCTGGGGCGGCTATTGGGCCTGGGACCCCGTCGAGAACGCGGCGTTCATGCCCTGGCTGCCGGCCACCGCCTTCCTTCATTCGATTCAAGTGCAGGAGCGCCGGCGCATGCTCAAGGTCTGGAACCTGTCGCTGATCATTCTCGCTTTCAGCCTGACGATCTTCG
>DATBMR010000307.1:0-5508 GCA_036554745.1 Binatia bacterium
CCCGGTCAGGCTCGCGTTGCCGCGCGGCGGCTTCGCCTTAAACGCGAGAAATTCTGAGCATGTTTACTTGAACGCCGAGTAGTGAGATCTCGCGTCGGTCGCTGTGAGATCTCACGACTAGCGAGATCTCACAATCGTTCAGTTGCTGTCTCTCGTCGCTAAAATGTCGGTTTCTAAAGAAAACCTGAATCTCAGCGATCTGGCATGCGGGCTGCTCTAGTACTCGGTCAGCACGCTTTCAACTTCAGATCGATTGAGATTTATAAAGGGAGGGACAGTACATGGACCATCATTATACATATCAGGCGGCGCTGGCGGCTTCCGAGCGGATCGCCTGGAAGGTCGAAGATTTAATCGGTGGGGATAAACAGCTCGACTTCACCAAACCGTTTTTGCCTGAGTCCTTGGGGCAGGTAAAGCAGCTCTCATTCCTTACGCCGGAGGAGCAGCTGACATTGAACCAGATTCGCGGTCATGAATACCTCGCCATGTTCGGTCTGGTGGAAGAGTTCATTCTGCCATATGTCGTGGATCATGCGCGACCGCAACTCTCCGGGGACGACCACCGGGTACGGGCGCTACTTCAGTTTGCCGGCGAAGAAGCCAAGCACATTCATCTCTTCAAGCGTTTCCGCCAGGAATTTGAGAAGGGATTCGGCAGCAAGTGCGATTTCATCGGTCCCGCCGAAGATGTGAAGCGGTTTGTGCTGTCGCACAGTCCCCTGGGAGTCGCCATTGCAATTCTACACATCGAGTGGATCACTTTGCGACACTACATCGAGGGGGTGCGTGACAACGACAATCTCGACCCGCAGTTCAAGAGCCTGCTCAAGCACCATTGGCTGGAAGAGTCACAGCACACCAAGCTCGACACCTTGATCGTCGAGTCACTAGTCGAGAGTGCTACTCCGAAGGAGATCGATCAGGCTTTTCAAGAGTATGCAGAGATCGGCGGCTTTATTGACGACGGCATCAAGCAGCAGGCGGAGTTCGAGCTCGAAAACTTGGAGCAGGCTACCGGCAAAAAACTTTCGTCAAGCGAGCGCGCCCAAGTGAACGACGCGGTGCTCAAGGGGATGCGATGGACCTATCTCGGTACTGGCATGACGCACCCGAATTTTCTGGCGACTGTGGAACAGATCAAGCCTGAGGCCAGACAACAAATCGAGCAGATGGCCCCCATGTTTTGCTAATAGCCTAAACCCAAGGAGGAGATCACAAAGATGGCACCACAAACATCGAAGCTGAGAGAAGATCTCAAAGGTATGGTTAAGGGCAGCATACTCGTTCGCGAAGATCCCGGATACGAGGAGGCCCGCCAGGTGTGGAACGCCATGATCGATCGGCGACCCGCAGTGATCGTGCAGTGCGCAAACGCCGACGATGTACCGGCGGCGATCAACTTTGCGCGGAAAAATCGGCTGGAACTTTCGATTCGTGGCGGCGGACACCACATCGCAGGAAATGCTCTGTGCGACAACGGCGTCACGATCGACTTTTCTAAAATGAAGGCTGTCCGCGTCGATACCGGGAAAAAGCGCGCCTACGTTCAACCCGGAGCGACACTCGCAGATTTCGATGAAGCGGTTCAGGCACATGGACTGGCGACGCCGATAGGAATCAATTCCACCACCGGTATCGCGGGCTTGACGCTGGGCGGCGGCTTCGGCTGGTTGACTCGCAAATACGGCATGACGATCGACAATCTCGTCGCTGTCGACATGATTACGGCCGATGGTAAGAAAATACGTGCAAGTGAAACCGACAACGCGGATCTTTTCTGGGCAATTCGCGGGGGAGGGGGAAATTTTGGAGTTGTCACCCAATTCGAATTCAAACTTTTCCCTGTCGGTCCCGAAATATTCGCCGGGTTGATCGTTTTTCCTTTTAACCAGGCGAAGCAGATACTTACCCGTTATCGTCAATTCGTAACCTCCGCGCCCGAGGAGCTCAACGTGTGGGTTGTCCTCCGCAAGGCTCCTCCATTGCCGTTTCTTCCGGAAAATGTGCACGGCAAGGAAGTCGTTGTGCTGCCGGTCTTTTATGCCGGCACCGCCGCGGAAGCAGAAAAACTCATCGCTCCTCTGCGCACCTTCGGCGACGCCCACGGCGAACATTTCGGTGCTCAGCCCTACGTTGCATGGCAAAAGGCGTTCGACCCACTGCTGACGCCGGGAGCGAGAAACTACTGGAAATCCCACAATTTCACCGAACTCGGCGACGGCGCGCTCAACTCGATTATCGAATACGCCGGCCGATTGCCCTCGCCCCAGTGCGAAATATTCATAGGTCTGATTGCCGGCGCCCCGAACCGCGTGGCTCCAGGAGCGATGGCCTACGGTCACCGGGACGCGAAGTTCGTGTTAAACGTGCATTCCCGGTGGGATGAAAAGCAGGATGACGAGAAGTGTATCGGCTGGGCGCGGGAATTTTTTAAGGCGAGCTCGCCTTATGCATCGGCGGGCGCTTACGTTAACTTTATGACCGCGGAAGAGGGCGATCGCGTCGCCGCGGCTTACGGCACCAACTATAATCGTTTGAAGGAGATCAAAAAACGTTACGATCCGGAAAATGTTTTTCATGTGAACCAGAACATCAAACCCTGATGATTGCGCGAAAACGGAGAGTTAGCCGCGAAGGACACAAGCGACGCGCGAGGAAAGCGGCGGGACTATGCCGGCAGAACAATTACGAGTCATAGGAGACACAGGAATGATCGCGGTTAAAAAAGCTGAACAGGATCTCGTCATTGACACGTTAGTGCGGGCGTTTAGCGGCGACCCCGCCGCGCGATGGCTCTATTCCGATTCGCAACGGTACCTTGAGTACTTTCCAAGATTTGTCAAAGCATTCGCGGGCGCGGCGTTCGAGCACGACACCGCCTTTTGTGTTGACAACTGCGCGGGAGTAGCGCTTTGGCTCCCGCCGGGAAGCCATTCCGATGAAAAAGCGCTTCTTACGCTGCTGCAAGATAGCATTCCGGAGCGGCATCGGGCGGAAGTGGTGGGAGTGCTTGATCAGATGGATCGTTACCATCCCGCCGAACCTCACTGGTATCTGCCTATGATCGGCGTCGATCCCGCCAAACAAGGCCAAGGCTACGGCTCGGCGCTGCTGAAACACGTGCTTGAGCGCTGTGATGGCGAGAACAAACTCGCTTATCTCGAGTCCTCGAGCCCGAAAAACATCCCGCTCTATGAGCGTCATGGATTCGAATTGCTCGGAACGATTCAGGTGGGCGCCTCGCCACCCTTGTTTCCAATGCTGAGACGGCCCCGCCCTGTGGCGGCGGGTGAAAAGAGCTATTTTGCGTCTCTCGTAAGTGACCAGGTCGGGACCACCTGACGAAAATGAGGCTATATGGCAGTGGAAGAATTTTTGCTCTTTGCCTTAGCGGTCATCTATATCGTGCTCCCTTACAGGCATCCAATAGAGTACCCTGCTGAGGGGGGTATGGATCAAAAGCATGACTCCGGCATGTCACAGCACGGGCGTTGAGTCCCTAAAGCTCGCGTGAATGGAGCCTGGAAAGCAAAGCCCGAAAAGGTTAGCGGAGAGATTTTATGGCTACAACGTGTCCGGTCGGCTTCGACGTCGCTAAGTTGCGGCAACTTGTGCGTGCCGAGTACGACCGTGTCGCCCGTGAACCACAGGGTGATTTTCATTTCCATCGCGGTGACCAATACGCCGCCCAGATGCTGCAATACAATCCGGAGGAACTGACAACGCTTCCTCAGGAATCGACAGCGTCCTTTGCCGGCGTCGGCAACCCGCATCGGATCGGTCCTATTCAACCCGGAGAAATCGTCCTGGACATCGGCTGCGGCGCCGGCATGGATTTGTTGCTGGCCGCAAGGCGGACCGGACCCACGGGGCGTGCCATCGGCGTCGACATGACACCAGCGATGATCGAGCGTGCCAAGCAAGCCGCCGTCAAAAGCGGTTTATGGAAAACTATCGAGATTCGTCGGGGCCTGATTGAAGAGTTGCCGGTGGAGGACAAGAGCGTCGACCTTGTGATCTCCAACGGCGTCTTGAATTTATCATCCGATAAAGCGCGATCGTTCGGCGAAGTCTACCGAGTGCTTAAGCCCGGAGGTCGGCTCTATCTTGCAGACGTGGTCGTGCAGCGCGAGCTTTCGCTGACGGCACGGAGCGACGTCGAACTCTGGGCTGCTTGAATCGGTGGCGCTCTGCCGGAGGCGGAGCTTTACGAGTTGACTAAGGCTATCGGTTTTGTCGACAACAAGATCGTCGAGCGTTTCGATTGCTACGAGGGCACGTCGGCCAAGACGAAGTTGTCCAAGGACTTATACGTGCAGGGCGTGAACTTCTTTGCGCGAAAACCGGAATCGCCGCGCGAACCCCAATCGCTCCAAGCATCAAACCGACGAGACATCCACAATCAGCCAGAATCAAAAAGTGAGTGTTCGCCATGAGCACAGCCCAACAAACGGAAACCTTTATTGAAAGAATACTTCAGTCGACCCGCGGCACATTTGAGCTGTTCGGAATGTATCTTGGCGTCCGGCTCGGTTACTACCGCGCGCTAAGCGACCATGGTCCGGCTAGCTCACTGGAACTAGCGGCGCGGACAAGCACTTATGAACGGTACGCGAGAGAATGGCTGGAGCAGCAGGCGATCTCTGGCATTCTTGAAGTCGATGACGAAACGATCGACGCAAAGAGCCGGCGATACACGCTGCCGGAGCCTTATCGAGGGGTGCTGGTGGATGAAGACAGTCTCGATTATCTAGGGGCGCTGCCGATCATACTCGCCGGTGCTTTACGTCCGCTCGAGGCAATCCTACAGGCCTATCGAACCGGCGGCGGCGTTGCCTACGGCGCCTACGGCCCGGATCTCATCGAGGGTCAGGCGGGAATGAACCGGGCCATGTTTTTGAAAGAGATGGGCAGCTCTTGGCTGCCCAAGATCGCAGACGTTCACCACCGGCTACTCTCCGACCCGCCGGCGCGCGTCGCCGATGTGGGTGCGGGAGCCGGATGGTCGAGCATCGCCATTGCGAGAAACTATCCGAAAGCGCAGGTTGATGGATTCGACCTGGATCAGCCGTCAGTGGAATTGGCCAGACGAAACGCCCGTGTGGCTGGGCTCGACGATCGCGTGGCATTTCACGTGCGCGACGCCGCGGATCCCGGGCTCGCCGGCCAATATGACCTGGTCGCCGCCTTCGAATGTATTCACGATATGGCTGATCCGATCAGCGCCCTGCGAGCCATGAAGCAGCTCGCCGGCTCGACCGGTACGGTGTTGGTGGTTGATGAACGCGTGGGCGAATCGTTCTCAACGACCAGAAATGATGTCGACTGGATGATGTATGGCTGGAGTATCTTGCACTGCTTGCCCGTGGGCATGGCCGACAAGCCGTCGGTCGAAACCGGCACGGTAATGCGGCCGGACACCTTGCGAGCCTACGCGCGCGAAGCGGGATTCAACGATGTCGAGATCCTGCCGATCGACAATTACTTCTTTCGCTTCTATCGTTT